>NZ_JH470357.1:56308-60235 GCF_000239715.1 Actinomyces sp. oral taxon 849 str. F0330 | reverse complement strand
CCGGTGTCGCCGCCGTTCAGGAGGCGCAGTGACCGCTTCCCCGATCTCCCCGATTTCCCGGCCGGGCGAGCGCGTTCCGCTGCCCGCGGGGCTGACGCGCCTGGCGGACGGGTCCCTGCGGGCCGACGGCGTTGACGGGGTCGCCGTCATCAGTCCTGCCGCCGGGGCCGAGTCCCGCACTGTTTCCGTCGAGGCGGGGCTCCGGGTCCTCGAGGCCCTGGGGGGCACCTACCTGCCCACGGTGGGGCCGACGGCGTCGAGTGCGACGACCACGGCTACGCGGTCGTCCGGCCTGCGGACCGCGGCCTTCGGCGATCTCGACGACAGCGCTCGCGGCGCGGACAGGAGTCCGGGCGGTGGCGCCCCGGCGGAGCCCAGCGACGAGACCACACTGCTCAAGCCTGTCTCCCTGGTCACGGAGCTGCCGCGAGACGCGGCCCCGACGCACCCGGAGCCCGAGAGCGCCCCCGGTCTGGACACCGATGATGCCGCAACCGTCGCTGATGGCGCGGGCGCCGCGGTCGGGCTCGACGCGGGAACGGGCGCCGCGGTCGGCGACGAGGGCTCCGTCGCGCAGCCGGCACCGCCGAGCCCCGGAGATTCCTCTCCCGAGCTTTTGGAGACGGGTGTCTGGGAGGATCCCGACGACGCCTCCGACCCCCTCGGCCAGAGCCGGGGGCGCGACGGAGCCGATGGGGCCGATGGGGCCGACACCGGCGACGTCGGCACATTCCCCGACTATCCCGAGCCAGAACCCGGTTCGGGGCGCCGTCGTCGTCGGGGCGCCCACCGGGCCCCGACGGCTCCCTCGGCCGGCTCGGGCGAGCAGCCGACGGCGGATACCCCCACGGCGCCGGACAACTCCAAGAGCAAGCAGCCCCAGCCGGTTCGCGCTCCCCAGCCCCTGGAGGCGCTGCCCAACACCGAGGTCGTCTCCGCCTCGGAGGCCGCTCTCATCGCGGCGCCCCCGGTACGGGCCTCGATCTGCCCCCGGGGTCACGCCAACCCGCCCGAGATCCGCGAGTGCCTGACCTGCTCGCAGCCCCTGACGGGAGTGTTCTCCTATGTGCGACGACCGGCGCTGGCCACGCTGACCCTGTCGACCGGTGCCGCCGTCGAGGTGGCCGGTGACGTCGTGATCGGACGTGCTCCCCAGGTGCCGGGCGGGGATGACCCGCACATCGTGGCCCTGGTGGCGGTGCCCAGCCCGCAGCACATGGTCTCGCGCTCCCATCTCATGCTCACGACCTCGGGATGGAGCATCCTGGTTCAGGATCTCGGTTCGTCCAACGGCACGGTGCTGGCGCGGCCCGGCGCGACGCCCGTCCTCCTGGGCTCGGGCGTGCCGACGCCGGTCTTCATGGGGGACCTGATGGATATCGGCGACGGCGTGACGCTTCGCATTGATCCGCCAGCATGGCTGAGACCCCAAAGTGGTTGAGGTCACATTTTGCTCGACAATGCTTCGCCGGTGCGGAATCGGGTTGTCGGCAAGACTTATCCCGGGCACCTACAACGACTCATAAAGAATTGATGCAATAGCAGCCCCGCCGTTGCGCTGCTGACCACTCCGGCACGAGGCTGGACCTGTGGAAGGAGATTTCATGAGCGACCTGACCTGGACGGAGATGCCGGAGGTCAATCCGGACCAGCCCGACGAGCTCGTCTTGGACTTCTCCGGCGAAATCCATCGGGTGGCCTCCACCGACACCTTCGTCATCGGCCGAGGGGGCGACCTGGACATCGATGACAACCCCTACCTCCATCGCCGCTTCCTGGTCTTCGCCTATTCCGAGAAGCTGTGGTGGATCGCCAACGAGGGGAGCCGGTTGTCGGCCACGCTGACCGACGGCGAGGGGCTGGTCCAGTCGCGCCTGGCTCCCGGAGCCCGCATCCCCCTGGTCTTCCCTCGAGTCATCCTCACCTTCTCCGCCGGCCCGACCACCTATGAGATCAACCTCATCACCTCTGGGGAGGATCACTTCTCTGGGATCGACGGCGTGCGCCAGTCCACGGGACAGACCACCATCGGGGTAACCCCGATGACCCGCTCCCAGCTACTGCTCGTCCTGGCGTTGTCCGAGCCGGTGCTCAAGCGGGCCGGGACCGGGGCCGCCGAGATCCCCTCCTCCGCGGCGGCTGCGGCGCGCCTGGGGTGGCCGTTGACCAAGTTCAACCGCAAGCTCGACAACGTTTGCGAGAAGCTCGACAGGGTAGGCGTGCGCGGGCTGCGCGGCGGACGCGTTGCCGGGGCCGCCTCCAACCGGCGCACCGCGCTGGTGGAGCATGCCGTATCCACTCTCATGGTCACGGCTGAGGACCTCTACATGCTCGATGAGGAGCAGGCCGCCAACCGGGCGGCCGTCGATGAGACGGCTGAGCGCTCGGCGACCACCGCTCCGGTGGCCCAGAGCTCGCCCGCGGCATCGAGGCGATGACGTGGCGCGGGGCGTGATGCATGACCAGGACGACGCCGATCCTTCCGAGGAGCTGGAACCGAGGGAGGAGGAAGAGGCGCAGGACAGTGAACCTGCCTCCAAGAGTGCGTTCTTCGACGAGGTTCTGGCGGAAGAATCCGAGGAGCCCGACGCATCGGAAGGCGATCAGCGCCGTCATGCCCGACGCCGTCGCGCCCGGCGCTGGGGGGTGGTGCTCCTGGTGCTCGTCGTCGTTCTGACTGCCGGGGCCGTCGGCGCGGAGTACCTCGTGCGCAGTCAGATCGACGCCGCGGTGCGCTCCGCCCTGCCGGGGCTCAGCTCGGACGCGAGAATCGCCACCAAGGGGATCGTCCTGCGCCAGCTCGTCGGCGGGTCGCTGGACAGCCTGGCGGTGGACTCCGAGAGCCTGGAGATCACCCCCAAGGGCCAGGGTGGCGCCACGATCACGCTCAGTGACGTCGACGTCGACCTCAGCCGTATCAGCCTGCGCTCGCCCTACCCGACAGATACGGTGACGGTATCCGGCACCGTCAGCTGGCGGCAGGTGGCCGCACTCGCCGCCAAATCGCACCCGAAGATGCAGGGCATGACGCTTCAGGCCAAGCGGACAGGGACGAGCGCCCAGGATCCGGGAGCCATCCAGGCCTCGGCCTCCCTGCTCGGCATCGACGGTGAGGCGGAGATCGTACCGTCGGTGGGGGCTGACGGCAGCCTGGTGCTGACCATCACCTCCACCCGGATAGGAGGGGACGAGACTGGGGTGGATGTCGACACTGCGGAGAGCAGTCTGCTCGGCTACGTCGGACTGGACTCCCCGCAGATCACGGTTCCAGCCGGGTCCCTGCCGCAGGGTCTGCATCCCACCAGTGCGATCGTCACCGACGATGGGCTTCGGCTGAGCCTGACCGGGAACCAGGTGAACCTCGGTCGTCTGTGATCCGGAGGACGCCGGCCCGACCACGATTCGTCTCACATTTCCTCTGAACCCACGTGATGGCGGCGAAAGATGAGGCTGCTGCGCGCTGGTGGGGAGTACTTCCCCCTCCCGGGTGCCCCAGACTCCGTCGGCTCGTATAGCCTGCCGACACATCGCGTTTCCGCCTTTCCGTCTTTCGACCTTTCCGATCGCGAGCACGCTGCGTGAGGGATCACGCAGGACCCGAGCAAGGAGAACCATGAGCATGCAGCCCGAGCACCGCGCCCAGCCCGGCAGTCAGCCGGGTGGTTGGGGCGGTGGTCAGTCGACCGGGCAGCCCTCCGGTCAGCCCGCCATGCCCTCCGCGGGGCAGGGAGGCCCGGCCATGGTTCAGCAGCCGCCTTCTTTCCCGCCCCAGGCCGACCCGCTGGCCTCCGGGGCGCTCGCATCCTCTTCGGCTCCCTCGTCGGCGAGGGTGACGGTTCCCGGCTACCCCTCCGGGCCCGCGGCTCCGGCGGAGGAGGGTCCCGGTACTGGGCCGCTGCCCTCGCGCGAGGCGCTGCGCCGAGAGGC
>NZ_JH470357.1:43148-55608 GCF_000239715.1 Actinomyces sp. oral taxon 849 str. F0330 | reverse complement strand
TGCGGCGGGCCACGGGGCTGCTCGACGGGCGCCACAAGTCGGTCTTCGTCGGGCGCGGGCAGGACTTCGACGACATGTCCTTCTACCGGCCCGGAGACGACATTTCCGACATCGACTGGAAGTCCTCGGCCCGCCTGGGCCAGCCGGTCATCAAGCGCTACCAGCGCGAGTCCATGATGCCGCTGGTTCTGGCCGTGGACACGGGCCGGACCATGGCTGCGATGGCCCCCTCGGGGGAGGACAAGCGCGACCTTGCCCTGGGGGTCGCCGAGGTCTTCGCCTACCTTGCCCGGATGCGCGGCGACTCGGTGGCGCTCGTGGCCGGGGACGCCGGCCGGATGATCTCGCGCCCGGCGCGCTCGGGGGCCAAGCACGTCGAGACCCTGCTGACCCTGCTGGCCCGCACCTTCGAGGACCTCGACGTGCCCGTGACCGGGGCGCCCGAGGGCGTGTTCGAGCTGGCGCCCGGAGCACCCTCCTCCAGTCTGCCGCGCCTCATGGAGAGGGTGAGCACCTGGCACCGTCGTCGCAGCCTGGTCGTCCTCATCACCGACACCGCCCACCCCGGTCCCGACGCCGCTACCTGGCTGCGGCGCCTGTCGATCCAGCACGAGGTGATCATCGTGCAGATCGAGGACGACGACCCGCTGCGTCCGGAGGGCGGCCGTGGGCGGGACATCGACCTGCCCTTCGAGATCCCCGCCTTCCTGCGCGCCGACAAGTACCTGGCGGCTCAGGCCGCCGTGGTGCGCGAGCAGTGGCGCGCTGGCGTCGAGCAGGTGCTCGACGCCCGGCACCTGGAATACGGCGTCGTCTCCTCCGAGGAGACCCTCATCGACTCCATCGCCGAGCTCCTCCAGCGCGAGCGCGCAGCCGTGGCCAGAGGGAGGCGGTGACCCGTGCAGATATGGCCCCCGGTTCTCATGCCGATATGGATGGTCATCGTGATGATCATCGGGATCCTCCTGGTGAGCGCCTGGCTGCTGCGCACCTTCCTGGTGACTCGCAGGGACACCTCCCGAGAAGTCGGAGACATCCCGATGGCGCCTCGTGAACGCCGCCAGTGGGGTGATCGCCTCACAGAGATCGCCCAGCGCTGGGAAGGCGGCGAGCTGGACCTGCGCGAGCTGCACTTGGAGCTGGCGGCGCTGCTGCGCGGTTTTGCCGAGGCCCGCAGCGGCGAGGAGATCACCACCGCCACGGTCTCGGAGATCCTGGACATGGCCGATACCGCCGGCCCTCGCTCGGTGGAGGAGCGCCGGCGCAGCGTGCGCCAGGCGGGCCGTCCCCTGGACACCAACCCCCTGGGGCACGTCGGCGAGCTGCTCGCCGTGTGGGAGCAGCCCTCCTTCGACCGTGAGCCGGAGTCCGCCGCGGAGGAGGCCCTGAACCTTGCGCGGGAGGTGGTCACACAATGGTGATGCCCTGGCTGTTCATCATTCTTGTCGTCATCGCCGTGGCGGCGGTCATCGCGGTCTTCGTCGTCGACCGTCGTTCCGACGGGCGGCTCGCTTCCCATCCCCGCAAGCGCCTGCAGCTGCCCTGGAGACGCCGGGAGGGGCAGCGGACCGTGGAGCTTCCGCGGCGTCTGGCCAACTCGGCGAGCCTGTTCCAGCTGCCCGCGGTGCGCTCCCGCATTCGGGCTCAGCGCTGGTTGCACGCCGGCCTGGCGGTTCTGCTGGCCGCTTGCCTGCTGAGCGCTTCGGCCATCGCCGGGCGCCCCGTGCGCGTCACCGAGCGCTCCGACGCACTGGCCAACCGCGACATCGTCCTGTGCCTGGACGTGTCGACGTCGATGGTGAGGATCGACTCCTCCGTGCTGAAGACCTTCTCCGACATCCTGGAGGACTTCGACGGTGAACGCGTGGGACTCGTGGCCTGGAACTCCGCGGCGCAGACTATCGTCCCGCTCACGGACGACTACGAGCTGCTGCGCCAGCAGATGGACGAGCTGGGCGAGGTCCTGGACATCGACCCGCAGAACGCGACCTACAAGCAGGCCCTCCGGTACGACGCGGCCTTCGGCGGGACCCAGAACAAGAGCATCAACGGTTCCTCCCTGGCCGGCGACGGACTCGCCTCCTGTGCGCAGGCCTTCGACAACCAGGGCCTGGAGCGCTCCCGCTCCATCATCTTCGCCACCGACAACCAAGTCATCGACCCCGACAAGGAGCAGATCTACTCGCTCCCCGACGCCGTCGATCTCCTGGCGGAGCGCAAAATCCGCCTGTTCTCCATCTACGGCGCCGATGACGATCAGTCCTACCAGTACCAGCTCGACCAGAGCCCCGAGGAGTCCCGCGAGGAGCTCAAGACCGTCTCCGAGGAGCAGGGCAATGGCCGCTTCTACGACGTCGAGGACTCCGGTACCGGGGGAAATATCGTCAAGGAGCTGGAGAAGACCGAGGTCAACGCGCTCGGGGGCCGGAAGCAGACCCGCCGCACGGACGTCCCCCAGACGTTCGTCATCGTCCTCTCCCTCGTGCTCCTGGGCTATCTGGGGCTGACCACCTGGAGGCGAGCATGAGGCCAGTACCCGTCATTGGAGACTTCGCATTCATCCCGGTCACCTGGTGGCCCCTCGTCCTGCTCGTGACGGCGGCCCTGGCGGCCCTGCTGGTCGTCTCCCGCCGCCGCCTCATCCGAGACGCCGCCGAGCCGGTTGCCCGCAGGGCCTGGTGGCGGCGCCTGGCCATCGTCGTCGTCGTGGCGCTGGCGATGGCGGGACCGGCGATCCGCGGCAGCGAGGCGATCAGCGTCTCCAATGTGGAGATCTACATGGTGGTGGACCGCACCGGGTCCATGGCCGCAGAGGACTACCAGGGCAAGGGGCCCGACGGCGTCGATCAGGCCGCCTCCACCAGGCTGGACGGGGTGCGCTCCGACATGCGCGCCATCCGGGAGGCCTTCCCGGACTCGCGCTTCTCCATCATCGCCCTGGACAACACCGCGGCCACGGAGCTGCCACTGACCCACGACACCAACGCCGTCGACTCCTGGATCGGCTCGCTCAAGCAGGAGGTCACCGGCCATGCCACCGGCTCCTCGCTGGAGGTAGCGCTGCCGGTGCTGGGCCTGGCCCTGACCCAGTCCCACCAGTCCGGGTCCAAGAACATCCGCCTCGTCTACATCTTCTCCGACGGCGAAGCCACCGATGACGGCCGCGGCGCCCAGGAGGCCGAGAACGCGGGCATCTCCTGGCAGTCCCTGTCCGGACTCGTCGACGGAGGCGCGGTGCTGGGCTACGGAACCACCGAGGGCGGAAAGATGCGCAGCTACGACGGCTCGGCCTCCACCGGCGAACACACCCAGTCCGACTACATCGCCGACGGCGAGGGCGGACAGCCGGCGGTGTCGAAGATCGATGCCGATGAGCTCCAGAGCGTGGCCTCGGCCATGGGACTGCCCTACTACCACCGCACCGGCGGGTCGGGCGACGACCCGACGAGCAAGTTCACCAACTTGGACATCGAGGCCGTCACCTCCGACGGACGGGCCAAGACGAACGCCCGGGTGTACCTGACCTGGCCCTTGGGAATCATCGCCTTCGGCCTGCTGCTGTGGGAGATCATCGACCTCATTCGAACCGACCGTCGCCTGCGGCTCCTCGTGGGAAGGGGAAGATGATGACGACGGGAAACCCCCCTGGCGAGGGCTTCGGTCAAGAGCAGGGCGGCCCCCCGCCCGGCTCCGACAACATGCCGGGGACCACCGATGCCGCTGCGGACCAGGCGTCCCCCTACCTCCAGGAGCCGGACTCGACCCCATCCGCCCAGGACCCCTCCGGCCCCGAGGATCCCCGACGGCGCGAGGCCCGCCTGAGCCGACGCCGTCGACTCCTCAAGATCGGCGGGGTACCGGCGGTGCTGGCCACCATCATCTCCCTGTGGCTCGGGTCGATCTTCCTCATCTCGCTGTCCGGCAACCGCGCGGTGGCCGCCGGGCACTACGACACGGCACTGTCCCGCTACCGCCTGGTGGCCAGGATCAATCCCTGGCTGGAGCAGTGGCGCGTCGACTTCAACCTGGGGACCGGCCAACTCGCCGCGGACGACCCGACCTCCGCGGTCACCACCCTCAACCGGGCCTTGAGCAAGGCGCCGGCTGCGCGGACCGACCCCCAGACGAAGGCGAAGCAGACCGGCTCCCCGGAGTGCATGGTTCGCACCAACCTGTACGTCGCGCACATCTCACTGGCCGCCAAGGCCCAGGAGAGCGGCAACTCCACCTCGGTGACCGAGCACGTCGAGGCCGCTAAGAAGGCCGCCGACACCTGCGAGGTTCCGCCCCCGCCCGAACAAGATCCCTCCCAGAGCCCGAATCCGTCGGCGACGCCCAGCTCGGACCCCAGTACCACCCCCAGCTCCGACCCGTCGGCCAGCTCCTCCAGTGACCCGAGCTCGACCCCCAGCTCCGATCCGAGCTCCACCCCCAGCTCGGACCCCAGTGCCACCCCCAGCTCCGACCCGTCGGCGTCGGCATCGAGCTCGCCGGGCGAGACCTCCTCCGGCTCCCCGAGCGCCCAGTCGACTCCGACCCCGGTCGACGACCGGGCCAAGCGCCTGCGCGACCGCAACAACGGCGGCTCGGGCGCCACCGAGAAACCCGGCGGCGGCGATTCAGGGGGCAAGCCCTGGTGAGCGACTTCGATGAGGGGCGTCCCTCCCGACTCGTGGTGGCGGCCGCGGTCCTGGACTGCCTGGAGTGTCCGACGGCGCTGCTGTGCGCGGCCCGCTCCTACCCGCCCGAGCACGCGGGACAGTTCGAGCTTCCCGGGGGCAAGGTCGAGCCCGCAGAACGGCCTACCGAGGCCCTGGTCCGCGAGCTGGACGAGGAGATCGGTCTGAGCGCGCGCCTGGGCGCCGAGCTCGTCCCTCCGGGGGAACTGGCTGTCCCTGCCCCGCCGTGCGGCGGAGCGGGTGATGACGCCCCGGCCTGGCCCGTCATGCACGGCTTCAGGATGCGTGTGTGGCTGGCCGAGCCGACCCGGGTCGGGGACCGGGGGCGGGCGGGCGCCGATCACGAGAGACTGGAGTGGGTGAGCCTGGACCCGCCCAATCAGGTGCGTCAGCTGCCGTGGCTGCCCGCCGACTTGCCGATCATCGAGGCGCTTGTGACGGCACTGGGGCGCTGAGGTGGTCGGGCGTCGCCGCCAACGCCCCGTTTTCCTGACACTTCTATCATTCGCGTCATCTCCTAGGTTAGGGTGACCTCATGCCGAAGATTCTGGGTTCCTCACTGGTCGAGCACCGCGAGCGCACGCGGAACGCCCTGTTCCAAGCGCTCTCCGAGCTCATGAGCCGGCGCAGCTTCGACAAGATCACCCTGTCCGACGTGGCCAACCACGCGGGCGTGGGACGCACGGCCGTCTACAACCACTTCGCGGACAAGGAGGACCTCCTCCTGGCCTTCATGGAGCATGAGGCTGGACGCTACGCCGAGGAGCTCTCCCGGGCGCTGGCCGGGACGCAGGACCCGATCGACCGCCTGCGCATCTATGTGCGTCAGCAGGCCCTCATCGCCCGCCACTTCCACTTCCCGACGTCGGGGCCGCTGGCCGACTCGGTCTCGCGCGGGACCGCCGGCCGCCTGCGGGCCCACGGCGCGCTGCTGGCCCAGATGCTCTCCTCGATCCTCACCGACGCCATGGACCAGGGGCTCATTCCCGCCCAGGAGCCCGAGCAGGTCATCCCCCTCATCCACGCCACCGTCATGGGCGGGCGCCCGACCCCCACCGACCCGGAAAGGCGCCGGGCCTACCTGGAGAGCCTGGACGCCTTCGTGCTGCGGGCGGTAGGGGCCCGCAGGCCGGCTCACGCCGTCCCGACCATTGCCCGTCCCCATGCCACCGAGCCGCTGGACGGGGCCGGTGACCCCGGTTCGCTTCATCACACCGCGGTTGGCTGACAGCGTGCGCCGAGCGCTGCCGCGGGCGCGGGTGGGCCTGGCAGACTTTCGCCCGTGAACCTGAGCTGGACCGATTTCTGGAACGACCTGCCGGCGCGCCCCTTCGACGGCGTCGGCCTGGAACCCGGCGTGCTGTGGCCGGCGCTGGCGATCCTCGTCATCGTCCTGGCCTGGGCCCCCGCCCGCCGCTGGGGCCGCACTCTGGTGACGATCGTCCATGAGGCCGGGCACGCCGCCGTCGGTCTCATGGTGGGACGGCGCTTCCTCGGTTTCGTCGTGAGTCGGGACCTGTCCGGGCACGCCGTCACCGCCGGCAAGCCAGACGGGCCCGGCCGGGTTCTGACGACCTGGGCCGGCTACCCGGCCCCCGCGGCCCTGGGCGCCGCCGTCGTGCTCCTGGCGCTTCACGGCTGGGCGAGCGCGGTGCTCGTGATGGGCCTGGTGATTCTGGCGGTCCTGCTGGTGATGTCCCGCTCGATTCGTACGGCAGGCCTGGTGCTGCTGGTCGGGTTGCTGACCGGGGCGCTGTGGTGGTGGGGCGGGGCCTGGCGAGCCGGTGTCGCCTCCGGGGTCGGCCTGGCTCTCATCGTCGGGGCCTGGGACTCCCTGCGCGACGTCGCCGTCTCGCGCGAGCCGGAGCAGGATCACCGCACCCTGGCCAGGTTGACCGGCACGCCCGCGGCGCTGTGGCTGGTGACGTGGTTCCTGGTCGATGCGGCGGCCACTGGCGCCGTCGTTCTGGTCGTACGCGATCTGCTGTGAGATGGGGTCGGTCCCACGGTCGGGAAGGTCGGGCGACGTAGCCTACTCTTCGTCTTGGTGACGACGAGCCGCGGTGGCCCGTCCCGCCGTCCCCCACCCGACGTCGCACGCTGCGCGCTCCCGCGCGGAGCCGGTGACCAGGGCCCATCCCGCTCCCGGACGCTCCGGGATTCCCCCAAGGAGAACACATGATGCTGACCCGCCGGACGCTTGGCCTGACCGCCCTGGGGCTGGCCGCCTCGGCCACGCTGGCCGCCTGCTCGTCGAAGTCCCAGGATGAGGCCACGGAGGAGGGGAAGATGGCGCTCATCGTCTCCGACGCCGGCGAGGCCGCCTCGGAGGAACTGGTCAAGGCGGTGGAGGCATTCACCAAGGAGACCAAGGTGGAGGTGGACGTCAAGACCGTCTCCGACATCTCCCAGGAGCTCGCCCGTGGAATCAGCTCCGGTCCGACCGTCGACGTCGTCGTCCTCAACCCGGCGCAGCTGTCCAGCTACGCCGGCTCCCTGCACGCCTGGGACAAGGACTCGCCCGCCGTGAAGGACGCCCACCCCGCCCTGCTGACGAGTGCCACCAGGCAGGACAAGCTCAACGCGGCGCCCAGGGACGTCTCCACGCTCGCCCTGTTCATCAACACCTCGCTGTGGCAGGCGGCGGGGCTGGGCGAGTCGAACTATCCGACCACCTGGGAGCAGCTCGACCAGGTGGCCGCCGCGCTCACCTCCGGAGGCGTCGTCGGCCTGACCCTGGACGCCTCCTATGAGCGCGCGGGCGCCTTCATGATCCAGGGCGGTGGGGGACTGACCAGCGCCGACGGCACGCAGGCGACCGCCTCCTCCGAAGGGTCGGTCGCGGGACTGACCGAGGTTAAGAACCTCCTGTCCTCCGGCTCGGCCGCCTGGGGCTCAGACCTGCCCGCCGGATCGGCCGCGGACGCCTTCGGCCAAGGGCAGGCCGCCATGGTGGTGGAGTCGGAGACCACGGTGAAGACCCTGGCCGATGCCTACTCGGGCGTCTCCTACACGGTTGTCGAGCTGCCGGCCGGCAGCGGCGGCAAGGGGACCCTGCAGTTCCCCACCTTCTACGGCGTGGTCGAGGCCTCCAAGCACAAGGCCGACGCCATCAAGCTCGTGGAGTACCTCACCGCCGCCGAGCGGCAGGTGACCCTGGCCGCTGCGGCGGGCACCGTGCCCGCCAGCAAGTCCGCTGGAGAGACCTGGAAGGGCAAGCACGCCGACCAGGCGGCCTTCCTGGCCGGCGTCGAGTACTCCCAGGCCGTGCCGTCCGCCTCCGGTGTCTCCGACATCGTCGCCACCTTCGACAACGAGCTGCCGGGCCTGGCTGGGGGAGACCCCGCCGGCATCCTGAACAGCGCACAGGTGAACCTGCAGGCCATCCTGTCCTGATGTCGCGGGGCGGCGCCGGCTGACGACGTCGGAACCGCCCCGACAGGGCAGGCACAGAGCGCAGGAGCAAGAGATCTCGCCGGATCTCACTGTGACGTCAGCGACTGGTGAGAAGCGGCCTCTATCCGGACAATCGCAACAGGACCCAACGTTCCCGCCCTCTTCTCCTATTGCTCAGTTGTGATGACGGCTTCGTGATGGACTGGGAAGCGCACTGATCGGGCAATGAAGCAGTACTCGGCGGCTCGGTCGTGCAGTGCGGCTGCACGCTCAGGATCACTGCCGGGAGCAATGGTCACTGCGGGGTGAAGGGTTGCTGAAGTGAACTCCCCAGCTCCGCCTGGGCGTTCGACCATGATGCCGGTAGGGGTGTCTGAGTACGCGGTGACGGTGACGCCCGCGTCTGCTGCGAGGTGGAGGTACCACAGCATGTGGCACTGCGAGAGCGAGGCGAGCAGGAGCTGTTCCGGGTTCCACCTGTCGGCGTCCCCTCGGAACGCAGGATCTGCTGATCCGGGGATCACCGGCAGGTCGGCGGTGATCCCCCGGACGTCATGGTCGCGTGAGTAGGCGCGGTATCCGGACGTGCCCCTACCCAGGTTGCCTGTCCACTCCACGCATACGGAATATTCGTGATCTGGCACACAAAAAGTATAGGGATGAGCCGATCAGCCGTCCAGGGGGCGGCGAAGTCGGTGGGTGAGGGTGTCTGGGGTGGTTGGACAGGGGTGGCGTATCGCTGGGGTGGGGGCGGGCCCGTCGTGACGACGAGTGGCGCTTCATCAATCCCTCGTCCCGAGGAGCCCGCACTGATGTCATCTCCACCACGACCGTCCTGGAACAGCAAGAACGCCACCCCGGACACCTCCCGGCCAGGCCAGGAATCCTTGTGTCCAGAGTGACGTGCAGATGGAGCGGGTGACGGGAATCGAACCCGCGCTGTCAGCTTGGGAAGCTGAAGTTCTACCATTGAACTACACCCGCGTGGCACCAGTGGACGTGCGCCCCAGGTGCGTGCGGAAGTCTAACCCAGACTCCGGCCGTCTACGCAAATCGATCTCAGCCCCGCTCGCCGTCTCGGTTCCGGTTCTGTGGCGGGTCCACGACGTACAGCCCGTCCCGGCGGGATCGTGTCCGCTACACTCGCAGCCGTTCCCGGACTTCTCAAGGCGCGCGGTGAATACATGAGCTATCCAACCAATCCCTACGATCCCATGGGTTCTCAGCCGGATGTGCCGGCGCTTCCTCCGGGTCCCACCGAGGGGGAGTACCCGGGTGGTGAGTACCCGCCCTACGCCGGGCAGCCCGGTTTCGACGCGCAGCCGGGATACGGCCAGCAGGGCGGCTACGGTCCACCGCCGGGCTACGGTCCCGGATACGGCGCACCACCCGGATACGGGCCCTACCCCGGTTACGGTCCGCCGACCTACCCGGGCAAGTCGAAGGTGGCCGCCGGCATCCTGGCGCTGTTCCTCGGAACTTTCGGGATCCACAACTTCTATCTCGGATACACGAGCAAGGGGCTTATTCAACTCCTGGGCTCGGTCCTCAGCTGCGGATTCCTGGGTGTTCCGATCGCGATCTGGGCCTTCATCGAAGGGATTCTCATCCTGACGGCCCGCCCGGGCGAGCCGCCGTGGGGCGTCGACGCCACCGGCGTACCGCTGAGCGGCTGAAGGCCGGCGACGACCCGTCTGCCCGCTCGGATCCGGCCCGCCGCTCGGGGCCCGGACGGCTCGAGGGCATGTGACTCTCCGCCAGTTGTTCTTTCGCCCTACTGACCTGGCACAATCGGGCCCGTGCTGCTCTCAGACCGCGATATCCGCACCGAGCTCGACGCGGGCCGGGTCGTCCTGGACCCCTACGACCCCGAGATGATTCAGCCGGCCTCGATCGACGTGCGCCTGGACCGCTGGTTCCGGCTCTTCGACAACCACCGCTACCCGGTCATCGATCCGGCCGCCGATCAGGAGGGACTCACCCACCTGATCGACGTCGGGGCCGACGATCCCTTCGTTCTGCACCCCGGCGAGTTCGTCCTGGGTGCCTCCTACGAGCGCATCACCCTGCCCGACGACGTCGCAGCCCGTCTGGAGGGCAAGTCGAGCCTGGGGCGCCTGGGGCTGCTGACCCACTCCACCGCCGGATTCATCGACCCCGGCTTCACCGGGCACGTCACCTTGGAGCTGTCCAACACGGCCACCATGCCCATCAAGCTCTGGCCGGGTATGAAGGTGGGGCAGCTGTGCTTCTTCCGCCTGTCCAGCTCCGCCCAGGCCCCCTACGGCTCGGGCGCCACCGGCTCGCGCTACCAGGGGCAGCGCGGACCGACGGCCTCGCGCTCTCACCAGTCCTTCCACCGCACCCGTATCCCCGACGCCCCGGCGATCCCCGCCGACGGCACCGGCCCCGCCCCCCAGGAGAAGCACGTATGAGCGACTCGACCGACCTCGCCGTCTCACTGCCCGCCGATACCGGCACCTTCACGGCCTCCTCCATGCTTCCGGTCGGCTTGCTGGACACCAACCACGTCCTGCTCCTGGCCGACGACGTCGCTCCCGATGAGGTCGAGGCTCTGGCTCTGTCCCAGGACCTCCAGGCCGGCTGGGTGGGGGTCTCCAGCCTGCAACTCTTCCCGGGGGCATCCCTACTGGGGCCCTGGCAGGTCGACGCCGAGATGCGGGGCCTCATCGGGGCACCGGAGTGGACCACGCAGCTGATGATTCTGGACTGTCCCCACATCCGCGCCGGCGCCCTGCCGCCGGAGCTGGCCGGCCTGGACCCGCTCTCGGACGCCTTCCCCAAGGGGCAGCCCACGGGGGCGGAACTGGTGGCCCTCACGCGCCTGCGCGCCATCGCCCGGCGCCTGGCTGGTGCGCTGAGGCTCATCCCCGGAGGGGATGGGGAGGCCCCGGTCCTGTTCGAGCCCAGCCCCGAGGTCTCCGCCTCCCTGACGGTCTACGCACCGGTATGGCTCGGTCCGGAGGACCTGGTGGCCGTTCTGCGGCCCGTGGCCCCAGATCTCACCACCGCCCTGGAGGCCGTCCAGCCCAGGGGCGCCGTAGGACTGGATGCCATCGATCCGGAGCAGCTGGAGCAGCTCGTCGAGCGCATCGGCCCGGAGGTCTTCGAGAAGGCCTGGCGCGGATCGGAGAAGGTTCGCCAGGACATGATGCGCCAGGAGATCGTCGCCGCCGCCACCGGCAACGTCATCGAGGAGCTGCGCGACGGCTACGCGGTCGTGACACCGGTCGATCCCGAGCACGAGGGCTGGGGACGCATCGAGGTGCGCGCCGGCGCCACCGACGGGCTGCCGCTGGCCGTGCGCGGCGAGCCGTGGGCGCGCGGGGCGGTCCTGTCCTACGACCTGCGCTGGATTCCCAAGGATCAGGCCGACGCCTATTCCGAGGTGGTCTCTCGCTCCCGGCGCCGCGAGCGTCAGACGGCCCGGGACCTGGTCGAGGAACTCGCCACCGTCCTGGTCTCCGCCGTCTCCGGGGTGGCCGTGGACGACGACGGCTTCCTCGTCTCCCTGGGCGAGGAAGCCCAGGAGGCCTGAGAGGTCTCGCCAGGAAGCGGTGCGGGCGCCGCACGGCCCGTGGAAGGGACGGTGGCGTGGGGGGGCCGACCAAGCGGATTGGGAACTGCGTTTTCCGTCCGGAACGTACTTCTCCCGCAGACGACTGAGGCCGTACTCCAGTTGTCTGCAGGAAAACGCAGTCCTCGTGGGAAAAGTACGTCCCCGATCAGGGCTGGCGCAGCGCGACCACGCCTGGTCTGCTGGTCCTTGTTCCGAGCGGGCCAGCGTGGCACGACGGCTCGTCCCGGGCTGCAGGATTGGAACAAGACCTATAGCTCAACCATCATTCGCAGTCCGGGCGCCTACTGACGTGACCCCGAAGACTCGGGTTCGGGCCGGGCCCGCTCGGTGCCGGGTGTGGTACGGGCCGTCAGCCGCTCAGCGCCGGTCTGCGCCCGCCGGGCGTCCCAGTGCCAGCCGGTGAAGCGCCGGGCCTCGATCAGGGCCCGCACCCAGGCCACCTGCTCCTCGCCCCGCTGCGCCCCCACCGACAGGTAGTGGCGCAGGAGTCCGGCTGCGGCCAGGGCGTCGTCCAGCGCGTTGTGGTGACGGCCGATCTCCACCCCCGCCACCTCGCAGCAGGTGGTCAGTCGACGCGACGGCGTCGTCATGAAATAGCGCGCCCATTCCATCGTGCACACCCGCGGCACCCGCGCGCCGCGGTCCAGCAGCCCCCGCGTCCCCAGAGCCTGGGTGAGGAAGCCGACGTCGAAGCGGGCGTTGTGGGCCACGACCGCCCGCCCAGCCAGGTCGGCCACGAGCAGGTCGGCGACGTCGTCGAGGCCGGGCGCCCCGATGAGCTCCT
>NZ_JH470357.1:0-42872 GCF_000239715.1 Actinomyces sp. oral taxon 849 str. F0330 | reverse complement strand
GCGATTCGCAGACTTATGGCGCCGGGGTGTCCGTGAGCCCCGGGCGCCCCTGCCCTGGACCGCCCGGTACCGCCAACAAGACAGCGCAGCGGGCAGTCCTAGGGGCGTAGGGTACGAGCGCGCGGGGTGCGACCTCCCGCGTTGAGACACGATCCCGGCGAGGAGGAGTGATGACGACCCCGGACACCTCTCAGGCGGATTCCGTCATCCTGCCGGCCCTTTCCGCCTTTCCCTTCCCGACCGCGCTCGTGGTCACCGGCGCCCCCGCGACCGACGGCGGAGTGCTCATCGAGGCCGGGGACGTCGACGAGGTCTTCCCCCTCGCCTCGGTCACCAAGCCGATCGTGGCCTGGTCCGCGCTGGTCGCCGTCGACCGGGGCCTGCTGAACCTGGACGCCCCCGCAGGTGCCCCCGCTCCCGACGGGGCGACCATCGCCCACCTGCTGTCCCACTCCTCGGGGATCGCACCTGACTCCGACGAGCGCCTGGCTGCCCCGGGCACGCGCCGCATCTACTCCAACCGCGGTATCGAGATCCTGGGGGACAGGCTCCAGGAGGCCACCGGTACGCCCCTGGAGACCTGGGTGGAGACCACGGTGCTCGAGCCCTTGGGAATGGCCAGTGTTCTCATCCCGGGCTCGCCCGCTCACTCCGGGGAGGGCTGCGCCCGCGACCTGTCGCTGTTCGCCCGCGAACTGGCCGCGCCGAGGCTCGTCTCGCCCGCACTCGCGGAGCGGGCCTGCGCACCGGTCCTGCCCGGTCTCGACGGTGTCCTGCCGGGCTACGGGCGCCAGGCCCCCAATCCCTTCGGCCTGGGGGTGGAGGTGCGCGGAGCCAAATCCCCGCACTGGACCGGAGCGGATAACAGTCCGTCGACCTTCGGACACTTCGGCCAGTCCGGCTCCTTCATATGGGTGGATCCGGTCGCCGAGCGCCAGGCCGTTTTCCTGGGAGCCGAGCCTTTCGGGACGGTTCACCGCAGGATGTGGCCCGTGCTGGGCGACCAGATCCTGGCCATGTAGGCCGTGTAGGTCATGTAGGGAAGGCGCGCCGGTTACGGCCGCCTGTGCATCACTCGGCCTTGACGTTGAAGATGACGCCGGTGGTGTGCAGGCCCATGGACGGCATGAGCTGCATCCGGTCCAGGGGCGTGAGAGTGATCTTCAGGGCGTTGACGTTCGCGACATCGACGTCGAAGGCGTGCGCGTCGTTGAAGGGAACATTGACCGTGTCGATCTCCTTGCCGTCGGCGAAGATCTGGACCTTGACGGTGAGGTCGGAGCTCTTGGAGTCATTGGCCTGACCGGCGTTGAACGTGACCTTCTGGAATTTATTGGCCAGGCGCAGCTCGATCTCGCCATTGTGCTGCCAGTCGAGGTCGGTGCCGATCCCCATGACGCCGGTGGATGAGGCGACGTCGTACTGCTTCTCGTTCCAGCTGCTCGCCGACGACGGCTGCTGGAAGTCCGAGAGCCTGAGCTCTCGTCCCTTGGTGTTCTCCGGGGTGAGGCCGTTCGTTCCGGAGCTCGCCGAGGCCGAGGGGTCGCCTGAAGCGGTGGCGGAGGCCGTATCGGTGGCGCTGGCTGTGGCGGAGGCCGACGCCGATGCCGACGCTGATGCGGTGGCGCTGGGAGTGGCCGACGGGGAGGCGGCTGCAGTCGTCGCCGGAGCCGAGGAGGAGGGGGATGAGGAGGAGAACGGCAGGCTGCCGCAGGCGGTCAGGGACAGGGCGGTGATGGGAAGAAGGGCGATGGCGATTCGACGCGCGGGAGATGGTTTCGAAGAACTCATGACGCGAGAATAGCGACGCTGGTCAGTGAGTTCTGCTGTGAATCTGGAGTCTGACGCGACAGAAAGAGGGACTTATTCGAGTCCGACCGAATGGGATAATATATTTTATGGGTGGCATGAAGCATTGGCATCATTGGTGAATCTGGGTGGTGAGGGTGATTTTGGTAACCTGTAGCGGGTGTGTGCTTCAGGTCTCTCTGTCGAGATGGGGAGCACTCTCCCAGGGTTTCGGTCTTATTTGTCTGGATACTCATCGTCGTGGGCGACATAAGAATACGAACATCTTTCTTAAGTCATTCCCATCATGCTGGGGTTATTGCAGTGATGATGTCGACCTACTCTCCGGGGTGAAGCAACCATCTGAAGGCGAGGGCGCCCAGGCCCGCGCAAAGGAGTACGGCCAGGTGAAACCCGTCAACGAAGGCCTCCTTCGCCTGGTTGATGGTGGAGGAGGCTGCTCCGACGTCGAGCGTCTCCCCGAGAGTGGGAGCCACGCCTGGGCCGCGAAGACGGAACATGAAGGTCGCCGTCGATCCGAGAAGAGCGATGCCCAAGGCGTTCCCGACCTCGTTGGAGGTCTCGGCGATCGCACCGGCGGCTCCGGCCCGCTCTGTGGTAACAGCCCCGACGGCGGTGTCGGCCACCAAGGACAAGGAGATTCCGTAGCCGAGCCCGGCGACGGCGGTGGAGGCGATGAACCAGCCGACGCCCCCGGTGACGCGAGTGGCCAGGAGCGGAGCGAGACCTGCCGCCATGGCGATATGGCAGGTGAGCAGTGCCTGGCGCTGTCCGATCCGGTCGGCCAGTGCCGGAGTCAGGACACAGGTAGCTGTCAGGACGACCGCACCGGGAAGGGCGAGCAGCGCCGCGGTGAGGACCGACAGCCCCAGGACGGACTGCAGGTAGACACCACTGAGGTAGGCTGCCCCAGACCACACGACCAGGGAGATCACACCGGTCAGAATCGCGATGGTGAAGACCTTGCCCCTGAACAGCCCGACATCGACCAGAGGATGCTCCAGCCGGCGCTGTCTCATGAGGAACCACGCCAGCAGGGCGGCTCCCGCAACCACTGAAGCCCCGACCGCCGGGGACGGGCCGTAGGCTGCCGCCCGCTTGACGGCGTAGACGGCCAGGAACATGCCGGAGGCGGACAGGACGATGCTGGGGACATCCACCACACCGGGACGGGTGGCCCTCACCTCCCGCAGCACGAAGGGGGCGGCGAGCAGGAAGGCCGCAACGACCGGCAGATTGATGAGAAACACCGAGCCCCAGAAGAAGTGGCTCAGCAGCAGGCCTCCGATGACGGGACCGATGGCGAAGCCCGCGGCGAAGGTGGCCGCGAAGATCCCGATCGCCCGGGAACGCAGACGAGGGCTCTCGAACAGCTCGCTGAGGACGGCGAGCCCGGACGGCAGAAGAGCCGACCCGCCTAGTCCCATGAGCGCGCGCGAGGCGATCAGCCAGCCCGGGGACGCGGACAGGGCGGCCAGGGCCGAGCTGGCACCGAAAACGAGGGTTCCGCCGAGCAGGAGCCTCAGGCGCCCGTAGCGATCACCGAGGCTGCCGAAGGTGATGAGCAGCGAGCTGACGGCGAAACCGTAGATGTCAAGGATCCACAGCGCCTCGTCGGCGCTGGGCCTCAGGGACCGGGTGATGGTGGGCATCGCCAGGAACAGCACCGAGCCGTCCATGGAGACCAGCAGCACCGGGCCGAGCACTACGAGAAGACCGAGCCAAGCGCGCCGTGGAGCGTGTTCGACGCCGTCGAAAGTGCCGGATGTCGCAGGGCAGTGATCGGGGGTGTCCATCGCATTCATGCTCCTCATGCTCAGGACCTGTCGGTTTCCCCGGCCACGCCTCTGCGATGGGTACACCCGACAGGGTCAGGTTCGGGACGCGCGTCGTCAGTGGCCGCCGCCTACGCTGGGAAAGGGCATGCGAGAAGGGTCGAGAAGGACCAAGAAGACACTGCCCGGGGACAGCTGCATGTAGTAGTGATGATGCGGAAGATGCAGAGGCGGTGTGGAGGTAGTGACGGCCTCAGTCGAGGTTTCCGGTGAGACGCTGGGAGCGTTCCTGAGGACCTGCCGGGACAGGATGACGCCGGAGGCTCTCGGGCTGAGCTCCTACGGGACGACTCGGCGAGTTCCGGGCCTGCGGCGTGAGGAGCTGGCCCAGCTGGCCGGGCTGAGCGCGGGTTACTACACCCGGCTCGAGCAGGGGCAGGCGGGTCGCGCCTCCTCCCAGGTGCTCGACGCCCTGGCCCGGGTCCTGCGGCTCGACGACGTCGAGACGGCGCACCTGCACAACCTCGCCCGTGGTCCGGCTATCTCCCGCCTGGAGGCGCCGGATGAGGAAGAACCCGACTCCCATGTGCTCGCTCTGCTGCACGCCCTGGGGGAGAGTGTGCCGGCGGTTCTGCTGGGGAGACGAGGAGACGTCCTGGCGTGGAGCCGGACCGGGCATGCTCTGCTGGCGCCGCACCTCGATGATGACGCGCCTCGAGATCCCGACACCAGGCCGTCCATCCCGCGAATGTTCTTCCTAGACCCCGTGCACCGCAGCCTGTACCGCAACTGGGATGAGCTGGCGCGCATCCATGTGGGCTACCTGCGTCTGACCGCGGGGGGTGCATCCCACGGATGCCCGCCTGGCCGGCCTCATCGGGGAGCTTGCCATGCGCAGCCGGGCCTTCTCCAGGCTGTGGTCCACCGGCGAGGTCGCCGACTGCACCACTGGTCCCATGGACCTGGACCACCCGGATGTCGGCTGTTTGGATGTCGACTACCAGATCTGGCTCCAACCGGATAGCCCCGATCACCGTCTCGAGGTGTACACGCCTCGAGACGACTCCTCACGCAAGGTGCTCAGTCTCCTCTCCGCCCGAGCCTCCTCCTAACCCTGTTTGATGGGGAGGGAGGCGTTCTCAAGGTCGCGGATCGATGCGGTCAGCTTGTCGGTGCTCACCTGCACTTCTGCGCGGCAGACGATATTGCCTCCACTGGACGACTGGCTCACCCGGATACTGTGGTCGATCGGGCGCCCGGAGAACTCCTCATACTTCTTGCCGCAGTTGACGTCGGTCGGTGCGTTGAAGAACTCCTCGGAGGCATGGTCGGTGTCGCAGGAGGTCGGCTGACCCTGACGGTTGAGGCACCGACGGAACTCGCCGCCGTCCTTGTAGCCGTTGTGGTCGTTGTCGACTGTCCAGATGTCCTTAAGAGATACGTTCGGCATTCCTGATGTTCTCTCGACGACGCACTGGTCCTCCGCGTTTCCGAAAGGCTTGACGTCGATGCCTGAGGCGAGGAGATCGATGTCCGGGGTTCCGCCCATGTAGAGGATGAGTGCACTTGAATCGCAGGAGGACCCGGCCGGTTTGGCGAACACCTCCCGGGAATGCGGTGAACCGCACGGCGTCGGAGTATTGCCGTCGTAGCATCCGGTTGTTGCAGAGGGCGATTCCTCTGCTGTTGTCGCTATGCCCTGAGGTGCTGCCTGATTGCTGGGGGTTGCCTTGTGGGTCGAGGGAATGGGGTCGTGAGAGGTTGATGCTGGTTTCTCTTCGAACCTGTCGATCAGAGAGAAAGTGTCGTTTGTGGCCCCGGGAAGTGTTGCGATCAGCGTCAACAGCGGAATCACTGCACCTAGTGCGGCAGCAATTGCTTTCCGGTGGCGGTATAAAGCATCTCGGGCATTGGTGGGTTTCCTCGTTGTCGACCTCCGAGTGCTGTCAGTGGGGCGTTGTTGTCGATACTTCATATCTGCTCCTCTTTGTTACTCGAGTCGCATGTCGAACATAACGCCAGTCAGAGAAGCGTGACCATTGTACTTGTTTCCGTTCTGATTGAATGGGGCGAGGTCGATCTTTAGGGCGTTGACGTTCGTCACGTCAACCTCAATAGGTTTGATCTCATTGAAAAGGATGTCGACGAACTGGTCGCTCTTTCCGTCCTTGTAGATCTCAACTCTCAGGGTGAGGTCGGAGGATGCTGAGTTGTTGTCCTGCCCGGAATTGAAAGTGAGTTTGTGAAATCGGTTCTCCAGGCGCAGCTCGGCTTCGATGCCGTCGCTGTCCCTCAGGCGCGCCCCGATCCCCTTCTTTTTGCTGGTGGTGGCCACGTTGTAGAGATCTTCCTTCAAACTGTCCGATGGGTTGAATAAGTCGGCTCGCGTGAGGTAGCGGCCCTGGGTGTTGGTGGGGGCTCCGGCCTCACCTGCCTGGGAGGTTGGGGTCGCGCCGTTGTCGACCCTCGTTGGTGGTGTCGACGAATCGGCTGCTGTGGTACTGGCTGTGGAGGAGGGAGTGGGGGGCTGTGTCGGGGGCGCGATGGGGGATGGGGAGGGGGAGTTCGTGGGAGTTTGACTGGGTGGGGCCGTCGTCGGCTGTGGGGCGGGTTCGGAGGTGGTGGGCCGTCCCGAGCAGGCCGTCAGGGTGAGCGCCGCGAAGGAGGAGAGAGTGAGGGCTGTGCGCCGATTGACGGGCTGCGTCGAATATTTCATACGGACATAATATGTCTGATATGTCTAGATTCTAAGGGGTACGAGACTTAATTTCCACACAATTATTCACAAATTATTCTGACTGATTCATCGATTGAGTTTCGCCAGCCTGAGTGTCAGTCGTCCTGCGGCAGTGCGCTGGCTGTGCACCGGCTCTCTGTCTGTTCTTCCGCTCGCGCTCCGCGGCCTCAGTCGACCTCGATGATGACGGGGACGTGGTCGGAGGCGCCCTTGCCCTTGCGCTCGTCGCGGTCGATAGCCGCGCCGGTGACACGGCTCGCCAGGGCCGGCGAGGCGTAGACGAAGTCGATGCGCATGCCCTCGTTCCTCGGGAAGCGCAGCTTCTGATAGTCCCAGTAGGTGTAGTTGGCGACCCGCTCGCGAGTGACCTCGTGCATGCCCGCCTCGGCGAAGGCGGCGAAGGCCTCCCGCTCCGGCGCCGAGACGTGGGTGGCTCCCTCGAAGACGCTCATGTCCCACACGTCCTCGTCCCTCGGCGCCACGTTCCAATCGCCCACGAGCGCCAGTGGCAGGTCGGGTTCGGCTTCCAGCCAGGAGGCGACGTCCTGGCGCAGGATCCGCAGCCAGTCGAGCTTATAGGTGTAGTGCGGGTGGGTGAGCTCGCGGCCGTTGGGCACGTACAGGCTCCACAGCCGCACCGGCGTCGCATCCGACGCCGCGCCCACCGTCGCCCCGAGTGCCCGGGCCTCGACGACCGGCTCCACCCCGGGCTTGGCCGCCCAACCGGGCTGGCCCGGGAAGGAGGTATCGATGTCATCGAGTCCGATACGTGAGGCGATCGCCACCCCGTTCCACTGGTTGAGGCCATGGATCGCCAGCTGGTAGCCGGCCGTCCTGAAGGGCTCGACCGGGAACTGGTCGGGCCGGCACTTGATCTCCTGCATCGCCAGGGCGTCGATGTTCTCCCGCTCCAGGAAGGCCAGGACGCGGTCGACGCGGGTGCGGATGGAGTTGACGTTCCAGGTGGCCAGGCGCATGGCAGCAGGGTAACCGGTGGTAGGGCGGGTTCCCATTGATCACTCAGCAAGCATCTTTAATCTGCCGTCATGGGAACAGCGCTTGTCACCGGGGCCACGAGCGGTCTCGGCCTGGAGTTCGCCTGGCAGTTGGCTCAGGCGCGTCATGACCTCGTCCTCGTTGCGCGCACTCCCGAGCGCCTGCGGGAGGTCGCTGAGGAGATGCGGCAGTTCGCCGGCGTCCAGGTGGAGGTTCTGCGGGCCGACCTGTCTCAGCGCGACGAGCTCGAGCTTGTCGCCGAGCGTCTGCGCGAGCCGAGTAAACCCGTAGGGCTCCTGGTCAACAACGCCGGCTTCGGCCTGGGGCAGCCCTTCGTCGGGGGAGACCTGGCCCGTGAGGAGCAGGCCCTCGACGTCATGGTCCGTGCGGTCATGGTGGCTTCCCACGCGGCGGCCGGTGCCATGGTGCGGCGCGGACGCGGCGCTATCCTCAATGTTTCCTCTATTGCTGCGCACACCGCTGTGGGCACCTACGCGGCCCACAAGGCATGGGTGCTCCGGTTCACCGAGGGGCTGGCTGTTGAGCTCGCGGGTACCGGCGTGACAGCCACGGCGCTGTGTCCGGGGCTGGTCCACACCGGCTTCCACGCGGCGGCCGGCATCGACGAGACCCAGTGGAAGGACTCGCTGTGGCTGGACGCCGAGCGCGTAGTCAGTGACGGACTCACTGCGGTGCGCCGCGGCCAGGTCATCTGCACTCCGAGTCTGGGCTACCGCAGTGCCAATGCCGTGCTGCGGTTGGCTCCCCGCTGGCTCGTGCGCCGAATGGCTAACGACCCCGAGCGCTCCGGCCGGGACGCTAAGTAGGGCCGGCGAGCCTTCCGGAGAATCGCGCAGGGCTGAGGGCTTCTGCTGGTCAGGAGGGCCGGGACCTGCAACGATCGCTTCATGGCTTCCATTACCTTCCACGGAGACCCAGTCAGCACCGTTGGCGAGCTGCCCGCTGTGGGCTCGACCGCGCCCGCCTTCGACCTCGTGGGCGCCGACCTCGCGCCGGTGACCAGTCAGTCCCTGGCTGGCCGCCGCGTGGTCCTTAACATCTTCCCGTCGGTGGACACCGGGGTGTGCGCCGCATCCGTGCGCCAGTTCAACAAGCTGGCCTCCGAGCTGGACAACACGACCGTGGTCTGCGTCTCCGCCGACCTGCCCTTCGCCGGCTCCCGTTTCTGCGGCGCCGAGGGGCTGACCAACGTGGTGACCGGCTCGACCTTCCGTTCCTCTTTTGGTGCCGACTACGGCGCCACCCTGGCCGACGGCCCGTTGGCCGGTCTTCTGTCGCGCGCCGTCGTCGTCCTCGACGAGTCCGGCACGGTCATCTACACCGAGCAGGTCTCCGAGGTCGGCCAGGAGCCCGACTACGACGCCGCCGTGGCCGCCCTGCCCTGACCTTCTCGCATCGCGAGCCACCCAGAGCCCGTCCCTTCCGCAGAGCGCGGAAGAGGGCGGGCTTCCGCATCGGCGGGTGTCCACCCGGCGCGCGAGTCCTCGCGCCCACTACCATCGGAGTCGTGAGTACCAACGATTCCCACATCGCCCGTCTGGCCGAGCTCGTTAACGAGCTGTCCGTCGTCCGCGGCAAGGTCACCCTCGCCTCCGGCCTCGAGTCCGACTTCTACGTGGACATGCGCCGCGCCACCCTCCACCACGAGGCCGCCCCCCTCATCGGCCACGTCATGCTGGACATGCTGGAGGAGGCGGGCCTGGGCACCGACGACATCGACGCCGTCGGCGGCCTGACCATGGGAGCTGACCCCGTGGCGGCGGCGATGCTGCACGCCGCCGCCTCGCGCGGCCTGGATCTGGACGCCTTCGTCGTGCGCAAGGCTGCCAAGGACCACGGCATGCGCCGTCGCATTGAGGGTCCCGACGTCGCAGGCCGTTCCGTGGTGGTCCTGGAGGACACCTCCACCACCGGCGGCTCCCCGCTGGAGGCTGTCGAGGCCCTGCGCGAGGCGGGCGCCGATGTGCGCGCCGTGGCCGTCATCGTCGACCGGGCCACCGGCGCGCGCGAACGCATCGAGGCCGCCGGCCTGCCCTACTACGCGGCACTCGGCCTGGCCGACCTCGGCCTGGAGTGAGCATCCGACGACGCCCGCCGGCATCCGCCCGCCAGGGCGAGGACTCTGATCGCATGGATCAGCCCGTCGACCTGCCTGAGGGGGAGCACCGGCCCGTGGTGCCCGCTCGGGCTGCGGCACCATCTCCTGAGCGCTCGGCGTCCCCCGGGGCCTCCGCACCGAGCCCGGAAGAGGACCGGCCGGCCGATGTCCGCCAGGTCGGCGTCGGCCCCTGGCCCGGCGGCCCTGAGGCCTGGCCCGCCGACCCCCGCTACGACCGCGAGCTGCTCGCGGGAGGCGACCGGCGCAACGTCGTCGACCGATACCGCTACTGGACCATCGCGGCGATCCGCGCCGATCTGGCCGCCCGCGCCCACCGGCTGCACATCGCCATCGAGAACGTCAGCCAGGACCTCAATATCGGCTCGATCGTGCGCAGCGCCAACGCCTTCAACGTCGCCGGAGTCCACATCATCGGCCGACGCCGCTGGAACAAGCGCGGCGCCATGGTCACCAACCGCTACCTGGACGTGCGCCACCACCCCGAGCCCGGCGAGCTGCTCTCCTGGGCGGCCGCCGAGGGCTATGAGGTCATCGGCATCGACAACGGCCCCGGGGCGCGGCTCCTGGAGGCTGCCGTGCTTCCCGAGCGCTGCCTTATGGTCTTCGGCTCCGAGGGCGAGGGCATCAGCTCCGAGCTGAGCGCCGGCTGCTCCCGCCTGCTGCGCATCGGCCAGTACGGCTCCACCCGCTCCATCAACGTGGCCGCCGCGGCGGCCGTTGCCATGCACACCTGGATCCTCCAGCACGCGGGCCCCGCCCCGGACTGAGCCTCAGTCGCAAGCCTCCTCCGTGGGCGGCCGGGGCTCCGGGGCCGGCTCCGCCCCCGAGCGGCCCGGCCCCGTCCGGGACCATGATCCGGTTCACGTGGGTCCGAATTCGTGGAACAATCGGCCTCGCACCACTGACTCATACAGAAATCAGGAGGCACCCAGTGGCCATTGCAACCCCGGAGTCCTACGCCGACATGCTTGACCGCGCGAAGGCCGGCAAGTACGCCATCCCCGCGATCAACGTCACCTCGTCCCAGACTCTGTCCGCCGCCCTCAAGGGCTTCGCCGACGCCGAGTCCGACGGCATCGTCCAGATCTCCAACGGTGGTGCCGCCTACTGGTCCGGGTCCTCGCGCCTCGACCGCGTCAAAGGCTCGATCGCCTTCACCGCCTACGCCCGCGCCGTGGGCGACCTCTACCCCGTCACCATCGGTCTGCACACCGACCACTGCCCCAAGAAGCTCCTGGCCGACTGGATCCACCCGCTCATGGAGATCGAGGCCGAGCAGGTCAAGAACGGTGAGCTGCCGATGTTCAACTCCCACATGTGGGACGGCTCCGCCGAGGCCCTCGACGACAACATCGAGATCGCCGTCGACATGCTCAAGCGTTCCAAGGCCGCCAACGTCGTCCTCGAGATCGAGATCGGCGCCGTGGGCGGCGAGGAGGACGGCATCAAGGGCGAGGAGAACGCCAACCTCTACACGACGGCCGACGACGCCTGGAAAGCCATCGAGGCCCTCGGCCTGGGTGAGAACGGCCGCTACATCACCGCCCTGACCTTCGGCAACGTGCACGGCTCCTACAAGCCCGGCCACGTCAAGCTCCGCCCGGAGATCCTCGGCGAGATTCAGGACGATGTGGCCAAGCGCCTCGGCGACCGCCTGTCCTCCAAGGTCGGCGACAAGAGCTCGCCCTTCGACCTGGTCATGCACGGCGGCTCCGGCTCCACCGATGAGGAGATCGCCACCGCGGTGCGCAACGGCGTCATCAAGATGAACGTCGACACCGACACCCAGTACGCCTACACCCGCCCTGTCGCCGGCTGGATGTACACCAACTACGAGGGCGTCCTCAAGATCGACGGCGAGGTCGGCAACAAGAAGCAGTACGACCCGCGCGCCTGGGGCAAGGCCGCCGAGGAGGGCATGGCCGCCCGTGTCGTCGAGGCCTGCGAGCGCCTCGGCTCTGTCGGCTCCGCCCGCAAGTGAGCCCTCGCCCCGTTTAGGGGCGAGCGGTTGAACGGCTGAGCAGCAGCCCGCTGTCGTGGCCCCGGCACCATCGAGGTGCCGGGGCCACGTCGTGTCTGCTCGAGCGGGCGGAGAAGAGCCCTCGCGATGGGGAAATACCCGGTTGGTTACATTCTTGCAGAGCGGTTCGGAGATGGTGATGTGCGTGGAGTGAGATGCAGAAGCACTGGAATAGCAGGGAAAACAGACTAGAGGTTGATTACCTCAGAAAGAGACCCAGGTCACTGAATGCAAACCTTGCAGCAATGGGGGCTGAAATGTGCCATGATTGGTCGTCGCCGCGAAGCCGACGGACCCACCGCCGGTGACACGGCAGTCGCACCTCGCGGACGCCTCGTCCGCACCTGTCCCATGCGTCCAAAGGAGGACCTCCAATGCGACTCATCTCCCGCCGCTCCATGCTGGGCGGAACCGCCGCGATCGCCGTCGCCGCGACTCTGGCGGCCTGCTCGAAGAGCTCGTCCGGCTCCGACGGCGATGGGGGCGTCTACTTCCTCAACTTCAAGCCCGAGTCGGAGCAGGCCTTCAAGGACATCGCGGCCGCTTACACGAAGAAGACCGGCGTGGCCGTCAAGGTCGTCACCGCCGCCTCCGGAACCTACGAGCAGACCTTGAAGTCCGAGGTCGCCAAGTCCAACCCGCCCACCCTGTTCAACCTCAACGGCCCCGTGGGCTACGGGAACTGGAAGGAGTACGCCTCCGACCTGTCCGACGCCGACTTCACCAAGCAGATGACGGATGAATCCCTGGCCCTCAAGGGTGACGAGGGCAAGGTCGTGGGGGTGCCGCTGGCCATCGAGGGCTACGGCATCATCTACAACGCCGCCATCCTCAACAAGTACTTCGCCATGGAGGGCGCCAAGGCCACTGCCGTCGATCAGATCAAGGGCTTCGACAAGCTCAAGGAGGTCGTCGAGGACATGCAGGCCAAGAAGGCTGACCTCGGCATCGAGGGTGTCTTCGCCGCGACCTCCCTGTCCCCCGGTGAGGACTGGCGCTGGCAGACCCACCTGGCCAACTACCCCGTTTACTACGAGTACCGCGACGCCAAGGTCGACGACCTCACCGAGCTCAAACTAACCTACTCGGACAACTACAAGCAGATCTTCGACCTCTACCTCAACAACTCCACGATCGCCCCCACCGAGACCAGCGCCAAGACGGTCACCGACTCCATGGCCGACTTCGCCCTGGGCAAGGCCGCCATGGTCCAGAACGGGAACTGGGGCTGGTCGCAGATCTCCGAGGTCTCCGGCAACACGGTCAAGGCCGAGGACGTCCACTTCCTGCCGATCTACGTCGGCGTGTCCGGCGAGGACAAGAGCAACATCGCCATCGGCACCGAGAATTACCTGACGATCAATTCCCAGGCCTCCGACGACTCCCAGAAGGCCACCAAGGACTTCCTCACCTGGCTGTTCACCGACGCCGAAGGCTCCAAGCTCGCCGCCGAGAAGCTCAGCAACATCGCGCCCTACAAGGCCTACGCCGAGCTGGTCCCCTCCGACCCGCTGGGCAAGGAGGTCGCCGAGGCCATCGCCAACAAGGACCTCACCCCCGTCAAGTGGGTCTTCCCGACCTTCCCGAGTCAGGACTTCAAGGACCAGCTCGGCCAGCATCTGGCCCAGTACGCCTCCGGCAGCTCGGACTGGGCGAAGGTCAAGGACTTCTTCGTGACCGACTGGGCCTCCGAGAAGAAGTCGGCCAAGGAGGGCTGACGCCGTCGAGTCGCCCCAGTCCGTCCAGCCCGCCCGAGTTCGTCGACGACGGTACGACGGCGACTCATCTTCCCATCCCCCCCCTCCCGTCCGGGGCGGCGTGTCTGAGCCGATCGGCCCGTGCGTCGCCGCCCCGGCGGGAGCCCTCTGGTACCCGGCCGCCCCGGCGGGTACCGGTCGCACCTCGAGGCAGATATGACCAAGGCACTGAAAAAGTTCTTCCCAGTATTCGCGGGGCCGACCCTGTTGGCCTTCATGATCGCGTTCATCGTCCCCTTCTTCATGGGGCTCTATCTCTCCTTCACCAAGTTCAGCACCCTGACCAACGCGCGATTCGTGGGCGCTGACAACTACGCCAGGGCCTTCAGCGAGAAGAGCCATTTCCTTCCGGCTCTGGGATTCACCGCTCTCGTATCGATCATCTCAATCGTCACAGTGAACCTGGGCGCCTTCGCCCTGGCCTACTTCCTGACCCGCAAGCTGCGCGGCACCAACTTCTTCCGCGCCGTCTTCTTCATGCCCAACCTCATCGGCGGCATCGTCCTGGGCTACACCTGGCAGGTCATGCTCAACGCGATCCTTCAGCGCTGGGGGCAGACCATCGTCAATGACTGGCGACTGGGCCTGGCCGGCCTGGTCTTGCTCGTCAACTGGCAGCTCATGGGCTACATGATGGTCATCTACATCGCCGGTCTGCAGAACGTGCCGCCCGAGCTCATCGAGGCTTCCCAGATCGACGGTGCCAGTCGGTGGCAGACACTGCGCAACGTGACACTGCCGATGATCATGCCCTCGATCACCATCTGCCTGTTCCTCACCCTGGCCAACACCTTCAAGATGTACGACCAGAACCTCGCCCTGACCAACGGGGCCCCGGCCAAGCAGACTCAGATGGCCGCACTCAGCATCGTCAACACGATGTACAAGAAGATCGGCCAGGAGGGCGTCGCCCAGGCCGAGGCCGTCATCTTCTTCCTCATCGTCGCCGCCATCGCGCTCATCCAGCTGCGCGCCACTCGTTCCAAGGAGGTCGACGCGTGAGCACCGCCGTCCAGACTCAAGTCCCCGGATCCGCAGCCCCGGCCCGCAAGGCGGGCCGGAAGACCGCCCAGCACACGCCCGGCCAGAACGCGCTTGTGGGAGTGCTGGGGATCCTAGCCCTCGTGTGGGTCATCCCCCTGGCCTTCATCCTCATCAACTCCTTCAAGGGCAAGTTCTACATCTCCGACAGCCCCTTCGCCCTGCCGACCCCCAAGACCTTCGCCGGCCTGGACAACTACGCCACCGGCCTGGCCCTGTCCGGGTTCGCCAGCGCCATGGGATGGTCGCTGTTCATCACGGTGGGCTCCGTCGTCGTCATCGTCTTCCTGACAGCGATGACCGCCTACTACATCACCCGCATCAAGACGTGGTGGACCTCGGCGATCTACTACGCCTTCGCCTTCTCCATGATCGCTCCCTTCCAGATGGTCATGTTCCCCACCGTCAAGGTGGCCGACATGCTCGGCCTGGCCACGCCCTGGGGCATGATCGTCCTCTACCTCGGCTTCGGCGGCGGACTGTCGGTCTTCCTGTTCGCCGGCTTCATCAAGTCGATCCCCATGGAGATCGAGGAGGCCGCCTACATGGACGGCTGCTCCCCGCTGCAGACCTACTTCAAGGTGGTCATGCCACTGCTCAGGCCGACGGCGGTCACCGTGGCGATCCTCAACGCCATGTGGGTGTGGAACGACTTCCTCCTGCCCAACCTCGTCATCGGCCAGGACGAGCGCTACAAGACGATCCCGATCGTCATCCAGTCGCTCGTCGGCTCCAACGGGAACCGCGACATGGGCGCCCAGATGGCCATGCTGGTCTTCGCCATCGTCCCGATCGTGGCCTTCTACCTCTTCGGGCAGAAGCACATCATCGAGGGCGTGGCCGCCGGTGCGGTCAAGGGCTGATGCCTTGAGGACGACTCCAGGCTCGGGTGGTTCCCGACGCTCCGCCGCGGGCGTCGGGAACCACCCGTATCACTCCCACCCGCTACCGCACGAGCCCTGCACGAAGGAGAACCCGTGGCGCTGTTCCCCGGCCCCGACAGCCCGGCCTACCGGGCCTGGTCCGCAGCGGCCGACGTCGTCATCCTCAACGCCCTGACCCTGGCCGGCTGCCTGCCGGTGGTGACGGCCGGCGCTTCCCTGACGGCCTGCGCTCGCGTGGCCGGTGAGATGGCGGCCGACGATGACCCGGCCGTCGTCGCCACCTGGTGGCGCTCCTTCCGTCTCAACCTGCGTCAGTCCCTGGCCTGGTGGCTGCCTGTGTTCGGGTTGCTGGTGCTGGGCGTCTGGGAGTACCTGGTCCTTTTCGGCTCCTCCTCGGGAGACCGGCACGGCACCGTGAACGGCGCGGTGTCCGGACTGGTGCCGGCCGGGGGAGTACTCCTGGCCGCGATCCTCATCTGGCTGCTGGCGCTGGCGGCCTTCTTCGACGCACCGATCACCCAGCACCTGTCCAACGCCGTGCGGCTGGCCGTAGGGCGTCTCGGGATCACGGCGCTCGCGCTGGTCATCGCGGCGGCACCGGTGATCGTCTTCTGGGCGCTGCCGGCCATGAGAGGCGCAGTCATCTGGTTCATGGTCCTCATCGGCCCGGCCTTCCAGATCTACCTCATCGCGCTGCTTCAGCGCCCCACGGTCGTGAGGCTCACGGCTTGCGCCCAGCGGTTATCCTGACCGGCGTCGCCTGGAACGGCCGAGAGATGGCCGCGGCGTGATGCGGCACGCCCGGCTCCGGTAGGCTAAAGGGCGGCGTGCCCGCCGGCACGCCGTCGCCGAAGCCAGGGAGCAGCCATGCCAGCCGTTGTCGTCGTCGGGACCCAGTGGGGGGACGAGGGAAAGGGCAAGGCGACTGACCAGCTCGGTCAGGACGTCGACTACGTCGTCAAGTTCAACGGCGGGAACAACGCCGGCCACACGGTGGTCATCGACGGGGAGAAATTCGCCTTCCACCTCCTGCCTGCCGGCGTGCTGACCCCTGGGGTGACCCCCATCATCGGCAACGGCGTCGTCGTCGACCTGGAGGTCCTCTTCAGCGAGATCGCCGAGATCGCCTCCCGCGGCAAGGACGCCTCCAGCCTCCGCATCAGCGCCAATGCCCACATCATTCCCTCCTACAACCGGATCCTGGACCGCACCACCGAACGCTTCCTCGGCTCGCGCCAGCTGGGCACCACCGGCCGCGGGATCGGTCCCACCTACGCGGACAAGATGAACCGCGTGGGCATCCGCGTCCAGGACCTCTTCGACGAGTCGATCCTGCGTCAAAAGGTCCGCTCCGCCCTGGACCAGAAGAACAGCCTCTTCCTGAAAGTCTTCAACCGGGCCGCCATCGACGCCGACGCCGTCGCCGACGAGCTGCTCTCCTACGCCGAGCGGGTCCGCCCCATGGTCGTCGACTGCTCCCTGGTCCTCAATAGCGCCCTCGACCAGGGCAAGACCGTCCTGTTCGAGGCCGGCCAGGCCACGATGCTCGACATCGACCACGGCACCTACCCCTTCGTCACCTCCTCCAACCCCACCGCCGGCGGTGCCTGCACCGGCACCGGGGTGGGCCCCACCCGGATCGACTCGGTCGTCGGCGTCGTCAAGGCCTACACCACCCGCGTGGGGGAGGGCCCCTTCCCCACCGAGCTGCACGACGACGTGGGCGAGCGCCTGCGCTCCGAGGGCGGCGAGTACGGCGTCACCACCGGTCGGCCGCGCCGCTGCGGCTGGCACGACGCCGTCGTCACCCGCTACGCGGCCCGGGTCAACGGGCTCACTGACCTGGTCATGACCAAGCTCGACGTCCTCACCGGGCACGAGACCATCCCCGTGTGCGTCGCCTACGACATCGACGGCACCGTCACCCAGGAGATGCCGCTGACCCAGTCCGACTTCCACCACGCCGTCCCCGTCTACGAGGAGCTGCCCGGCTGGAGTGAGGACATCAGCGAGGTGCGCCGCTTCGCCGACCTGCCCCAGGCGGCCCAGGACTACGTGCTGCGCATCGAGGAGCTGGCCCGCTGCCGCATCTCCGCGATCGGTGTCGGGCCGGGCCGCGAGGCCACGATCTCGCGTCACTCCCTCATAGGCTGACATCGCCAGAGGATCGTGAGCAGTAGCGGTTACTCGACGGCGTCGGACGGCGCAGTCGGCGGAGGCGGCTTTCGGGAGCGTGCCGACCGCGGACGGGCCGTCGAGGGATACTTGGTGCTGGTGCTCAGCGCCATTGCCCTAGCCATTGGTGTCTCGCGCCTCGCGACCTCGAAGGCGCCGCTGGGGACGATGCTCGTCGTGGGCGCCGTGAGCGCCGCCCTGTACGGGGCGGGCAGAATCTCGATGAGCCGCCGGGTGCAACGGTCGGCCGACTACTGGCATCAGGGATCCGGATTCATCCAGTTCGGGCCCTCTCGCGGCCTCGGCCCGGGCGACTACCTGCCTGCCAGCGTGGCGTCGGCGGGAGCGCTCGCGGCCATGTGGATGCAGCTCTCCGCGGGTGCGGCTGACATCAACGGCGCCTGGACACTCACACTGGCGGTCTTCGTACTACTCGGGTCGGTGCTGACCCTCGTCACCGTCCCCACCGGGGGCAGGGGAGCACCGGAGATCATTCTGACCCCTGATGCAGCATGGATTTGGACAGGTGGTCGAAAGCGTACTTGTATCCCGTGGACGGCGCAGCCGAATCTTGAGACGAGCATCGTCCACCGATTGCGTCCGCACGTCATGATCACTGGCGGTACGGGAGGTCCGGCGCTTCTTCCCATCTTCGTCCTGCCCATCGGTCACGTACAGCTTCAAGCCGTCCTCGGGTTCTATGCCGCTCACGCCGATCTGCGAGGGGAACTCGCCACCGACCAGGGCCTGCAACGGGTTCGGGCGCTCATGTCCACACCCGCCCCGGCCGGTGAGAGGACGGCGTCCGACGATGCTGCGGCTCAAGGGACTGCTCGACCGGCCGCCACGCCGTCGTATCCAGTCTCACCGTACGCGGGAGTGGCGTACCAGGACTCCCCGTATGGCGGCTCGCCGTACGTGATGGCGCCGTCCGGTGCAGCGAGGCCTTGGTCTGCGGTACCTGAGACGATGGAGCTGCTTGCCTCCGCCGCGAGTGGAGCCGCACCCGCGCCTGTTCCGGTCGGGAGCGGAGCCGCTCCTGCATACCCGCAGACGGCGGCCTCGCATGACCTAGCAGAGGACGGACGACAGGACGAAGGGCGAACCTCCTCCGAGCCGCAGTCGTGCCAGGAGGCGGATCGCAAGGTGCGCCGTGCCCCCTGGCGCTTCCTGATCTGGGCCGTCATCGTCCTCGTGGGCTCTGCCTACGGCACCAGCAGCCAGCAGGTCGGGGCATTCCTCTTGGGTGCTGTTGTCTTCCTGGTGCTCCTCATCCACGCCGTTGCGCTCGCCGGAGCACGCCGATGCCGAACGGTTGCCGGTCGGCGGTGGACATGGAGTCCTGAGGGAATCCGCCTGAGAAGCACGTGGTTCGTTCCCCTGGCTCTCCGCGTGGAAGCGGCGCTCATGGCACTTGGGAGCCTGGCGTCGATGGGGCTCCTGGCGGTCGGCGATCGTACCGATCGAGCAGGCATTGTCTTGTCGCTCCTCATCGCGATGGTCCTCCTCGTGACGGCCGGTTTCCTCGGGCTGACGGCGCCACGACCTCGCCGCAGCACTGAAGTCATCCTCGACCCGAAACGTATCCGTACCGCAGCGGGCACAAGCCGGGAGTCGCCGCTCTGGTGGATGGACCGGCCGCGGGTCGTAGGCATCGACTCGGACGGAACGGTCCTGATCGAGATCGAGCCGGCAGGGCGGGTACGGGCCCGCTTGGAGACCCTTGCGCTGACCTATGTCCAGCTGCAGCGGATCATCGATTTCTACTCGAGTCATCCCGAGCTGCGCGACGAGCTCGCCGATGAGCGGGGGCTGGAACGCGTGCGGGAGCTCATGGGTGCGCGAGCTTGAAAGTCAGTGACTCCCGTAGTTGTAGTGGTTCGGTGACTGGTACGGTCCGCCCGCCCCGGGAGGAGCCGAGCCGGGAGGCTGTTGGTGGTATGACGGGGCTCCCGGGTATCCGGCCTGTCCGACCGGCGTCGCCGATGGGGGGAAGCCGGCCTGCTGAGGAGCCTGTGGGTGGTAGGTCTGCGGGTGGGCCGGGGCGCCCGGCACGGGAGAGGCCTGTGGGGCTTGGGCAAGAGACTGGTATGCCGGTGCTCCCGTCGGGGCATTGAATGACTGCTGCCCCAGAGCCGCCAAGTACTTCCGTTCCCGGTTCTTCTTGTTGGAGTTGCTGATGAGGGCGATCGCTCCTCCCACCGCCATCGCAATAATGATGAAGACGATGATGATCATCACTCCGGTGGACGAGGCGGATCGTGAGTCGGATGTGGCCTCGGCGGTGTCCTTTCCGCGGGTCTTGTTGTCATAAAAATCCTTGAAGGAGACCTTATTCTGCTTCTCTCCCTCAATCGTCCCTCCGCCGGCGTCTGTGACTTTCCCGGGGAAGATGACTGACAGCGTCACTGAGCTGTTCTTCTTCTTGTCGGTCTCGGATGCGTCGCTGGTGTCGACAACGTACTCATCTCCATCATGGCTCACGTAGTTATTGCCGGAGATCGATGTGTTGAGGACCGCTTTGCAGGTCGGAGTTCCGTCCTTGGAGGAGAAGGTCACCTTGGGCTTTGCCTTGTTCTTCGAAAAGTTCTCTTCGACGCAGAACTCTTTGAGACTCTGTTCATCATCGGATGGTGCGGTCGCCAAGAAGGTTGTTGTCACATCGTCATCCGACTTGATGCTGATCTCGATACTGACTGTCTCTTCGTCCGAACTCGCTAAAGGCGCGGCGGCACTTGCTGGCGCCACTGTCTCCGGGAGAAGAGAGGTGATGAGCCAGAGAATGGCAATGAGGCCGACTGCTGGAATGTGCCTGAGGGCTGGATAGCGCATGTGCCACCTTAAAGCTGTGTGGATGGAAATATGTCGATCTGTCCCTGCTATCAGTGGTTCTGACCGATGAGGCTCGAAGCCAGTGGAGAATTTTTACCGGAGCGCCTGCGCAAGAAATTGCATTGTGGCCCCGGATCCTGCGAATCCGGGGCCACAAGACCTGGCGGTGAAATAGAGGGCGGGTCAGTAGCTCGGTCCGGGCTGGCCACCGTAGGGCTGTCCGGGCTGAGCCTGAGGAGCGCTGTAGCCCGCCTGCTGTCCGGGCTGGCCGCCGTAGGGCTGTCCGGGCTGAGCCTGGAAAGCGGGGTTGGGGTCGTATCCCTGGGTGGGCACTGGGCCGTAGGGGGAAGGCTGGCCCTTGTTGTTCTTGCTGCGGGTGATGAAGAAGGCGGCGGCGCCTCCACCGATCACCACCAGCGCGCCCACGGCGATGAGGATCCAGACCCACACGGGAGTCGAGCCGTCTCCGCCCCTGACCGTGTGGGAGTCGAGGTCGGTGAAGGTGACCTTGTTGCCTTCGACCTTGCCGCCGTCGCCCTCGGTGACCTTGCCGGGGAAGGTGATGGTCTGGGTGACGTCCAGCTGGCTCGCGCCGGCGGAGCTCTCCTCGTTGCCGAGCTTGACGACGTACTCCTTGCCCTCGTGCTTGATCTGCCCGTCGCTGTCCTTGATGGGACCGGAGCCTTCGATGGTGCAGATGGCCTTGTCTCCCTCCTCCTTGAAGTCGGCTTTGGCGTCGACCTTGCCGACATCAGCTCCGGCAAAGGACTCGGCTTTGCAGTTCTCCTTGTTGAAAATGTCGAGACCTGTGGAGTCTGTCACGACCATCTTGATGGAATACGTGTCATCGGACTTGATCACGACATCCGCCGTGATCGTCATATCGAGAGCGGAGGAGCCGTCAGCCGGAGAGGCAGCGTGTCCGGGTGCACCGACCAGGGTGAGGGCGGTGGACAGGGTGAGGACGACAAGGGCAGTCAACACGGATAGGGGCGCGGGGATGCGGCGAGTGGCGGCAAGTGTCATGGCCTCACAGTAGCGGTTTCTGCGCCTAGTTGTAACCAGAATTTGATGGGGACGGTTCCCCGTTCTGGGCCGTCGCTGGGGGGCGGACCGCCCGAGGGCCGGTCCGCGGCAGCTCGAGCGACTATCCGCCCTGGTAGGGCGGGAAGTACTGTCCGCCCTCACCCCCGGTGCGCTCCTGCGGCGGCCGGAAGTCCGCGTGACCATGTCCCTCTTGCTGGGGAACCTGCGTGTATCCCGGGCTGGGGGAGTAGAGCCCGTTGCCCTCTGGGGCGCTGTAGACGCTGGAGCCCTCCGGGGCGCTGTAGACGCTGGAGCCCTCCGGGGCGCTGTAGACGCTGGGGCCCTCCGGGGCACTGTAGATGCCGGGTCCGGCTGAATAGCCTGCGTTCTGAGGTGGGAAGACACCGGCGCCTGGGCCCGGCTCGACGTACGGGGAGTGGCCGGCCTGATAATCGGCGACGGGATAGGGCTGGGTCGGCCCCGGCATCGGCTGCTGGGCACCTGGAAGAGGAGACTGGTACGGGCCGCTGATGTAGACATCTGGGGGAGCGGCGCCGGCGGCTCCGGCGTCCTGCGGGGCCTCGCCGTACATGGGGACGGGGTCCAGCTGCTGGGCGCGACGAACCCTGAAGAGGTAGAGCATGACGCCCGCGACGATGAGGAGCACGACGCCGCCCGCCGCGGCGATCATCCACCATCGCAGCTGAAACTTCCCGTCCTCGCCTTCGGCATGGAGGCCCTCGGAGCTCTCCAGGGCATTGTCCCAGGTGACCTTGTTGCCGTCATTCCTCCCATTGGACTTCGTCACCTCGCCGGGAAAGGTCACGGATACGGAGACCTTGGTGCTGCCGCCGATGTCCTGGGAGGACAGCTGGGGGTTCTTCGAGCCGAGCTTGCTCAGGGAGCCGGGGGACAGATCGAAGATGTACCGCCCATTCTCGTGCTTGATCGTCCACGTGTCGGTTTTGAGCTTGCTGACCGGGACTGCCTTGGCGGTGACCTGGCATGCCGGGTCACCGTTGTGGGACGTGTAGGTATAAGTCGCCTCGACGCCGTCGGGCAGCGGGCTCGACTTCCCCAGCTCCTTCTCGTTGCACTTCTCTTTGGTGATGAGCTGCAAGCTGGAGGTGTCCCACATGATGTAGGTCATGTCGGCGGTCTCGTTGTCATGGATGACGAAGTCGTAGTGGACTCCGCATCCGGCCAGGATCAGGGCGAGAGCGGTCAGTGCCGCCCAGGCCACTGGCCGTGGGACGTTGCGAGAGGCATCATTCATGCGTCGAGTCTAAATCGGTGCTGTTCCTGCATGGGAGCACCCGCCTGTCAATAGTTACTTCTCGCGCGTGCGCCGTCGGCGCGACATGCGCCTCGCTGTGCGCCGCCGCAGGACGGCCACCGCCAGGACCCCGCCGAGCGTGACCAGTCCCGCGGTTAGCCAGACGGCGGAGCGATTCCACCAGGACACGCCCCGGGAGTCCTGGGCGTAGCCCGAGGCGCTGACGCCCTTGGCCACGGTGTCGGGGTCGTCCCAGGTGACCGTCGTGCCCGAGACCTTGCCCCCGCCGGACTGCGTTACCGCACCGGGGAAGGTGATCGAGACCTTAGTATCGACTATCCCTTTGAAGGACGTGCTGCCTGACTGGGGGTCGCCCTGGTCATCTGACGGGGCGGCTGAGGCCTCCGGTGGCGCCCCCGTCGCCCCGCCGTCCTGGCCGGAGTCCTGCGAGGGGTCGGAGGAGAGGGGGTGGATCGTCACCCTGTAGACGTCGCCGTCGCGCACAACGATGGTGTTCGGCTCAGCCGTCGAGGCCTGCGGGACCTTCACCCCGCTGATATTCACCTGGCAGCCGAGTCCGTCGTCGCCGGTGATCGGTTCGGCCTTGACCGTGGTCCCCGCAGGTACTCCCAGGGTGGTCGGATCGGAGTAGGTCGAGCAGTCGGGGGGCTTGCCCTGGGGGAAGACGGTGCCGGTCGTATCCCGCATCTCCAGGGCGACGTCGTAGCTGCCCCGAGAGCTGATGGTCATGTTCATGTGGGCGGTGCAGGCGCTCAGCGCCAGGCATGAGGCGGCGATCAGGGCCAGGCGCACCAGCGGGCCGAGTCGGGGACGTGCGGCGGAGCACGGGGGACGGGACGTCGGGGCGGATGCGACGGGCATGCGGGAACGCTACACGTTCGTACTGGACCTTCACTGAGGGCGGAACCATGCCGTTTCAAACGCTGTAAAAGCCGTCATCCTCCCGAATGTGGCCGATCGCATGGCGTTGTGACCGGGTGGAGAGGCCGGGCTGGGACCTTCGGCGATGTGACCTCGGGCGCCGGGTGGGGGAGTATTGCTCTCGACTGAGCGGGTCGGCAACGGCGTGCTCACCGGATCAACATACCCAAGGAAGGGACTCGCATGACTGTGTCTGAGAAGGACGTCCGCGCCGCAGCGCCGGCCAACGCCCCTGAGAATGTCATCGAATTCGTCACGCGTATCGCCGAGCTGGCCAAGCCCGAGAACGTCTACTTCACGGACGGTTCACAGGAGGAGTGGGACCGTCTGACCACCGAGATGGTCGAGTCCGGCGTGTTCACCCGCCTCAACCCCGACAAGCGCCCCAACTCCTTCCTCGCGCGCTCCCTGCCCAGCGACGTCGCCCGTGTGGAGTCCAGGACCTTCATCTGCTCCGAGAAGGAGGAGGACGCCGGCCCGACCAACAACTGGTACGACCCGGTCGAGATGAAGAAGATCCTCCACGAGAAGTTCGACGGTGCCATGCGCGGCCGGACCCTCTACGTCATCCCCTTCTCCATGGGTCCCCTGGGCGGCCCCATCTCCCAGCTCGGCATCGAGCTGACCGACTCCCCCTACGTGGTGGTCAACATGCGGATCATGACCCGCATGGGCTCGGCCGCCATGGACCTCATCGCCGAGGGCCGCCCCTGGGTCCCGGCCGTGCACTCCGTCGGCGCGCCGCTGGCCGAGCACGAGAAGGACACCACCTGGCCCTGCAACGACGAGAAGTACATCACCCACTTCCCGGAGACCAATGAGATCTGGTCCTTCGGCTCCGGCTACGGCGGCAACGCCCTGCTGGGCAAGAAGTGCTACGCGCTGCGCATCGCCTCGACCATGGCCCGCCGCGACGGCTGGATGGCCGAGCACATGCTCATCCTGCGCCTGACCAACGAGAAGACCGGCAAGCAGTACCACGTCACCGCCGCCTTCCCGAGCGCCTGTGGCAAGACCAACCTTGCCATGCTCCAGCCCACCATCCCGGGCTACAAGGTCGAGACCGTCGGTGACGACATCGCCTGGATGCGCCCCGGCCCCGACGGCCGCCTGCGCGCCATCAACCCCGAGGCCGGCTTCTTCGGCGTCGCCCCCGGCACCTCCTACGACACCAACCCCATGGCCATGGACACCATGAAGGCCAACACCATCTTCACCAACGTCGCTCTGACCGACGACGGCGACGTGTGGTGGGAGGGCATCGACGCCCCGATGCCGGAGCACCTCATCGACTGGCAGGGCAACGACTTCACCCCGGCCGATGCCGCCGAGGGCAAGAAGGCCGCCCACCCCAACAGCCGCTTCACCACTCCGGCCTCGCAGTGCCCGATCATCTGCCCCGACTGGGAGGCTCCCGAGGGCGTGGCCATCGACGCCATCCTCTTCGGCGGTCGCCGCGCCACCAACGTGCCGCTGGTCGCCGAGCAGTACGAGAACGCCCACGGCGTGTTCATCGGCTCGGCCGTGGCCTCCGAGGTCACCGCCGCCGCCCTGGACGCCAAGGTCGGCTCCCTGCGCCACGACCCGATGGCCATGCTGCCCTTCTGCGGCTACCACATGGCCGACTACTGGACGCACTGGCTGGAGATGCAGGAGCAGCTGGGCGACAAGTTCCCCAAGGTCTACCAGGTCAACTGGTTCCGCAAGGACGAGAACGGCAAGTTCATCTGGCCCGGCTACGGCGAGAACTCCCGCGTGCTCGACTGGATCGTGCGCCGCGCCTCCGGCGAGGCCGGGGCGATCGACGGCGTCACCGGCCGCTACCCCAAGTTCGAGGAGTTCAACCTCGAGGGCCTCGACCTGGGCGAGGAGGAGTGGGCCAAGATGTACGACATCGACCCCGAGGCCTGGTCCGCCGAAATGGACGACACCGAGGAGTACTACAAGCAGTTCGGCGACAAGCTCCCCGAGGCCATCAAGGAGCAGCTCGCCAAGTTCCGTGAGCGCATCGCCAAGGCCAAGAATGCCTGATCACGGCTGAGGGCCTTCCCTGCGAAGGACTCTGACGGGGGCTCCCACCGGTTCGCCGGTGGGAGCCCCCGTCTCTCTGTCGTACCGAGGTGGTGAGTGGTGCCCATCGTGACGGGCAGATTCCTATGACGTAAAGGAATATAGTGGAAATAATACGGCGGTTGGGTGGGGCATCTATGGTGCTGCATCGAACCACGGTGCGCCATGCGGAGGTGGTGAGAGTGGAACGTCGAGAAAACTTCTACGTAAGTAATGTCCGCGGCATTCTAGGCGAAGATGGTATTGGTCGCTATACCCCAGACGGTTCCTTTGTACGCCTCAAGAACCCCTTTAGAGGTTGGGCTACTCTCAAGTGTATTCATAAGGGCGACTGCAGGCTGATCCTGCGTAGGTCGCTATTAGTGAGACTGGCTGCAGCGGCAGTGATAATCATCTCTACTGTCTGGCTGTTTCTTCTTAAAATGCGCCTGAGCGATTCTCTTTCGCCGGAAGATACTCACTTCCTTCTCTGCCTTACTGTAGGGGCGCTCGCGTGGGCGGTGAACACATTGCGGCGCCGAACTGTTCTTAGCGAATCGGGCATTGAGATGCGGGGACTTCTCTTCGCGGAGTTGCGCCCCTGGCCCGCAACTCGATCAAAAATAACCTTCTCCACTATCGAAATCGGTAGGCACTGTCCGTATGGAATGCTTATCTACCGAAATCGATTGATGTTGATCAATGGGGCGCTGGACGATCTTATCAGACTACCGGGAAGCGTATCCTGGGTGGAAGGCGAATACATGATTGAGCGGATTTGGTCATTCGCCGAGGAGAAGGGCTGGGTGGTCTCCGATCTCGGTAATCTTCAGGCGGATCCTGAGATGGTACGGGCTCGCGGAGAGATAGATAGGACGGCGATCGCGAATCGAAAGGAGTTGACCTACTGTGCTCCCGCTGTGCGGAAGCTGAAGGAAATGATGTGCAGTTGGGGCATAATCATGTTCTTCATGGCTGCACTCCCCCTCGCGGGAGCGCAGGACGTGCTCAGGGATGACGCTCGCGATGTTTGGCTTGTAATGCTCGGAGTGACTCTACTCATTCTTGGTGCTATTCCCACGGTGATTCTATTGGTGGGAATAGTGTCTTGCTTTCGGAGGACGTTGGTCCGTCGATCGGGGATTCAAGTCAAGGGGCGGGTTATTCCGTGGCCGGACTCCCGCTCTGACTTGTATGTCGCAGGTGATCGAGTCTTCTTAGCGGGGCGCGATGGTTCGCCCGTTCCCCTGCCTGCGACGGGGTTGGGGGTCGGTGGTTTTAAAAAACGGCAGGAGAGGGCGATAGCTCAGTGTGAATCCATATGGCTCTGGGGGGTGACTCATGGTGTCGCAGAAGAGCGTGACCGATATATCCGCCTTTGGGACGAAGACATGCAACGAGACAGAGAAGTGTTTGAGATACGTGCAGGATTGAGATCATCGGCTGCATTCAATGGTTGATTGCATTTCCTGGGAGAGGGTGACGTGTGATGATATCTTTTACGAGCCGTTCTGGTGGCGCCGGGAACACCTCTGGAGGTTCCGGAAGCAGGCGCCCAGTCAGGAACAAGTCGCTGCGGGGGTGGACGACTGAGACCTCAGATGGACGCCTGATACTGAGGTGCTCAGTGCCCGTTCGGTACGTCGCGATGGCGGCGGCCGTCGTGGGAGTCGCCTGGATGGCGTCAACGGGGGCGCAATTGCTGGGCTCGCTGATGAGCGGCTTCTATCACTCCGATGACATGTATGTTCTTATGATGCTCAGCAATCCGACGATCTGGGGGATAAATGTTACGCGACGTAGATCTGTTCTGAGTGAGTCCGGTGTTGAGATGCGGCGTCTTCTGTTCACTGAGCGACGTCCTTGGACGTCAGTGCTCTCAAGGTTCACGCTTTCGACGCTTGATATGACTGCGCCTGGATCCGAAGGAGGAATCGATCGAACTCGGATCGTACTCGTGAATGGTGATCGTGACGATCTCATCAGGCTTCCAGGTTGTGTTCTCGGCATGACGCTGGATGATTCCAGCAACAGGGGCTCTGCTGCTCTCCGGGCCTTGTTGAATTATGTTCGCAGACACGGTTGGATCGTCTCTGACTCTGAGTCGGTTCACGAGGATCCTCGGCTGGTGGAGGCTCGTCAGAATCATGGGGCCGACAAGATGATGAGAAAGAGTCGTGTTGTGTTCTGCACCCCGGTCTGGCGCAGAATCAAAGAACATCTCTGCAACGGTGGACTCTTCCTTATTGGATTGGGGGTACTGTTCATCTTCGTTAGCGTTCAGCAGCTATTCTATGAAACAGCCTCGGTGAGTGACTCGGATCGACTCTACGCGATACTGTTTCTTGTTCTTGCTCCCGTATTAATGGCCTACCCCTTATACAAGATTTATGGATGCTTCCAGCGAGTAGTCGTGGATGACCGAGGAATCCGTGCCGGGAGGAGGACCTGCGCTTGGCCGGAGTCCCGCTCCGACCTGTTCGTCGTCGGGGACAGGATCTTTGTCGTGCATGCCAACGGGAGGCAGATCGCGCTGGACGGTGCCGGTGTCACATGGGGGAACTTTCGTCGGAGGCAGGAGCAGTTGGTCGCCCGCTGTGAAGCCATCTGGCTCTGGGGTGTCGCCCATGGAGTCACCCGAGAGAGCGGCCGGTATATCGCCGTGCAGGATGAGGGCATGCAACAAGAACGCGAGATACTCGAAAAGAGCATCGGTTTGATGATCCCGCGGCGAGATCAGTCCGCTTGAACCGGAACGCCGGGCGTTCGTCGACGCCGAGTGGGCATGATGTCCTGGACCAACTCGGTGCGTGCGGAACGCGAGCGAGGGGTACCCGTACGAGGACGCCGTCTGGTACTGAGGCTGACACGGGGACTGATTCTGGGGAATCGGCATCGACCCGTTCCTGGGGAGTGCGTCGGTTGCGATGACAGTGTAGGAAGTCAGGCTTCCCGCGGAAGTGGCCTGTGTCGGCGTGTTAGCCAGTGGAATCTTCGATGTCAGAGTCCCAGCTCCTCCGCCACGAGTGGGTGGGGTTCTATCTCGTCGTCGTTTCGGAGGTCACCGCTGTGTAACGTGGCGTCATGCGCGAGTACTCACCTGATGGGTTCATGTCGCCAGGCTCCTCCCACGTGGCTCCAGCGGCCGACGGCGCACAGATGGGTCAGATGATCGACGAGGCCGTCGCCGACCTGGCGCTGCGAGCCACTCGGTACCTGCGCACCCATTTTCGCGATCGTGTCACCATCGGAGACCTCTCGGCGCACCTCGCCTACAGCCCTTCCCACCTCACCCGGGTCTTCGCGGCCGCCGTCGGAACCTCGCCCATGGACTACCTGGCTGCCTGGCGACTGCACAAGGCCAAGCACCTCCTCGTCGCCCACCGGATGGGCGTGGCGGAGACCTGTCACGAGGTCGGCTACACCTCGGTGGGTACCTTCAGCCGGCGCTTCCTGCGCGACGTCGGAACCCCGCCCGGCGCCCTGCGTCGCATCGCCGACCGGATCGCCGAGCAAACCCTGCCGGCCGTAAGCCTCCTGGTACCGGCGGCGGGGAGGATCCGCGTACGCCCGGAAGTTCCGGAGAAGATGCGTCGTGCGCTCGGACCTGCCCCCTACCAGTGGGTCGGCACCTTTCCCCGCCCCGTCCCCAGCGGGCTGCCGGCCACCGGGACACTGCGTCGTGGTATTGACGAGGTGGAGCTGCCCGTGGTCCCGGACGCTCCCTGGATCCTCGCCACCGTTCTTCCCGACGGTGCCAGCGTCCACGAGCACCTGGCCCCCGCGAGCCCGCTCGTCGCGCGACTGCGCGTCCCCGAGGTTCCCGTCGCTGGCCCCGTCACCCTGCCGGTGCGCGCCGCCCTCCCCTGGGATCCCGCGGTCCTTGTGGCCCTGGCGGCGATGGTGGTCTGATGGTCGTCTGAGTCGGCCTGAAAGGGGCACCGCTCAAGAGAGCAGGATCGGAGTCGTTAGCGGTGCGCCGACCGGTCTACCGTCGTGGAGCGTTATGACGTCCCTCGACATGCAGCTGGAGTAAGGAGCCACTGATGACCGACCTCACCGCCAATGCCCTGCCTGTGCCCGCCGAGCGCCTTGCCGGCTTTCCCTGCTGGATCGAGCTGTACACACCGGACATCGACGCCTCGGCCGCGTTCTACCGGGACCTCCTCGGCTGGGAGATCACCCGCAGTGAACCGGACGAACCGCTGACCACCGAGGTGCATCACGGCGGCCGGCTCATCGGCTCCTTCGAACCTGCCGCCCAGGCCCCCGGTGGTTCAGGCTGGCGGGTGAGCTTCATGGTCGACGACGTCCGCACCGCCGCCGGAGCCGCGGAGAGGACCGGAGGGAGTGTCGTTGTGGAACCCACTCGCGTCACTGAGACCATGGCCTACGCCCTCGCCTCCGATCCCGACGGTAACGTCATCGGGCTCCTGGAAGATGAGGATTTCGAGGGACCCTACCCCTACCAGGCCGGGATGCCGGTGTGGTTCGATGTCCTGGCCAGCGACCTGGAACTGGCCGAGCGCTTCTACCGGGAGGCCGCCGAGTGGCCCACCCGCCGGCTGACCATCGACGACCAGGAACAGTCCTTCTACACGAGCGTCGTCGGGGGCAGATCTGTGAGCGGTGTGGGCCGGGCAGGCTATTTCGGAGGTGAGGAGGCCCCCTCGCGCTGGCGCATCTACTTCGGGGTTAAGGACGCAGACGCCGCCGCTCAGCGGGTGCGCGAGCTCGGGGGAACCATCGTCGTCGAGCCCATCGACTTCACGTTCGGGCGCATGGTGGAGGTTGCTGATCTGTACGGGGCGCGCTTCCTGCTCACCACCTTCTGACCCGCACACAGCGGCCGGGCGGGGTCACTGATGACCCCGCCCGGCCGTGTCCGGGAAGCGAGGGCGCTGGATGCTGTGAAAATGCGGAAGGAAGCACCCTCATGGCTGGACACTGCCCAGTGTTACCCCGCCTGCCGGTCCTTGGCGCCCCCGTCCGCTTCGGAGACCGTGTCCGTCGTGACTCTCTCGGGGTCCAGCAGCGCCAGGAGCCGCTCGGTCTGCCACGGCAGGATCCCGCCCTCGCCGAAGACCAGCTGGGCCCTATCGGGGTCCTCGACCACGTCGTCTGCCAAGAGCCCCAGTAGATGCGCCAGCGGCATGCGCCGACCCTCCAGCAGGTCGAGCAGATGCGCCAGGGCCCGGTTGCTGCTGTGATCCAGGTTCGCCACCTGGTGCTCGCCCACGCCCACGGCCAGGTCGCGCCAGTGCAGGAAGAAGCGGATCGTCTCGCCCTCGGGCAGAGGCAGCCGGGTTCCGTGCCCCGCCGTGCGCAGGCCCGGTGAGGCCGAACGCTGCCCCAGCGGCACCGTGTAGCCCTTGTAGAGCCGCTGGTCGACGATGGTCCGCCCCAGGTGCGCCCGCCGGCGCAGGGCCTCCTCGACGGTGCGAACCACCGCGGCGTCGGCGGGGCCGGGGCGACGGGTGGAAAGGATGAGCGTTGTCTTGGTGCCCGTGGCCGCCTTGATGGTAACAACACGCCACGGCAGGGTCTCCGCTCCGGGGGAGGAGAAGTAGTCCCACGGGTGGGAGCCGAAGTCCTGCTCGGTGCGCCCCGGGGTGACCTGGCGCAGGAGCTCGGCGGAGCGGATGCGACGGCCTTGGCCGGCCGTGGTCGGCGAGAAATGGACTGCTCCTCGGTGGTCTCATCAGTGGGGGCAACATTGGCCGTCGTTCCAGGGGACTGATCGACTCCTACCGGGTCCTCCTGGCAGATCGCCGTCTGGCACCCGTTCGCCCCGGAAGATGTCTGAGGATAGCGGATTCTCGTAGTCTCTATTGTACTGATGTACGTAAGAATGTGAGTTATTCGGTTCTGTGATCGATCGACGTCAACGGTGTTCTGGCAGAATTGATCAAGCTTTGCGGGTATGTCGCGGCGCAAGTGGATTGCCAGTGAAGATTCGCATTATATATCAGGTTAATGCAATCATCTACTGAAGTTGATCAAGCGCTCCCGCTTACGATAAGCAAGTTGTTGACTTCGAACTGTGATACAACTTGTGGTGTCGATTAAGGAGAGGAGTGAATTGTGGCTCATCGCAATGCAAGGATGGGATCGCTTCGCGGATTGGAATCGAAAGGCTTTGCACTGAAGCACCGGCTAGATGCGATCCAAAGTGTGTTCCTACTGTCGTGCCTGGTGGTCCTGACGGTCGTTGGTGCCGCGTGGTGTGTTGTCATTAAGCCGAGAGGGAAGGGGGAGGCATATTTGTCATTAGTGGGTAAATTGAAATACTGGGGGTTTGGAGGCGAAAATGGTGAATTTCGTGGACTCGTCATAGCGATTGTCTTGGCAGCTGTCCCAGTGGGTCTGACGATTGCCGGAATGACATGGAGTGCGCGAGCTCGACCAAAAAGTTCGGTACTTCATGGTGAGTGGCTCCAAGACGTTGTCGATACCGTGAACAGAGAGATGTCTGCATTGTTCATTTTATGTCTGAATGCATATGTGTGCGGAGTTGCTGTCATATTATTCTGGGTAGATGCCTTGCTTCGGAAGCATGGTGCAATGAGTATACTGTCGGCGTTATTTTTAATGACGATCTACCTATTTTCGGCAAGTCTTCCGGCGTTAATGAAGATTGGAGACGGTATCGCCATTAGTTCTTATGCAAAGGATCTTCTTACCCTTCGAAGGGTGGCAAAATGGAGATATTTTCACGGCGTCTCTCCGCGATACAATGTCCTCGATCGAAAGCTTCGGGTAAAGTGGGTTGAAGTGGGGGAGAAAGGCTGGTTCTGGTTGTCCTTTATTTTCGTTGCCTTTGTCTCAGGGATGCCTGGCGTGTCGCTTTGGTTATCGCTTAGCGTTCACTACACAATTCTTCCTGCGAGGTTTGAGTGGCTTTCGCTGGTGTTGATTCTGTTTGGTGAAACCTCATTGTGGTACGCCGTCATGTTGGCTGTGTGCCAATCGGTGCAGTGGGTAAGAGTGCCTGGACTAAAGTTAGATCGAACCGAATGGTGGTCTGCGACATTTGGTGCCAGTATATTTTGTATAATCGGCGTGCCTCTTCAGGTGTTTGGTTATTATATAATGATTCAAAATTGGTGGTTAGCATCTTTGTCGGCCATTGGTGTTAATGTCATTCTAGAACTACTTGTATGGAGGACGCTGCGTGGACATCGGGAGTTTTCACTGTGGTTCTTGGTTCTTCATATTGTAACAGTTGCACAACGTAAGTTATCTAAAAGAATGATTCGACCGTTGAGGGAGGTGGATATTGAGAATTATTTTGCTGTCGCTGATCTGATTGTTCCCGAAGACTCGGTTTTGGATGGGAAAACCATAAAGCTGCGTGACTTTATCAACGAGATGACGACATTCGATGCACCTTGTGAAGCTGAGGTTGCCAGTGAGTAAGCTATGTGGAGGCCAGTGCCATTCTGACGGTCTTCGACTCCCATGGCATGGGGTGTAACAACTCACCGCGTGTTGGGCAGCTGCGGTTGGGTCTTTCCGGGTCAGGCTTCCTGGAGTCGTGGGGCGGGCAAGGGACTGGGCACATTTCCACGGGTCGCAGTGAGAGCATCCCGTACCGGGGTGGAGAGCCGGTAGCCCAGAGCGCGCAGGGTGGTCAGGGCAGTTTCGATGCCCGGATCGGCGCTCGGCGGTGGCGCGGTGGGCTCGCCCCGTGGAGGGGCGGAGTGCGACGGCGCCGGCCCGCCGGCGGTCGGCGGGAGATAAACGGCCCCGAGTCGGCGAATTGTCACCGCGTTGATCTCTGCGATGACCTCCGTGTTGGGAACAACGCCGGCCGCCGTGCCGTCTCCTGTATCGACCGCCGTCGTCCCAGGGGACTGGTCGACTCCCATCGGGGCCTCCTGACGCATCGCCCTCCAGGGACTTCGCGCCCCAGAACGGGGCCGAGCCTACCGAGCTCGCTCCTCGCACTGGGGTCGGAAGGCGCGGGTAACTCAGTTGCGTCCGTATGAGTCCTCCAGCAGTGTCTGGAAGGAGTCGATTTCCACCTCAACCATGCTGAATCCGCTGGTCACCTTGACTCCGTGGTCCCCGATCTGGAACAGGCGCATGAGAAACCCGTCGTTAGTAGTGCGTATTCCGTAGGGGAACCCATAGCGCTGCTCCAGGGCCTGGGCGACTCGCCAGGTGTAGTCGGCCACGTGGCGGTCATCGAATCTTCTCGACTTCCCTTTGGGTTCGGTCACCACCTCGATACTCCAGATGCGCGTGAAGAGCGAACGTTCCGCGAGCCAGCCGTCTCCGCGCAGAATGGGGCAACACGCCCGGATGCTCGGGCGGCAGCCGAGCCGTTTGAGGACGCTCTTGATGGCGGCGCCGTCGAGGACCTGCTCGACGACGGAGAGGATCTGGGGGATGGACAGGCCAATCCGCATCGGTACGACCTGCCAGTCCACCGCAGGTCGAGTGGGACCGTTGGGTGCGGGGGTGGAGGCGGCAAGCCTGCGAAGCTCATCCATCGTCATCGCAGGCCCGGGCTCATTGCCTCCCCGATCCTTGAGAAGGAACTCGATCTCATCCTTTTCTATGTCGTCCTCGTCTCCGCTGGGGCTGGCGGCGATAACGCCGTCGTCCCCGAAGCCCTCGGCACCGGCGAAGCGAATATCACTGAGGGGGCGCCCACCGGCCAGGCCAGCGACGACGTCGCGCATACTGATCTGGCTTCGTTCGCTGCCGAGGAGATTGCGGGGGATGAGGACCTCCTCCCCGGTGGCCTCGACGATGACGATGAGGCCATCGACCGTCCCTGTGAAGGAGACGAGCCCCAAGCCCGCGGCGCCCATGTCCCAGCGGAGAGTGAAGGGGCGGCGCCACTGCGGCGGCATGAGGGCCAGGTTGTCGGGAAGTCCGCCGAGAGTCTTGGCTGTGGTCTCCTCGAACATCTCCCAGCTGATGATGTAGGCCTCTCCGGGGCCCCAGTCATTGAACGGGGTCCTTCCAAGTTCCACCGTCCATAAGTACGGATAGTCCTCGGCCTCGCCCCACTTGAAATCCCGATACTCGTCGATATCAATGGGGTAGTCGGGGTTGAAGGAGTTCACGCACAAGGACAATTCGCCGGTCCGGGGATTGTAGTCCGGTTCGATCTCAACGACCCGCTTTCCGACCCGCCAGCGGAAGAAGAGGTCCGGGCCGTAGACGGCGAAGGATTCGGTTCCCAGGGTGTCGGCGGCGTCGAGCAGGAAGCGGTGCACGTCCGCCTCGGTCAGGGTGGTGCCCAGGAGCGAGGCCACACGGTCGGCCACCTCCACCTCGGGGTTCACGGGATTGCCTCACCAATCGTTCGAGGCGAGTGACTCAAAGGTGTCGATCTCGACCATCACCGCACTGAGCCCGCCCCTCACGGTGACCCCGTGGTCCCCGACCTGGAACAGTCGGGAGAGGTAACCGTTGTTGTCAGTGTGCGTTCCGTACGGAGAGCTGTAGCGCTGTTCAAGGGCCTGGGCGATTCGCCAGGCGTAATCCGCGACCTGGCGTTTATCAAAGCACTGAGACTTGTCCTCTGGGCGCATGGCCACGTCGATCATCCAGCCATCACCGGTATGCGAACGTCTCGCGAGCCAGTCATCTCCTCTCAGAACCGGCTCACCCCACCGCACCCTCGGCTGCCCGCCGAGGCGCCTGAAGGTGGCATGGCCATCGGCGCCGGTGACGATCTGACCGACGACGTGGAGAACCTCGGGAATGGACAGGCCGATCCGTATCGGCAGGATCTCTTGGTCCATCCCGGGCCCAGCGGGTTCGACGGCGGGGGCTATGGTGACAAGCCGACGGAGGTCATCCATCGTCATGTCCGGCCGGGGTGAGTCCTCGCCACGATCCTGGGGGAGGGACTCGACGTCGTTGCTGTCCCAACCGGGCTCGTCGCCACCAGGTGAGGTGACACAGACACTGTCGAAGCCCTCGGAGCCGGCGAAGCGGATGTCCGCCAGGGGCAGACCTCCGGCGAGGCCGGCGACAACGTCGCGCATACTGATCTGGCTTCGCTCGCTGCCGAGGAGATTGCGGGGGATGAGGACCTCCTCCCCGGTGGCCTCGACGGTGACCGTGAGTCCCTCGGCCGTGCCGGTGAAGGAGACGAGCCCCAGGCCCGCGGCGCCCATGTCCCAGCGGAGGGTGAGGGGATGGCGCCACTGCGGCGGCATGAGGGCCAGGTTGTCGGGCAGAGTACGGAGAATGACCGCCATGGTCTGGTCGAACATGTCCCAGGTGTCGATGACGGACTCGCTGGGACCCCACTCGTCCCACGGAAGTCTCCCGAGCCCGACCGTCCATAGGTAGGGATACTCGTCGAGTCCACCATACTCAAAGGTCAGATACTCATCCTCGTAGACCGGGGAGCGACGGTCGAAGGACCGCACCTGCAAGGAGTACTCGCCAGTCCGAGAGTCGTAGTCCGGTTTGATCTCGACGACCCGTTCCCCGAGCCGCCAGCGGAAGGAGAGGTCCGGGCCGTAGACGGCGAAGGATTCGGTTCCCAGGGTGTCGGCGGCGTCGAGCAGGAAGCGGTGCACGTCCGCCTCGGTCAGGGTGGCGCCCAGGAGCGAGGCCACGCGGTCGGCCACCTCCACCTCGGGGTTCGCGGTGCTGTTCACGTCTCTCCTCTCTTCCCCCGTCAGTTGCCTTGCCGACCGGCTCACCCCAGCATAGGGCGCCATTTCGCGGATTCATCAGGATTACTCTCCCCATGGGAGTGCTCGCCGGACAGGGGAGTTGATACCACTTCACCGGCCGAGCATGGCGAGCCTGTCGAAAGAGCCGATCTCGACCGTTACGGTGCTGAACCAGCCCCTGACTGTGACGCCGTGGTCCCTGATCTGGAACAGTCGGGAGAGATTGCCATGGTTATCTGTGTGCATTCCGTACGGAGAGCCGTAGCGCTGCTCCAAGGCCTGGGCGATTCGCCAGGCGTAGTCGGCCACATGCCGCTGATCGAAGCACTGTCTTTCGCCCTCGGGAATGGTCACCACCTCGATCGCCCAACCACCACCTCCATAGAGGTGTTCCGCGAGCCAACCGTCCCCTCGCAGAACTGGCTTATCCCGGCGTGATTTTGGCTGCCCGCCGAGCCGTTTCAGAATTTCCTCCGCATCGGTGCCCTTGAGGACCTGATCGACGATGCCGAGGACCTGGGAAATGGTGAAGCCGATCCTCATGGGCAGGATCTCCACATCCGGGACCGCACCGGAGGGCTCGGACTCGGTATCGGCGGCGTTGCCGTCGATGGACGCGACGGCAACGAGTCGACGGAGGTCGTCCATGGTCATTGCGGGGCGTGCCGGACCCTCCTCGCGCTCCTCGTCGGCATTGGTGTCGAAGGGATGCCGCTCATCGCTGTGTAAAATAGATGTCCAGACCCAGTCAATGCCGTCGGGATCTGCGGAGCGGATGGCTCCCAGCGGTAAGCCTCCAGCGAGGCCGGCGACAACGTCACCCATCTTCACCTCGTTTCCAAGGAGCGCTCGAGGAATGAGCACCTGCTCCCCGGTGGACTCGACGGTGACAGTGAGGCCCTCGACCGTGCCGGTGAAGGCGACAGTTCCCAGGCCTGAGGCTGACATATCCCATCGGAAGGTGAGGGGACGGCGCCACTGCGGTGGAATAAGATCCAAGTTGCCCGGTAAGGCCTCGAGAGCGCCCGCCAGGGTCTCATCGAACATGTCCCAGTTGAGAATACAAACACCGTAGATCGAATTGTGGAATGGGGTGCTCCCGAGTTCTGCTGCCCACACATAGGGAAACTCGTAGAACTCGCCGTACTCGAATTCCCGACCCTCTTCGATATTGATGGCCCGCTCGCGGTTGAAAGAGTTCACGCTCAGGAAGTACTCGCCGTTCCAGGACTTCGGAATAATCTCGATGAAACGGTCCCCGAGGGGCCAGCGAAAGCGCAGATAGGGTCCGTGCACGGCGAAGGATTCGGTTCCCAGGATGTCGGCGGCGTCGAGCAGGAACCGGTGCACGTCCGCCTCAGTCAGGGCGGCGCCCATCAAGGCGGCCACGCGATCGGCCATCTCCACCTCAGGGTTCGCGGTGCTGTTCACGTCTCTCCTCCGTCTGCTGCTTCGCCGAACGGCTCACCCCACCATAGAGCGCCATCACGCGCATTCGTCAGGGTCGCTCTCCCCATGGGGTGTCCGCTGGATAGGCATGGGGTATCGGTTCCGCTTCATCATCACCAGAATTCGGCAAGCTTGTCGAAGGAACCGGTCTCGACCGTCACGGCGGGGAAACTGGTGCCCACCTCGATGCCATGGTTTCCAACCCGGAACAAGCGGGAAAAGCAGCCGTCGTTGTCGGTGAGCATTCCGTACGGAGAGCCGTAGCGCTGTTCCAGGGCCTGGGCGATTCGCCAGGCGTAGTCGGCCAGATGGTGCTCATCGAAGCACAACAGTTTCCCCTCATCCCCCTCCGGCCCGGTCACCACCTCGATCTCCCAGCTGACACCCTTCGAGGACGGTTCCGCGAGCCAACCGTTTCCTCTCAGAGCCGTCTTACCCCACCGTGATTCTGGCTGTCCGCCAAGCCGCGTCAGAACATCCTCCATAGGGGCACCCGTAATGACCTGCTCGACGACGGAGAGGATCTGGGGGATGGACAGGCCGATCTTCATCGGCACAGTCGTCCAGCGCGGCTGAGACTGCTCGGGGTCTTCATCGGTGGCGTCCGCCGAGGCGGATGTGGCGGCGGGAGTGGCGGCCAGCTGCCGGAGGTCCTCCATGGTCATCGCTGGTCGGGAGTCGTTCTCCTTGTGCTCCTGGATGAGGGACTCGACGATGTCCTTGTCCCAACCGGACTCGTTCCCGTTGGGGGTAGTGACATAAAGCTCTTGATGATTGGCGTCGCCGAAGCCCTCAGAGCCCGCCAAGCGGATGTCCGCCAGGGGCAGACCTCCGGCGAGGCCGGCGACGACGTCGCCCATCTTCACCTGATTTCCCAGAAGCGCGCGGGGGATGAGGACCTGCTCCCCGGTGGACTCGGCGGTGACCGTGAGGCCCTCGGCCGTGCCGGTGAAGGAGACGAGTCCCAGGCCCGTGGCGCCCATGTCCCAGCGGAGAGTGAGGGGGCGGCGCCACTGCGGCGGTATGAGTGCCAGGTTGTCGGGCAGGGCGTGGAGGATGACTGCGATGGTCTGGTCGAACATCTCCCAGGTGACTGCGTAATGAGTGCCGGGTCCAAAGGTGTTGAACCCGGTCCTTCCGAGCTCCGCCGTCCATACATAGGGGAACTCGCAGAGCTCGCAGTTCTCGAAAGTCAGACACTCGTCGATATCAATGGCCCGTTCGCGGTCGAAAGACTTGACGTACAGCGAGTGGCCTTTATCCGAGGACGAGGGGCCCGGCGTGATCTCGATATAACGGTCTCCGCGTGCCCAGCGGAAGAAAAGCTCCGGGCCGTAGACGGCGAAGGATTCGGTTCCCAGGATGTCGGCGGCGTCGAGCAGGAACCGGTGCACGTCCGCCTCAGTCAGGGCGGCGCCCATCAAGGCGGCCACGCGATCGGCCATCTCCACCTCGGGGTTCGCGGTGCTGTTCACGTCTCTCCTCCGTCTGTTGCTTCGCCGACCGACTCGCCCCACCATAGGGCGCCATATCGCGGATTCGTCAGGGCCGGTCTCCCCATGGGAAGCACCTACCGCCGAGCCCCGTGCAGCGGCTGGAGGATTCGGCCGGTCATATATGCCCCGCCGGACGCACAGCCCACGCAGTTCCGGGCGTGGTTATGGCCTTCATCATCTAGGCTGAGGCCGTGAAGATTCTGCTCCTCGGCTCCGGCGCGCGTGAGCACGCCCTGGCCCGTGCCCTCGCCCGTGACCCGCAGACCACCGAGCTCGTCGTCGCCCCCGGCAACCCCGGGACGGCGGCCATCGCCACGAACCTCAACATCGACCCCTGCGTGCCCGACGAGGTCGTCGCCCTCGCTACGCAGATGAGGGCTGACCTCGTCGTCGTCGGTCCCGAGGCACCGCTGGTGGCGGGCGTTGCCGATGCTGTGCGCGACGCCGGGATCCCCTGCTTCGGCCCCAGCGCCGAGGCCGCCCGCCTGGAGGGTTCGAAGGCCTTCGCCAAGGAAGTTATGGCCGCCGCCGGCGTCCCCACCGCCGAGGCCGCCGTGTGCACCACCGAGGCTGAGCTGAACGCTGCCCTGGACCGCTTCGGCAGCCCCTACGTCGTCAAGGAGGACGGCCTGGCCGCCGGCAAGGGTGTCGTCGTCACCGACGAGCGCCCCGTCGCCCTGGCCCACGGCCGCGCCTGCCTGAGTCGCGGCGGCGGCCGCGTCGTCGTCGAGGATCACCTCGACGGCCCCGAGGCCTCCCTGTTCTGCGTGTGCGACGGCGCCACCGTCCGCCCCCTGGCGCCCGCTCAGGACTTCAAGCGGCTCCTCAACGACGATGCCGGCCCCAACACCGGCGGCATGGGCGCCTACTCGCCCCTGCCTTGGGCGCCGGCCGACCTGACCGAGCAGGTGGTGCGCGAAGTCGCCCAGCCCGTCGTCGACGAGATGGCCCGTCGCGGCGCCGGCTTCATCGGCCTGCTCTACTGCGGCCTGGCCCTGACCAGCCGTGGACTGCGCGTCGTGGAGTTCAACGTCCGTTTCGGCGATCCGGAGACCCAGGCCGTTCTGGCCCGCTTGACCTCCTCCCTGCCCGAACTGCTCCACGCCGCCGCCACCGGCGCCCTGGCCGAGGCTCCCGAGCCGGTCTGGTCCGAGCAGTGCGCCGTCGACGTCGTCATCGCCGCCCCCGGCTATCCCGGAACCGTGACGACCGGTGGTGCCGTCACCGGGATCGAGGCCGCCGAGGAGCTCGACGACGTCCACGTCCTGCACGCCGGCACCGGAACCACCGAACGGGGTGAGCTGGTAGCCACCGGCGGGCGCGTCCTGTCCGTCGTTGCCATGGGGGCCACCGTGGAGGACGCGCGAGCGCGCGCCTACGAAGCCGTCAAACGCATCGGCCTCGAGGGCGCCCAGTACCGCACCGATATCGCCCAAGCGGTCGGCGCCGGAGGCGCCGACGGTACCGAGTAGGCCTTTCACATCGCCGCGACAGTATGGTGTGGCTCGCTTTCTGCTCCGAAACCGCAGTTTCCGGGTCGGAAGATACGGTCACGAGGGCGGAGTGCGCCTAATCACCCGCACTTCTTCCGAGATCAAGCGCACACCCGCTGCTCTTTCCTGAGACCGACCCGCAGCGCTTCGGGTGGCTGCGCGGGGCGCGCGCTGGCGTCGGCGTTGTGCCACGTCAGCGTCCCACCCGCCTGCGCGGGAACCGGCTCCCATCCGAATCGTTCCCTTCCCACAGGTCGGATTTGCTCCGGTCTCCATCCGGGCCCTCTTCTCCTGCGACCCGGATGAATTGGCGTGATGACGCGAGGTCGGAAGTGGCGACTCACGCAGACGACGCCGCCACTCGGAACCGGACACGCGGCGCCCGCCGATGGCAGGATGGGGGTATGACTCAGTCCGCGAGCTCCGCCTCCGTCAGCCTCGGGGCCTCAGCATCCGCCTCACAGACTCCCACCATTCCAGGCTGGGAGCACCGCTCCAGCGGCAAGGTCCGGGATGTCTACGCCCCCGTCGCCGAGGGTCCCTGGGGCGGGCAGGACGTGCTCCTGGTGGTCGCCTCGGACCGCATCAGCGCCTACGACCACATCCTCGCCACCCCGATCCCGGACAAGGGCAGGGTCCTCACCGCCCTGAGCGCCTGGTGGTTCGAGCAGCTCGCCGACGTCGTCACGAACCACCTTGTTTCCCTCGACGTCCCCGCCGAGGTGGCCGGACGGGCCATGATCTGCCGGCGCCTGGAGATGTTCCCGGTGGAATGCGTGGCCCGCGGTTACCTCACTGGCTCCGGCCTGACCGAGTACCGGGCGAGCCGCTCCGTGTGCGGCGTGCCCCTGCCCGATGGCCTGACCGAGGCGTCCCGCCTGCCAGAGCCGATCTTCACCCCGGCCGCCAAGGCCGGGCTCGGCGAGCACGATGAGAACGTCACCTTCGAGCACGTCACCCGGATGGTGGGGGAGAGGGCCGCCACCGCCCTGCGCGAGACGACTCTGGCCCTCTACACCCGGGCGGCCGAGATCGCTCGAGAGCGCGGCATCATCCTGGCCGACACTAAGTTCGAGCTCGGCACCGGCCCAGACGGCGATCTGGTGCTGGGCGACGAGGTCCTCACCCCCGACTCCTCCCGATTCTGGCCGGCCGACGCCTGGATGCCCGGCCGGGTCACCCCCTCCTTCGACAAGCAGTACGTGCGCGACTGGCTCACCTCGCCTGCCTCCGGCTGGGACCGCGACGGCGACCAGGCGCCCCCGGTACTGCCCGACGACGTCGTCGAGCGGACCCGGGCGCGCTACCTCGAGGCCTACGAACGATTGACCGGTCGCCCCCTGGAGCTGTCATGACCACGACCCAGCCCTCGACGGACGCTCCCGATACGGGCACGGCAGCCCGCGCCTTCAAACCGGGCCCGGGGTTCTACGTCCTCGTCATCCTGATCGTCCTGACTATCGTTCTGGCGCTATCCGCGGCCGTCACCTCTGCCCTGGGCGTCACGGGGACCTCCCGCATCCTGGGCGGCACCGCCCTCATCCTTGTGGGACTGGGCCTGCTCGCCTCCCTGCGGGTCTCGGCCCGATCCCTGGTGGTCAACGCCCCCCGCCTGCGTCTGGAGCGCAATCGGGTCCGCGCGGCCCGGGCCCGCCGGCAGGCTGAGGCCGCCGCCTCCAAGAAGGCCGCGAATGCCACGAGCGGCAAGAGTTCCAAGTCCGGCACAGGTCCCCAATCCCCGTCGCGGGGCTCGGGGGCCGAAGACCCTACGGCGGCTCAGCCCGGAACCGAGCTGGCGGCGCTCACCGTGCCGGGAACCAAGGTGCTGGTGCCCGAGTCGACCGGCCGGCGTGAGCTGACCACCCTCGACGTGGTCTCCGGCCCAGTCACCACCGCGCTGGCCGCGACGTCCTTCGGGCGCGCGGCCGACGAGCGCCTGGCCGGAACCTCCACCGGCGAGACCCTTATCCGTGTCGGCCAGCTCCTGCTCGGCGCCACCGGCTTCGTGCTCGTGGCCCTGGGGCTCGCCTCCATCCTGGGACAGGTGATCTCATGACTCCCCGTGACCGACGTCCCGACAACGAGCAAGGTCCCGTCAACTGGGGCATCATGCCCAAGAAGGCCCCGCGCGCGAAGACCACCGCCACCAGGGCCGGCGGCAACGGGCTGCTCGAGGTCGTCCGCTCCGGGAACAACCCGGCCCCCGCCGGCTCAGTGGCCTCGGATGCCTCTGCAGTGTCGGCCACCTCTGCCCCGGGCTCGGCCGACGGCGCCGCCGGCCCCCGTGACGCGGGCGGCACGGCGCTCATGACGGAGGAGGACA
>NZ_JH470356.1:135023-136726 GCF_000239715.1 Actinomyces sp. oral taxon 849 str. F0330 | reverse complement strand
GCCCCGGCCGGGCTCCTGGGCCCGGCCGTGCCCTGGGCCGCCGACCTGCGCGCCTGGAAGAAGGAGACCTACCCCGGCTCCACCGGCGCGGCCGCCACCGGCAAGGTCCCCGGCGCCACCGCCGCCGGAAGCGTCCCCGCCGGCACCGCCATCACCCTGGCCTCCTACACCGACCGCCCCGAACTCGGCGAGATCGGTCCCCCTCCTGGCCCAACAGCTCGAGGCCGCCGGCTTCACCGTCACCCAGGACGTGCGCGAGTACAACCAGATCGAGTCCGAGGCCCTGGCCGGGGCCTTCGACGCCGTCCTCCTATCGCGCTCCACCGTCCTGGACTCGGGGGACCCGGTGGCTTACATGGTCTCCGACTTCTCCTCCACCGGCTCCTTCGCCCTGAGCTTCCTGTCCGATCCCACGGTGGACGCCGCCATCGCCAAGGCCTCCGGCATCGAGCCCGGCGAGGAGCGGCGCAAGGCCATCATGGAGGCCGAGCAGGCCATCCTCGTCACCGACGCGGCCATTCCGGTCGCCCACGAACGCGTTCTGCAGGGGGAAGCCTCCGGTGTCTCGGGCGCCGAGCGCGACCCGAACGAGCGCGACCTCATCACCTCGGCCACCACCGTGAAGAAGTGAACGGCGCGCTCGCCCGGGTCGCCGGGCGCCTGCGCGGACGCTACGACGTCGTCACCGCCGTCTCGCGCCTGGTCGCCCTGGCCTGCCTCGTCGGCCTGGTGGGCGTGCTGCCGTGGCTGTCGGGCAAGGACCCGGCCCTGACCGTTCTGCGCGCCACCTCCTCCGACCGCGAACCCACCCCCGAGGTGCTGGAGTCCATTCGCAAGAGCATCGGGATCGACGGCGGCCCCCTGCACATGATCGGCCACTGGCTCGCCGGACTGGTGCGCGGCGACCTGGGGCGCTCCTGGGTCTCGGGGGCCGACGTCGGGCCGGACGCCGTCGACGCCTTCGGGGTGTCCCTGAGCCTCATGGCCGCTGCGCTCGGCGTCGGAACGATCGTCGCCGCGACCCTGGTCGTTCCCGCCCTGCGCGACGGGCTGCGAGGGCGGAGACGCCCCCGGGGCGGAGCCGTCTCCGCGGTCCTTATCTCCCTGCCCGAGTACCTCCTGGCCCCGATCCTCATGCTCGTCCTGGCCGTCTACCTCAGGGTCCTGCCGCCCTTCGGGTGGGGCAGCCCTGAGAAAGTCATCATGCCCGCCCTCAGCCTGGGCCTGCCCACCGGCGGCTACCTGGGCGGACTCATCTCCGATGCCGTCACCGCCACCTTCTCCGAACGATGGGTGGCCACCTGGTCCACCGCCGGCATCCGCGGCCGGGCCCTGGCAGGGGCCGTCCTGCGCCGGGCCCTGGCGCCCCTGACCGGGCAGATGGCGCTCGTCGTCGTCGCCCTGACTGGCGGGGCAGTCGCCGTGGAGAAGATCTTCGCGATCCCGGGACTCGGGCGAGAGCTCCTGGACGCCGCCACCGCCCAGGACGTCCCAGCACTCCAGGCCCAGATCCTGCTACTGCTCGCACTGGCGCTCACCGCCGGCGTCGTCGCCGGGATCCTCCGCCGCCTCCTCATGGGGCGAGCCGCCGGCGCCGGGGGCCTGAGCGCACCGCCCCCGATGAACCACTCCGGGCGGGCGGCCCGGGTCATCGCCGGGGTCGGGGCGGGGCTGCTGGTGGCCATAGGTGGCCTGGGGGGATC
>NZ_JH470356.1:130338-134273 GCF_000239715.1 Actinomyces sp. oral taxon 849 str. F0330 | reverse complement strand
TGGCGGTCACCGCGGTGGCCGCCTCCCGCAGCGCCAGGCGCTGAGCCGGAAGACGGCCACCGATAGTGCGAACCGGGCCTCGACGTCGGTCGGTGTGCCACGGCGCGCCGAGCCGCTCTGCTTGAGCCTCAGCCCTCCAGGGCGTGAAGGCGGTCGATCGGGGTGGAGACAGCCTCGCGGGCGCGCACCACGGCCTCCTTATCGGGGGCGTCGTAGAAGCACAGGCACTTGACCGTGTCCTCACGCACGTAGGTGCGCAGGAAGCTCACCTCCGGGACCTGGGCGTACTTGGGGGAGTTGGCCTTCTTGCGTGCCAGGTAGGTCTCCATCGAGATCTCCTCCGGGATGTCCCACTCCACGAGGTAATCGGCCTTGCGGGCCAGCGCGCGCACGTCCTCGATCTGGGCGCCCACGAGGCGTACCTCGTCGGGGCCGGTGACCTCGGCGCCGGCCGCAGCGGCCCGGACGGCCTCAGTCAGGGCGGCGACGTTGTCGGAGTCGAGTTCGACGACGGTGAAGACGTGCTCGTGGCCGGCGGTGACCTGCGACTCCAGGACGGAGGCGCCCGCGGCCTCGACGGCCTGCGAGACCTGGGCGATGAGGGCCTGGGCGGCCTCGCGCGACGGGGTTGCGGGGACAAGCTCGAAGAGCTGGAGCGACATGGCGGCTCCTTTCCGTAGGGTGTGCGTACCAACCTTGCGGTCCGCCCGAATTATTCCCGCCGGCTCCGGTGAAGTGGGGGTCTGTTCGCTCTGCGGACTCCCATAGGGATGAATATTTCCAGCTATAGGCAGGTGCGGGAGGTGTTGGCCGCCAGCGCTGGTGTGAGCCTCCTCCGGCTCTGCGCCTAGCTGTGCGTCGCGGGTCTTGGCACCCTGGGTGCGCCGGCGGGCAGAGCAAGGCGGCCTGGCGGTTTCGCTGCGCCGGTTCTTGAGGAGATCGGCCTGAAAATGTCCAAATCGGTGACAAAGACCCGAAACAGGTCCAAGGCGTCGGACAAGAACCGCATGATTCCGCGGTTCCATCAGCGGCCTGATCGAGCCGCAGGCTCCTTTGTCACCGATTTGGACATTCTGAGCTCTTCATCGTGATCAGCGGTCGATCAGTCCTCGGTCCGGGTCGTGCTCCGGGGTGCGTTGTCAACCAGTTCAGCAAGCTGGAGGCGGGGCTCGGCCTCGATAGCAGCCGTGTCGTACTCGGCTTGCTCGGCCTCGGTCATTGAGGCCAGCGACTCCTGCCTGACCTGCTCCCACGAGGATGTGGCCGTGGAGCTGACTGATGTGGTGCTCATATGCCTCGTGCGCAACACGTGCGTGCGCCACCGCCGGCTTGAGCCGGGCGGCGGCCCGCCCGTTACGCTGTTACCCGTGAATGAGCTCGACAGCGTCAGCAGCAACGGAACCCCGGCCTGGGACAGCGCCCGCTACCTGCGGGAGATCCTCAAGGCCCCCGTCTACGAGGCGGCCGAGCACACTCCGCTCCAGGAGATGCCCGCCCTGTCGGCCCGCCTGGGCAACACGGTCGAGGTCAAGCGCGAGGACCTCCAGTCGGTCCACTCCTTCAAGATCCGCGGCGCCTACAACGCCATGCGCTCCCTGGACCCGACCGAGCGCGAGCGCGGAGTCGTGACCGCCTCGGCCGGCAACCACGCCCAGGGCGTGGCCCGCTCCGCCGCCCTGCTGGGGATGAGCGCCATCATCGTCATGCCCACCGTCACCCCCCGGATCAAGGTCGACGCCGTCAGGGCCCTGGGCGGAGAGGTCCGCCTCCACGGGGACAACTTCGACGCCGCCAAGGCCGAGGCCGTGCGCCTGTCCGAGGACGAAGGCCACTCCTACATCGCTCCTTTCGACGATCCCCGTGTCATCGCCGGTCAGGGCACCATCGGTCTGGAGCTCATCCAGCAGGACGCCCACCTCGACCGCGTCTTCGTACCCGTGGGCGGCGGGGGCCTGGCCGCCGGCGTCGCCGTCCTCATCAAGCAGCTCATGCCCGCCGTCCAGGTCATCGGCGTCGAGCACGAGGAGTCGGCCTGCCTCAAGGCCGCCCTGCTGGGCGGCGAGCCCATCACCCTGCACCACGTGGGCCTGTTCGCCGAAGGGGTGGCCGTGCGCCGCATCGGCGAGGAGACCTTCCGCATGTGCCACGCCCTGCTCGACGACGTCGTCACCGTCTCCTCCGACGAGACCTCCGCCGCCGTGCGCGACATCTTCGACGACGTGCGCGCCATCTCCGAGCCCTCCGGCGCCCTGGCCCTGGCCGGCCTCAAGCGCTACGCCGCCGAGCACCACCTGTCCGGCGAGCGCCTCGCCTTCATCCTCTCGGGCGCCAACCTCAACTTCCACCAGCTGCGCTACATCTCCGAGCGCTCCGAGATCGGTGAGCAGCGCGAGGCCATCCTCGGGGTGACCATCCCCGAGGAGCAGGGCTCCTTCCTGCGCTTCGCCTCCGTCCTGGGCGCCCGCTCGGTCACCGAGTTCAACTACCGCCTCTCCGCGGCCCGTGCCGCGACCGACCCCGCCCGCATCTTCGTGGGTGTGCGCATCGCCCGCAGCCAGGAGCGCGCCGAGATCGTCGCCGACCTGGAGGAGGCCGGCTACGACGTCATCGACCTCACCGACGACGAGCTCGCCAAGGTCCACGTGCGCTCCATGATCGGTGGGCGCGCCACACCCGGCGTGCCCGAGCGCCTCTTCTCCTTCCTCTTCCCTGAGTCGCCCGGGGCGCTGGCTCACTTCCTGGAGGTCCTGGGCACCCGCTGGAACATCACCCTGTTCCACTACCGCACCGACGGCGCCGACTACGGCCGCATCCTATGCGCTTTCGCGGCCGGTCCCGATGACGTCGAGCTGACCGAGCACATGGACCGGCTCGGCTACTCCTACAACGAGGAGACCACCGACCCCGCCTTCCGCTTCTTCTTGGCTCGCTGAGCCGTGACAACCCCGCGCCCTTGACGCTTCGGACGATGGGTTCGGGGCCGGCCGGGGCGCGCTGTGGCAGGTGTCATGCAATAAGGGCTCGCTGTTTCTGTCGGGATTCCCATAAGGTTGTTAACAACATGTATCGCGGCCGGACGCGCCATGGCGGCCCATGACGGCCTCAGCCTGACACCGGCCGCTCCCCCGACTCGCCATATCAGGAGAAACACCATGACCCGTCTCGCCGTCGTCGTCGGCTCCGTGCGCCCCAACCGCGTGGGCGGCACCATCGCCCAGTGGGTGGTCGACCAGGCCAACGAGATCGAGGGCGTCGACGCCGAGCTCGTCGACATCGCCTCCTTCAACCTGCCCCTGTTCGCCGAGGAGATCCCCCCGCGCATGGCGGTCCCCAACGACCCGGCCGGCGCCGCCTTCGACACGGCCCTGAAGTCCTTCGACGCTCTGATCTTCGTCACTCCCGAGTACAACTTCTCCATCCCAGGTGCGCTGAAGAACGCCATCGACTTCCTCCAGCCCGGCGCCGTGGCCAACAAGGGCGTGGGCGTGGTCGGCTACTCCTACAACGTCGGCATCCGCGCCGTCAGCCACCTCCAGCAGATCCTCCAGGGCATGGGCGCCACCGTCGTGGCCTCCAACGTGTTCCTGTCGCTCAACACCGACTTCGCCGAGGGCGCCTTCTCGCCGGCCTCCTTCCACGACCCGGAGGTCCCGGCTATGGTGCGCGACGTCGTCGCCCACTCCGACGCCCTGGCCTCCTTGCGCTGAGGCGGACGGGGTCGACACAGCGGTCCCGAGCCGTCCGGCTCAGCCCTTCACGTCGCCGTCGGCGGTACCTGCGGGTGCCCCGGCGGCGGCGTCGTCTGTGCTCGGGCTGCGGGGGCTCGGGCCGGCGGGTGGGTAGGGTTTCCACCATGACTGAGCGCAGCGAGCGAGGCGGTTCCCACCGCGACGACAGGGGCGGACGCGGCCGACCGGGGCGGCGGCGACCGGGGC
>NZ_JH470356.1:122009-129796 GCF_000239715.1 Actinomyces sp. oral taxon 849 str. F0330 | reverse complement strand
GCCCCGCGACGGCCTCCTGTCCGACCTCGTGGGCCACCTCCATGCCCTCGACGGGCGCTCCTACGCCGCCTACAAGGCGATCGTCGGGCGCTACCGGGCCCCCGCCGGCTGGTTCCTGTACATCGACCGCGTCCAGGCCGACCCCTACGCCCCGCCCACGCGCATCCACATGGACGTGCCCACTGACCTGCACGGCCTGGCCCTGCTCGACGAGGCCGACCTGCTGGCCGACGTCGACCGGCGCCTGGCCGTGGGCGACTTCCTCACCCGCGAGCTGCACGCGGGCTTCCGCGGAACGGCTCTGTCGATCGCCTCCCCTGGGCAGGAGATCCTTGAGCGCTCCAGCGTCATCCTGCGCCCTGACGAGCAGAAGGAAGGGGCCGGCTGGGTCCTGGAGATCCGCGCCCGTCTGGCCCTGCCCGCCCAGGGACGCTCCATCCAGGGCCGCGAGGCCTCCCGGATCGTGGGGCGCGACCTGGTGCGCGAGCTGGAGGAGGCCACGGACCTCACCGGCGAGCGGGGCGACCGGCTCGTGCGCCACGTCGCCATCCTCGAGGACCACCGGGCTCTGAGGGCGGCGGTGGCCCGCAACGGCTGGGTGTCCTTCCTCGCAGATGGCGCCGTGTTGCCGCGCCGCTCCGGCGTGAGCGATGAGCCCCTGGACGGCGGCGTCCCCCTCCAGGCCCCCGACTCCATGGCCGCCACGGTCGAGCTGCCCCACGCCGGGAGCGTGCGCGGTACCGTCGTCGAGGCCGGTGTGAGCGTCATCGTCGGAGGCGGCTACCACGGCAAGTCCACGCTGCTGAGCGCCATCGAGCGCGGCGTCTACCCGCACGTGCCCGGGGACGGGCGCGAGCTCGTGGCCACGGTTCCCGACGCCGTCAAGGTGCGGGCCGCCGACGGGCGCGCCGTGACCGGCGTGGACCTGACCCCCTTCATCTCCCACCTGCCGGCCGGGCGCGACACCGCCTCCTTCACCACCCGCAACGCCTCGGGATCCACCTCCCAGGCCGCCTCCATCATCGAGGCCGTCGAGGCCGGCTCCACCGCACTGCTGCTCGACGAGGACACCTCCGCCACGAACCTGCTCATCCGCGACTCGCGCATGCGCGAGCTGGTGGCCGCCGAACGTGAGCCCATCACGCCCCTGGTGGACCGCATCACCGCGCTGTTCCACCGGCGGGGCGTCTCCACGGTCATGGTCATGGGCGGCTCCGGGGACTACCTGGATGTGGCCGACCGGGTCCTGCTCATGGACGCCTACCACCTGCGCGACGTCACCGAGCAGGCCCGCCGGGTCGTGGCCGACCAGCCCCGGCCCCTCACCGAGCTGGAGGACTTCGCCGCGCCTAGGCAGCGCGTCCCCGAACCCGCCCCGCCGCGCACCCGCCGGGGACCGGTGCGCACTCGCGCCCAGGGCACCTCCACCCTCATCCTGGACCGGGAGGACATCGACATCTCCGACGTCGGCGGCGTCACCGACCCCGGGCAGGCCGAGGCCATCGCCTACGCCCTGCGCGCCCTGCTGGAGCAGCGCTTCGACGGGGTCTCCCCGCTGCGCGAGTGCCTGGACGATCTCGAGGCCCTGCTCGACGACGAGGGCCTGGACGCCCTGACCGACGAGCGCGAGCGCCCCGCCTTCCTCGTGCGCCCCCGCATGGTCGACGTCGGCGCGGCCGTCAGTCGCTACCGCAGGCTAGAACTGGCCGGTCGGACGGACGAGGACTGACGGCCGGCCTCCCGTACTTCGACAAAAACTTCAGAAACGACGCGGCTCCGGGTCGTTTCTGAAGTTCTTGTTGGTGAGTAAACGTATGGCTTGCGCGCTAGGCGGCTGAGCTGGTCCGGTACTCGCTGGTCTTGGTGTGGATGAGACGCGGGATCGAGATGGTGTTGTCGAACAGGCCGTCGCGATAACCGGACTGGAGGGCGAATAGCACCATGAAGCGCAGTGCCATGGGGTTGGTCGTCGGGGCCATGCGCCGCAGCGTGGAGTTGGGCATCTTGCGCAGGATGCCGACGATTTTGCCGGCGTCGCGCCAGTTGGCCCGCACCGGGGGGACATTGAGGCGGTCGAGGGCCTCGACCTCGCGCAGGAAGAAGTCGGCGCCCTCCCGCTCGGCCGAGCGCCACCATCCGGCGCGGTAAGTGGCTTCGAGCTGCGCGACGGCAGCGCACACGGCGGCGTAGTCCACGCCGACGACTTCGGTGCGCAGCTCCTCGGCCCGGATCCGCTCCAGCGTGGCGTGCGCCAGCGGCAGGATGGCCCGGGCGACGTCGTCGACGGCGTTGTTGCGGGTGAGCCGGTCGGCCTCGGGCAGGGGCTCGCCGTCACGCGGCAGGCGCGCGTCGATCTGCTCCAGGCGGGCGATGGAGGTGCGCAGATCTTGGGTGAGGCGGGCGGTGGAGCGCGGGACTCCCAGGGCGATGAGCAGCTCGGTTGCGGCGCGCCACTGGAAGTCCGCGTCCTCGGCCCAGTGGATCTCAGGCTCCATCTGGTCCGGCGACGACGTACTGGTCTGATGAGTGCTCATCGGGGTTGAGCCTCCTGTGGGTGCGCAGGGAAATAGTCAGGCGGTCGCGGCTACTCAAGGCTGAAGAGTGCGGGTTCGCGACCGGTGGCGAGTGTCTCAAGGCAACGTGTGAAAACCCTGGTGGTTTATGGTTCAAAAGCTGGAACGGATGAGTGGGGGTGCAACGGTGGCGGTTGAAAGGCGATGAATGCCGTTGTCGGTGGGGCGCGGCGAGTGGTGGACGGCGTCTAGACCACTGTCAGGCGGTCACCTCAGGCCGGGGCGTCTTCGGGGGCCAGGATGTCGGTCTGGGCGGGCAGGTCCGTGATGCCAACCGGGCAGGTCACCCCGTTGGGGCCGTGGTTGCAGTAGCCGTTCGGGTTCTTGTGCAGGTAGGCCTGGTGGTAGTCCTCAGCCAGGTAGTAGGGGCCGCCGAACTGAGTCGGCGCGTCGGCGGCGTCCTCGATGGTGGTCACGCAGGTGCCCAGGCCCAGGCGGGTCAGCTCGCCCTGGAAGGCCTCGCGGATCCGCAAGGCCGCGTCGCGCTGGGCGGGCGTCGTCGTCCACACCGCCGAGCGGTACTGGGTGCCGATGTCGTTGCCGTGACGGTTCAGGTGCGTGGAGTCGTGGTTCTCCCAGAAGGCCCGCAGCAGGGTCTCCCCGCCCTCGCCGCACACGGCCGGGTCGTAGACGACGCGCACCGTCTCGGCATGACCGGTCACCCCGGTGCACACCTCCTGGTATGTGGGGTTGGGCGTCTGGCCGCCCATGTAGCCGACCGACGTCGAGACGACGCCGTCCTGGCGCCACAGGATCCGCTCCACGCCCCAGAAGCAGCCGCCCGCCAGATAGATGACCCGACTGCCCTCAGGCCACGGTCCGTCCAGGGGCGTCCCCAGCACTGGGTGGTCTCCGGGGGCGGGCAGAACCGGCGTCTCGCGGCCGGTCGGCGCCGATCCGCTGAGCGAGTGACGAAGGGCGTTGAACATGAGAACACGGTACTGCGCCCTGCCTCTATTCCCGCCCGCGCTTCACTGACCGCGAGGAAGAGGAGGGACGAGACATCGAGCCGGGCATTTCTCGCGGTGCCCAACAGAATTTCGGTGGGGCTGCGGGAAAAATGCCCGGCTCGGTGGAGACAGAGTCAGACCCGCTCGACCTTGACGATCTCGGCCTTGATCTCCCGGCCGGTGGGGGCCTCGTAGGAGACGGTGTCGCCCGCGCGATGCCCCATGAGGGCCTGGCCCAGTGGGGCGTCGGGGGAGAAGACCTTGACGCCGTCGGGCACGTCCGCGGTGATCTCCTGCCCGCCCAGGGCGAAGATCTGCTCCTTGCCGGCCACCTTCGCGGTGACGATCGTTCCGGCCGAGACCGAGCCGTCGTCGGCCGCCTCGCCGATCTGGGCGTTCTCCAGCGTCTCCTCGAGCTGGATGATGCGTGCCTCGTTGAGCCCTGCCTCCTCGCGGGCCGCGTGGTAGCCGGCGTTCTCCCTCAGGTCACCCTCCTGGCGGGCCGTCTCCACGCGCTGGGCGATCTCCTTGCGCTCGGTCGTCTTGCGGTGCTCGAGCTCGGCGGACAGGCGGTCGTAGGCCTCTTGCGTGAGCCAGGTGCCCTGTGACTGCTCGGACATGGGTCCTCCTTGGATGACTGGTGCTGGTCGCTCGGCGGCGGTTGGGCGGAGCCACCTTGCGACGACGACACCCGGCGGCTCCTCGCAGGGCCAACCGGGTTTGAAGCGCGAGTCTACGCCGGAGTCTGAAAGAACGCTGAATGCTTGGCGGAAGCTGCTGGGGTGTCAGGCGTTCGTGCGCGCCGCAGTGCCGGGCCGAACGTCCGCTGACCTGCCCGATCGGGGTCGGCCGCCGCTTTCAGGAAAGGCGGTGGGGAGATGGGCCGATTGACGTCGCGGTGGCGTGCGATGGTGTTCTCACCGTGCGCCGCAGCCTCGGTCCGCCTACCGCAGGATTGCCAGGAAGCAGGCCACGCACTGGCAGGCCCATGCGGCCACGGTGCACACGTGGAAGATCTCGTGAAAGCCGAACCAGCGCGGCGAGGGGTCGGGGGTCTTGCGGGCGTAGACGACGGCGCCCAGCGTGTAGGTCACGCCCCCGGCCACCAATAGCCACACGATCGCCGGGCCGCCGGTTCGCCAGAACTGTGGCAGGAACCAGATCGCCACCCAGCCCAGGATGATGTAGAGCGCGGTGGTGAACCAGCGTGGCGCACTCATCCACAGCAGGTTCGTGGCCGTGCCGATCGCGGCGCCGGCCCACACGATGCCCAGGACCAGGGCGGCCGTGCGCGTCGGCAGTAGCGCCACCGACAGGGGCGTGTAGGTGCCGGCGATGAGCAGGTAGATGTTCGCGTGGTCGATCCGCCGCAGAGTGGCCGCCACTTTCGCGGACCAGTAGCCGGTGCCGATGTGGTAGACGCCGGAGTTGGCGAACAGCAGCAGTGAGCAGGTCAGGTAGATGGCGCAGGCCCACTTCAGGCCCGTCCCTGGCGCCAGGACGGTCAGCACGATGCAGGCCGCCAGGGCCAGCGGCGCCGTGCCGGCGTGGATCCAGCCGCGCAGCTTCGGCTTGACGGCGGCGATGACATCCCTGGCGGACGTGGACGCAGTGCGGCGCGGAGCCGGTGTCGGCGGCGTCGGTGACGATGTCGAAGACATGGGCGTGGGCGTCCTTCTGGGTGGCTCGGGCTGAGGGTGCGGTCAGTTCTGGACCTTACGACTCCGTAGGTTACGCGAGCGTAGGTTGTGGTGGTAGCTATCTGAAGGGCGATGTGATGCGGGTGGCACGACGCCCCTCTCCAGCCGGCTCCTCGGCCGCTGCTGTGTGGGCCGGCACGGTCGAACGATCCTGATACGCCCCTGTTGTGGCCTGTTAACCCTGAGTGAACCTGACGGCCGGATTTGACCCGGCTGTTAGCCGTCTGACCCAGCGCGGGAGGGATGACGCGCGATACCGTTGGCGGTGGCCCCGCGCCGTCGGGTCCCCGTCCCTACAACCCCACCGAGGAACCCCGAGGAAACGGCATGGCAGGCGACAACTTCCTCTACGACATCTACGAGCGCCGGCTGGCTGCGCGCATCGACCCGGCCACGGTGCCCCGCCACGTGGGTGTCATCCTCGACGGCAACCGGCGCTGGGCCAAGTCCATGGGGTTCGGGGCAGCCCAGGGGCACAAGCGCGGCGCGGACAAGATCGAGGAGTTCCTCGGGTGGGCGGAGCAGATGGGGGTCCGGGTCGTCACCCTGTGGCTGCTGAGCACAGACAACCTCTCCCGGGACCCGGCAGAGCTCTCGCCCCTGCTCGATATCATCGCCCACGCCGTCGACGAGCTCGCCGAGACCGGCCGCTGGAGCCTGCGGCTCGTGGGTGCCGTCGACCTCCTGCCCGAGCCGCTGGCCGAGCGCCTGCGCGCGGCCGTCGCCAGGTCCCGGCTACCGGCCGCCGATGCCCCTGAGTCGGACGGGAAGGCGGGCGAGGCCACCGCTCAGGATCGGCGCATGCAGGTGAACATCGCCGTCGGCTACGGGGGCCGCCAGGAGATCGCCGACGCCGTGCGCGAGCTGCTGCGCGAGCGGGCCGCCGCCGGGGTGAGCCTGGAGGAGGTCGCCGCTTCGCTCAGCGAGGAGGACATCACCGATCACCTCTACACCAAGGGTCAGCCCGACCCCGACCTGGTCATCCGCACCTCGGGCGAGCAGCGGCTCTCCGGGTTCCTGCTGTGGCAGTCGGTGCACTCCGAGTACTACTTCTGTGAGGTTAACTGGCCGGCCTTCCGGCGCGTGGACTTCCTGCGGGCGCTGCGCGACTTCGCCTGCCGGGAGCGCCGCCTGGGCAGGTAGCCGGGCGGGCCTTGCTGCGCCCGGCGCGCCGGCGCGCCGCGCTGGAACCGTGGAGGGGTGACGCGTGAAGGAGCCGCAGGAGGACGGGCGACAATACGGGAGTGATGAACGGTGATTCCCGCCCGCCCCGCGGCCTGAACAACAGCGCAGGTGCGAGTGGCGCGGGTAGTGCGGGTAGCGCGGTGGTGGGAAGGGTTCCGGCACCGCTGGTCTTCGTCGTCTCAGCCTTCTCCCAGTACCTCGGTGCGGGCCTGGCCGTCTCCCTGTTCTCGCTCATGCCCTCAACGACGGTGGCCTGGTGGCGCCTGGTGGTGGGCGCCACCGTGCTCATGGCGCTCCGATGTCCTTGGCGCCGGAGCTGGACACCCAAGGCGCTGGCGCTGGCCGCCGCCTTCGGGACGGCCACGGCCACCATGAACGTCATCTTCTACGCGGCGATCTCACTGCTTCCGCTGGGGACGGTCGTCTCCTTGGAGTTCCTCGGGCCGGTCGCTGTCGCCGCCTTCACGGGGCGCGGGTGGCGGCCGCGCTGCTCCGCGGTGCTGGCACTACTCGGAGTCGTGTCCATCTCCGGGCTCGGCGTCGACGTGGGCGAGCCGGATCAGAGGACGGGGGTCGTGCTCGCGCTGGCGGCCGGTGCGGCCTGGGCGGGCTACATCCTTCTGGGGCGACGTGTGGCCTCGGCCGGGACCGGGATCGACTCACTCGCTGTGGGCATGGTGTTCGGTGCGCTGGTCTACGCTCCCTTCGCCGTCGGCACGGCTGCCGGCGCCCTGGCGTCAGTAAGGTCGACGGCGATGGCGCTGGGAGTCGGGCTGCTGTCGACCGCGGTGCCCTACGGACTCGATCAAGTGGTGCTCAAACGGCTCGGGACGGATACCTTCGCGCTCCTGTCCTCGCTCATGCCGGCGACCTCGATGCTGGTGGGAGTGGTGGTGCTGGGCCAGCTGCCCAGCGGCTGGGAGGTCACCGGGCTCGTGCTGGTCTCGGTGGCCGTTGCCCTGGCCAGTGTGGACGGCCGCGCGCCGCGTCCTGCGAGTCACTGAGGAAGGGGCGTCAAGCCTCGAGGAAGCCGCGCAGACCGCGCTCGAGCAGGGCGCCGCGCACCTCGGCGACGAGGTCTCGCATGGAGGACTCCGCCGTCGCGGCGTCGCCAGCAGCGATCGCGCCGGCGACTCGCTCGTGGAGCTCGAGCGCCTCAGGCTGGGGCACCTGTACCCGGCCGGTGAGCCTGGCTCTCCCGGAGAGCACCTCCGCGACGATGCCGGTCAGCGCCTTGAAGGCGTCGTTGTGGCTGGCTTCCAGGACGAGGCTGTGGAAGGCGATGTCGTCGTCGAGATAGGAGGCGACGTTCCCGGTGGCGCCCTTGGCTCGGATCGCGGCCGCCAGCGCCAACAGCCCCGAGCGCTGCTCCTCGGTGG
>NZ_JH470356.1:117915-121981 GCF_000239715.1 Actinomyces sp. oral taxon 849 str. F0330 | reverse complement strand
CGCCGCGGCGACCGGCTCGATGGCGGCGCGCAGCTCGGTCAGGGCGCCGAGCTTGGGGCCGTGCGGATCGGCCTCGAGCTGCCAGCGCACGAGCTCGGGCGCAAGGGCAGACCAGTGCTCGCGCGGCTGAACCACGATGCCCACCCGACGTCGCGAGGCGACGATGCCGATGGACTCCAAGGTGTGGACGCAATCGCGCGCCAGTGTCCGGGAGACGCCGTAACGGGACTGGAGTGTCTCCAGCGTCAGGCTCTGGCCCGGCGCCATCTCCCCGGTCACGATGGCGCGCCCGAGGGAGTCGAGGACGTCGCGACGTCGGTCAGTGGAGGGCATAGGTGGGCTTCCGGAGGAGTGGTGCGAGATGTCTGTGGGAGATGCTATCCGACCCTTTTAAAAATACTACGTTTGAGGTATATTTGTCGTATCAGTTCACGACAACGGCGTCATCAAGGAGCAGACATGAGCCGATCCGTCGAGCACCTCGTCCTCATGGGGGTCTCCGGCTGCGGCAAGACCACAGCCGCACTCAACCTTCACAACGCTCTGGGCTGGCCCGTCGCCGAGGCCGACGACTTCCACCCCGAGGCCAACATCGACAAGATGAGCCGCGGCATCGCCCTGACCGACGAGGACCGCTGGCCCTGGCTGGAATCCATGCGCGACTGGATGAGCGAGCGCGCCGCCGATGGCGTCAAGACGATCGTCACGTGCTCAGCGCTCAAGCGCTCCTACCGCGACCTGCTCTCCGGCGCGCAGGGCCGGGTCTTCTTCATCCACCTGCTCGCCCAACCCGAGGAGCTCCAGGAGCGCATGGCCCACCGCGAGGGGCACTTCATGCCCCCGAGCCTGCTGCCGTCCCAGTTCGCCGCCCTCGAGCCCCTGTCCGACGACGAGGACGGCGTCACCGTGGTCTCGCGGGCGACGCCGGAGGAGACCTTCGAGGCAATCCTCGCCGCACTCGAGCAGGCCTCGGCCGACGCTGGCTGAGCGCCGATCTTCGCTGATAGCCGCTGGCGCCCACGTCAACCAACCGAGGCGCGCGGCGCACAGTCAACCCGGCCCGCCGAACCCGGCATGCGCACACCTCGTCCTCACTCCACCTCCCGACGACAACGGAGACAACAATGACGTTCACTCTTCCGGCTCAACCGGTCGTGCTGCCGACCGCCGACACCGTGAGCCACACGGACAATCACACGCAGCTCATCGCGGCCGCTCTGCTCGGCATCGCCACGATCATCGTGCTCATCGTCTGGCGCAAGATGCACCCCTTTCTCGCGCTGACGCTGGGCTCGGCGGTCCTGGCCGTCGTCGCCGGCATCCCGCTGGCCGACACCTTTACCGCCTTCACCAAGGGAATGGGCTCCACGATCGGTGACGTGGGCACCCTCATCGCCTTCGGAGCGATCATCGGCCGCCTCCTCATCGACTCCGGCGGTGCCGACCAGATCGTCGACACCGTCCTGGCCCGCGCGCCCGGCCCCCGCCTTCCCTGGGCGATGGCGCTCATCGCCTTCGTCGTCGGCATCCCGCTGTTCTTCGAGGTCGGCATCGTCCTGCTCATCCCCGTGGTCATGATCGTCGCCCGGCGGGCCCACCAGCCGCTCATCGCGCTGGGCGTGCCCGCCCTGGCCGGCCTGTCCGCGCTCCACGGCCTCGTGCCGCCGCACCCCGGACCGCTCATCGCCATCAACGCCGTCAAGGCCGACCTGGGGCTCACCCTCGGACTGGGGCTGCTGGTCGCCGTACCCACGGTCATCATCTCCGGGCCCATCGCGGCCCGCTTCATGGCCAGGTGGGTACCGATTGAGGCGCCCGAGCCACTGGGGGCCTCGGATGAGGAGCACGGGGGACCGCGACCCTCCTTCGCGACCTCGATCGTGGTGGTTCTGCTGCCCGTGGGACTCATGCTTCTGCGTACTGTCGTCGAGACCCTCGTCCCCGAGGACAGCGACAACCTGGTAGTCCACGCGGCACTATTCGTGGGCAAGCCGATCGTCGCCCTGCTGATCACGGTCCTGGCCGCCATGTACCTCTTCGGGGCCCGCCTAGGGCTGGGTGCCGACGACGTCAGCGGACGGGTCGGGGCCTCGCTCGCACCCATCGCCGGGATCCTGCTCATCGTCGGGGCCGGGGGAGGATTCAAGCAAACCCTTGTCGACTCAGGGATTGCCAACATCATCGCTGCCTGGATCCAGCAGGCGGCCGTGCCCGCCCTCCTGGCCGGATGGCTCGTGGCCGTCGCCGTGCGCCTGGCCACGGGATCGGCGACCGTCGCCACCATCACCGCGGCCGGCATCATGGCGCCGCTGACCACTCACATGCCACGGGTCGAGGTCGCCCTTCTCGTCCTGGCGATCGGCGCGGGCTCAGTGTTCCTCTCCCACGTCAACGACGCCGGCTTCTGGTTGGTCAAGGAGTACTTCGGGATGACCGTGGGGCAGACCTTCAAGACCTGGTCGCTGATGGAGACGATCCTGTCCGTGGTCGCCATGGTCGCGATCGGCCTCCTCGCACTCGTCCTGGGAGTCTTCTGACCAGCCGCTGAAGTATGTGAGCGGCGTCCTTGGGGAACGGTGATATCTCGGGCAGGATGGCGTTCTGGTCCGGGCGCCGCCCGGTCTGGCTGGTGCCCCGGTCCTGGCGCGCGTCGACTCATCTGACGCCTCGCGCCGTCGAGCCGCGTACGCCGGCACCTCACGCACCGACGCGCACGCTGCCTGCGACTCGCGCCGGCGTGCTCGCGGTCCCAACCGACAGGACCCTCGTGGCCGCACACCGCACCTCCGCCTCCCACCGCTTCGCCTCCGGGAAGACCCCGGCCGCTGGGGAGGCCACCTTCACCTCCCTCGGCGTGGACTCCGACCTGGCCACCGACCTCGACTCGCGCGGTTTCACCGCGCCCTTCCCCATTCAGGCCACCACCCTGCCCGACACCCTCGCCGGGCGCGATGTGCTCGGCCGCGGCCGTACCGGATCGGGCAAGACCCTGGCCTTCAGCCTCCCGCTGGTCCAGCGCTTGGCCCAGCAGGACAAGGCCCGCCCCGGCCACCCCATTGGCCTGGTCCTGGCCCCCACCCGCGAGCTCGCCCTCCAGATCGCCGAGGTCATCGAGCCCCTGGCCCGCGTGGTCGATATGGACGTGACCACCATCTTCGGCGGCGTCTCGGCCAAGCCCCAGGAGAAGGCCCTCAAGGCGGGGGTCGACGTCGTCGTCGCCTGCCCCGGCAGGCTCCTGGACCTCATGGGGCAAGGGCTCATCGAGCTCGACGAGGTCGAGATCACCGTCCTGGACGAGGCCGACCACATGGCCGACCTCGGCTTCCTGCCCAATGTCCGCCGCATCCTGCGCGCCACCCCGCAGCGCGGCCAGCGCATGCTGTTCTCCGCCACCCTGGACAACGGCGTGGACACACTGGTCAAGGAGTTCCTCCACAATCCGCTCCAGCACTCCGTGGACCCCTCGACCTCGCCGGTGGACGCCATGGCCCACCGCGTGTGGATGGTCGCGGACAAGACTGCCAAAGACGGCATCGTGCGGCGCCTGGCCTCCGGAGAGGGACAGCGCATCCTGTTCACCCGCACCAAGCACCTCGCCCGGCGCCTGGCCCGCAAGCTCGTCCAGGCCGGCATCCCTGCCGTCGAGCTGCAGGGGAACATGAGCCAGAACGCGCGCGAGCGCGCCATGCGGGCCTTCTCCACCGGGCAGGTCCACGTCATGGTCGCCACCGATATCGCCGCCCGCGGTATCGACGTCTCCGGCGTCGAGCTCGTCGTCCACGTCGACCCGCCCGCCGAGCACAAGGCCTACCTGCACCGCTCCGGGCGCACCGCCCGCGCCGGGGCAGCCGGGAGTGTCGTCACCCTCGTCTTGCCCGAGCAGGGCCGCGACGTCCAGGTCCTGCTCAAGAAGGCGCGTATCCGCGCGGACATCGAGCGCATCCGGCCCGACGACGACGCCGTGGCCGCCCTCGTGGGGCGGGTCGCCGACGCCGTCGCGATCGAGGACATGCCCGAGGGCGTGGCCGTCAAGGGCGGCAGCCCCGGCGGGCGGGCCTCCACCGGG
>NZ_JH470356.1:93861-117543 GCF_000239715.1 Actinomyces sp. oral taxon 849 str. F0330 | reverse complement strand
GCGGGGCCAAGAACAGCGGGCGGGCAGCCGGTCAAGGCGGTCGAGGCGGAGGCGGCGGACACGGCCATGGCTCCCGGCGGGGCGGCGGCGCCTCGCGCTCAGGGCAATCCCGGCGAGGGCGCGCCTCCGGCGGGCAGGGCTGATCGAGCGAATTGATCGAGGACTCAACCTGTCTGTACCGGAGCCGACGTCGACAGCAGTGCGACTGACCTCGTTGATGCTGTCTCAACCTTCGATATCAATAGGAAATGCTGGGTGCCGTCGATGGTCTCCGCTGTGATCGCATTATTCATCTACTAAAGTGGAGCGAGACGAAGGTAGGACTGATCGCGCCAATTGTCGGAATCGCGTCAACACCAAAATCTCCTCAGGAATAATATTGCATTATTTCGGGCGGTAGATACACTAGGCTGGTGAGAACTCGGCCCCATTGGGTGTGGAAAGGTGGTTGGTCCATGTCTTGTTCACGTCGTTCTGCAATCGGAGCTACGGCTACTCTTATATTCACTGCTGCTCTCAGTCAGCAAATCGGAGTCGCGGCGGCGGAAGAACCCAGCTCGGAGGAGGCTGTGGTACCGGTGCGGTTCTTCCCAGGAAAAGGTGAGAAGGCTGGGCTGGTCATCTTCTTCGATGGTGATGGTCAAGCGTTGCATGATACCGATGGCGGTGATGGCGAGGGGGTCAGAGGGGGCCTCTCCGGGTCCGGAAGTGTGGCTGGGCCGTCAACGGCCTACGGGTACGATGTGATTTCTATCCGCGCTCCCGGCGAAGAGGGGTCGTGGAGGAATAGCGGTCAAGGGGGCGTTGATTACGTCAAGACCGTGGTCCACGACGTTGCTGCGGAGCATGGTTCAAATACAAAATGCCTGTGGTTCGCCGGATATGCGAGCGGCTCTGACTTCATTACGCAAACAGTCTTCCCCGCATTCGCGGAAGATTTGGAAGGCGGTGGACTCATTGTTTTCGCCGGCGGCGATTCGCCCAGTGAGACTCTTGTGTTCTCTGAACGAATCAAGTCGTCTTTATCGCTGAACTGGATTACGGGACGATACAGCGCTGGTGGGGGCAGTGGAGACCTTGATCGTGCCAGAAGAGGTATAAAGTATTACAAGGAGGCGGGTTTTAAGAATGTCTGGAAAGAGATCTCTCATGACAACCACGTGTCCGTCATCAGGGTGTTTGGCCACTATGTGAATAGGAGGCTTCTGGCCTATGCGGGCAAACGGTAGGCGCGTGATACTGATGGTCTGAGTGTGCGGGAGCGGGGCGCTGGTGCTACGGTCGAACGGCTGACCGTGATTGGGAAGGTGGGTGGAGAGCGTGGCGGCACACCTTTCGCGGCGGGCCCTGGCCGGGGCGATGGCGGGTGTCATCCTGGCCGGTTGCGCTCCGCAGGGGCCGCATCAGCCGGCCGCGCACCCGACTCCACCGCCGCACCTGCGCTCGCGAGGGGCGAGCGCTGATCCGAGCCTGCGTCCGGCGCCGGAGGATCTTTCGATTCCCGCCGCGTTCTCCTACACCGACTCCGAGGGCGAGGCCTCCGACTGCATCTTCTACGCGACCGCGGATGCGCCGGTGGGCCTGGTCGTCTACCTCGACGGCGACGGGCAGCCGTTCCACGGTCAGGGCGACCAGAACCCGAGCGCGAGGTCCCGTGGCGGGCTGGCCGGCACTGGGGGAGTCGTCGAGGCTGCAGGTGCTCGCGGATACGACGTTGTCTCGGTGCGTTCTCCCGGAGATGATGAAGCCTGGTGGTTGGATGACCAGGACGCCAAGGTCCGCTATCTGGAAGAGGCTCTCGATTATGTGGCCATTGAGTGCGGGGCCAATACGGAGCAGGTATGGCTCGTGGGGTACTCCGGCGGTTCGGAGTTCGTCAGCCAATGGTTCTTCCCCGCCTACGCCGAGCGCATGGACGGTGGGGGATTCGTTCTCTTCGGGGGCGGTGACGCACCTGACTCGAGCACCGTGACGTTCTCCGACGACGTCAAGGAACGACTTCGGCTCAACTGGGTGACCGGGACGCGCGACGTTCCCAGCGACAGCGCCGACGGGTTCGACGGCATCGGGCGCGCCCGCAACAGCTTGGCCTACTACCGCTCCGCGGGCTTCCGCCACACCTGGAGCGAGTGGCCCGACGACGATCACGGCAGCATCACTGAGAAGTTCGGCCACTATGTTGGGCGTGTTCTCGATGCTGCTGCAAGCGGAAAATGACAAAGCTGCCTCGGAGGTTGGACGGTGAGTCTCCAGAGCAGTCTGCGATCCGTAAGGCGCGGTCTTCAGATCCGGGTATGTCATTGTGGCTGCGTGAGCTGTGCTCGCATCCGGCCACCTGGGCTGGCGCCGATCAAGCCCGGCTCAACATGAGCGTCCTCTCCCGCCCCCGCTGGACTGGGCGTCCACCCCACGTGGATCGGTGCCACCTGAGCTCACCTGATTCCAGCAACCATCACGCAGCCCGAAACCATGTGCTGGCAGGGCACTGGGATACTGCTTTTGGCCTGTTCCGGGTGCCCCACTTCCTATGCTCATTGTGGTCCACGGATCTCGCGGGCAGTCCCACCGGAGGCACCGAGCCCCCTTGGCGGGCGTCCTTGATGCGACTCGTCGAGGTGCAGACATGACAGAGCAGCGCTGGCCATCATGGTGGGGAGTCACCCGGGTACAATCGGGTGACTCCCCAGGCAAGCAATCGGCTTAGCTGAACCAGTTGCTCAGGGCATCCGCAAGGGCGCTGGCGGTCAGGACCAGGCGGGCGGCGTAGTTGACTGCTTCGCCCACCTTCCGGACCGTTACCTTGCACTTGTGGGCTATGATGTGTTGGTCCACCTGCTTGGACGCGGACTCGCTTTGCCTGTGGGGTCCGGTCGGACGAGATCCTTGCGAGCCGTTTCTGGGGGCGCCCCAGTCGGGTGCAGCACCTATATGAACCTGATAGACGTCCGTCAACCGAAGCGTATCGGTCGACTCATCCATCGCCCACCGGTACTCATGCGTCAGCAGCCCCAGTTTCTCCAGATGCCCCAGGCAATGACGCAACGTCGATGGCGATGTCCCCATCATGTGGGCAAGTCGATCCTGTGACAGCCGCACGCAGTCATGATCATCTGCATGCTCCGCTAAGACCAGAAGCAGCAACCTCTCCAGTGGCTCCAGGCCTCGTACCTTGTGAACAGCCCAATGTGACGCCTTGAAACTCACACCAGTTCTCCTTCCATCAACGCCGGCACTACGCCAGCAGAATTGCTTTCACCTAGGACGACGACCGGGGTGAGCACATTGCGACCCCGCGGCCCAGGAGCAGCGCCTTACTGCTCCCACCTACATCCGTGCCGACGTGCGCCACGCCCTATCCGAACTGACGAGCTCAACATCGAACCCGTGCTCAACCCCCAAGAAACTAGCCCCAAGTGGTCCGTCACAGCTCCACCTCAGAGGGCTGCACCAACATGCACTCCAGGCCTCAGGCTGGATAATCTCGTTGCTTCTTGCGGTGAGGGGAGTAGGCGCCAGTTGCCTGCGTCCCGGGTGTGAAGAAGGCGCCGGCCCTCGGCACACAGCCGCAGCACACCGCAGTACCTCTATCCATGCAACCGCCAGGAGGGCCAAAGATCCGAACAGCCAGCAGCACCACGGCTCCAGATCCAGCGCATGCCAGTAGGACTCAGGCGGAATCGCCATCACGACCACCTCGCATCTCGCAGCAGGAATACTTGTCGTAGGTCACAGGAACAATTGGGGACGTGTGGGAGGACGCCGTCCCGGGCGCCCTCCCACCCCGGCCAGGCGACGTACCACCGCCACCCGGCCACCAGGACCAGCAGAAACCACCTGCCGGCCCCGCCAGGGCAACGACGGAACGCCCGCCGTGCCCCCAGAAAGGAACAGGCCGATGACCGACCTACCCCAGCTCACACAAGCCCTTAAGCGCACCAAGCGAGCAGGAGGACACCGCGTCCTCTACCGCTTCACCCTTGATGCCGGCGGCCGCACCCACGAGTTCGACAGCGTCCTCGCCGCCGAAGGAGAACCACCCTGGACACTCCTCATAGCCCTCATCGGCCCCCACCACTGGGCGCACACCTACGACATCATCACCAGCAGCCACAGCGGCGTCCTTAGAGCCAGCGCCTTCCTCGCACGACTACAGACGCCTCCTCGATGCCCTCAACATCGGAGGCAGCGGCACCAGACCATGGCCCGCCAGCCTGCTCCTCAAAGCCGCCGACCACGGCGCCCGCAAAGCCCGACCCCGAACCTGAATCCCACCCAACGAGCTCCCCAAAGCCGCCCGCACCAACATCGAGGAAGAAGACAAGATCTACTTCTTCGGATGGTATGACCACGTCGCCCACCCCAAGACGGGCAACGTCACCGGGGACAACCTCACCAAGACCCGACGACTCCTCGGCAAAGACGCCGCCGAGTACTGCGCGACCCACAACATCAGCACGCGCTGGACCACCGCCGACAACGCTAAGCACTACGACCACCGCCCCCTACCCCCAGACTGGGACAACCCCCACTAGCAGCATCAAGGGGGAACAGCTGGTACACCGTCGACGACAGGTGCGCATCCTCAACGAACAGGTCCCAGTGCCGCTCAAGCAGCTCATCGAAGACCTCACGCTCCACCGGCCGGGGTACGCGACCTCCGGCTCAGATAGATCAGCCTCCTCAACCAGCCACGACACCACCTCCCAGTCGCAGTCCAGACCCTCCAACGGGTGAAAACCGATACCGTCCTCGCGATCAAACGACACCCACAACAGCCGGTTCAGATCACTCGCCCCCGCCGGCTCCCCACCGGTAGCCGACTCAAACACCCGACCAAAACGCACGAAAAACGCCAACCCCGACAACCGCAGACCCGACGACCCCACCACCGGCAGCTCCTCATCAGCAGCCCCCAGCAACAGAACGCGCTCATACCCCACCCGAACCCTCACAACAACGCCCCCTCACCAGGCAAAACCAGGACCTCGCCGCCCGACGCCAGCTCCATCGACGGCACCGCCGACACCGCCGCACCACGACGGTGTGCGCTCACAACCCACGACAAGCAATAAGGGTGAGAGGGCGCTACCAACGCCCCCTCACCCCGGCCCAGCGGCAACAAACCAAAACCGCCGGACCACCGAGACCGGGCAGACCGAAACCCGAGCCTCGAAGGAGACAAACGGGCCCAACCCGCAGTCCCCACCGGAGCGATGACGGACCGACCGTCACACCCCACGGAAGCGACGGTGGAAAGGCCACCGCGCTCCACTGAAGCAACGACGGAACCGCCGCCGTGCTCCAAGAAAGGAGAGCCACCATGCGCTACGCCCGCGTCGAGGGAATCGGGATCATCTCCTACTGGGAATTCCGCAGGCTCACCCCCCGGCCAACGCCCCTGTGCGCCGGCCGGGACCCCGACAACAACCCCTGCAACGCCGTCCTGACGTTCTGCGCCGAGGACTCCGCCAAGGTCACTCCTCACTTCGCCGTCAGACTCAAAGGCGTCAAGCACATCACCGACTGCAACCTGGCCAACCACGTCGACCCCGACAACCCCACCGAAGCCGGCCAGCCCAAACGACGCCAAGGCGCACGCCGCGGCGAAATCATCCTCGACCTGCTCCAGTCCCAGCCCAGCACCACCAGAACCCAGACCCCAGGACCGCCGGCCGCCAGCCCGACCAGGCCACGACACCGCCGCTCCAAGAACCCGGCCACCGGCAACCCGACCCGCAGACCCAGCTCCCAGGCCACACCCCTGAACCTCCTCGCAGACCAGCTCGAAGTCGGCACCCTGCCCCCAGACCGCAAGGTCCGTCTCGCCCGACGCACAAGCACCATCACCAACGTCCTGCGCACCCCCGGCACCATCACCACCAGCGACATCGGCACCGGCAGCTGGATCATCCTCCACGCCCCCATCCGAGACATCGGCGCCAGCCCAGCCAGCCAGGCCCTGTTCATCAACATCAGCCCCTACGGCACCAGACCGTCCCTGGCAGTCCTGCTGCCCGCAGACCACCAGCCAGCCGCCCGCAGCACCGCCGAGAACCTCCGCCGCCAGCGCCCCAACGGCTGGAACGTCATCGCCATCGGCTACCTGCGACGCACCCGCAAAGGCGACGTACTCCTCCACCCCTACGACAGCCCTCACGCCGCATCACCATCCGTGCTACTCACACCACCACCAGGAACCGTCTCCTCAACGTCAGTGAACGGCTCGCCCCGGACGATCTCCTCATCCCCGGCCAGCGCCCAGTCCTCGACAGGAAATTCCCCGGCGCCGTCAGCGTCCTCCTCACCCTCATAGGCAGGCTCCTCAACGTCATCGACGTCGACCTGGTCGGCCAGCCAGTCCAGGCCCGCCTCCAGCACCCGCGCCGCCGGCTCAACCGCAGCCCGCCACGGGTAACCGTGGTTGATCCCGTGGAGAGTGACCTCCACCAGCTCATCAGCCATCGACGCCGACACCCGAACCCCGCCGTTCCAGCCACCCCAACCGGCCAGCCCCTCAAGGACACACACGCCCTCGACCGGCCACAACGTCACACGCTGCGCAGGCCGGCTCCCACCAGGCGGCGTCAGCCCGGACAGCTCTGCCACCCGCAGCACACGCTCCACCGCCGGCAGGCCGGCACGCACACGCTCCACGTGCGCCTCACACTCCGCCGTCACCGTCCCAGCGAAATCCGCCCGAACAGCGCGCCTCCACGCCTGCCGCACGAAGCCGCCCTCATAGACATCCTCATCCCCCAAGAACGTGTACAGCACCACGTCGTCGTAGACCTCAACCACGGGGACACCAGGCATCCCCACACCCTCAGGCAGACCCAGATCCTCCAGACCCGACAACGCCTCCAGCACATCCGGGTAGTCGGCAAGAACGTCCTCACCCCAACCGATCACAACAACACCCCCTCACCAGGCAAAACCCCATCCACCGAAGAATCAGAAGACGTCGCCGACGAAGGCGCTGAAGGAAGCGCCGGACTCAGAAGCGCCTCGACGTCACCACGCCGCACGAAGTACCGCCCGTTTGGAAGCTTCTGCGCGGGAAGAGCACCACTGCGGATCCATCGACGGATCGAGTCCACGCTTGTGTTGGGCAGTAGAGACGCAGCCTGAGAAGGAGTCAACGCTTCATCGTCATCTACTTGCATGTGGTGCACGTTCATGGCTGTAAGATAAGACGCATACGATGTTGTGTCAATGCATGACTTGCATGTTCTGCATGTATTGCCGTATGCTTGGAGACATGAGGACACCTAAGCCGAGTCGCGCCGCCTACAACGAGGCTCTAGGAATGACTGTCAACCAGTTGCTCTTCGAGCATCGAATGACCCGCAAAAGCCTCGGTGAGCACTTCGGGGTCACTCAGTCGGTGATGAGCCGGAAGCTTCGAGGAGAGGTCACTTGGACCGCAGAGGAGTTGGCGATCATGGCGGGCCTTTTTGGCCTTAGCCTGGATGAGCTCACCCCGACTCGCCACGAGGAGGGCTGGGTGCCGGCTGAGTGGCGTCCGGCTATGAAGAAGGCACCGGTCCCTGGTGGGGCGGAGGCTGTGGCTGGTACCCCCTGTGGGGCTCGAACCCACGACCTTCGGATTAAAAGTCCGCAGCTCTGACCAACTGAGCTAAGGGGGCGCACCGACGACCGGAAGCAGAGTCACAGGCGCCGTCGGCAGGAGCCAGCATAACCGAACAACCGATCGCCGTGTCGAACTCGCCGCGCCGCCGGCCTGCCCGGGCCGTCGGCGGTCGTCGCGAGCCCTCCACCGGCCGCGCTCTTCCCGCCCCGTCGAACCCGTTGCCGCCGATCGTCTCCGCCGTCGGCCGGAAGTGAACCGGTGAGGGAGGGCCTGCCCACTCGCGAGACAATAAACCTGCGCGTCGTCGCCGGCGCGCCCGCAACGCGTGAGGAGTCCCCATGGCCCGCCAGTTCCACCGCCCCGCCCGGCTCGACCCCGAGGCCGCCGAGCAGATCGAGGGCAGCGTCGATACCGCCGTTGCCTCCGAGCTCGCCCACCGGGCCGCTCAGGCCCTCATCGGCGGCTTCCCCGGTACCGAGGACGGCGACGACCCCATCACCCGCTCCGGCATCGTCACCGCGGTCGCCACCAACGGCGTCGACGACATCGCCGAGTTGTGGGCCGACTCCCCGGCCACCACCCTGCCCGGCACCCTGTGGCGCCTATTCCTCGTGCGCGAGTGGATCCGCCGCGATCCCGAACTCGTCGCCCGTCGCTACGCCACCGTCGTCGACCTCACTGGCGCCGACGATGCCGCCACCACCCGCCTCGAAGCGGCACTCGGCCAGGCGCGCGCCGTGCCCGCCCCCGACGAGCTGCGCGAGCGCCTCGATGCCGTCCTGGCCGGAGACGTCACGGGCTCCGTCACCGGGCTTGCCCCGCTGCTGACCGCCACCGCAGGTTTCCTGCGCGCCCTGGCGGCCGGCTCCAACCCCGTGTGGATCGAGGACGACGCCGATGAGCTCGCCGACCGCGTCACCCGCCGCGACTCCGCCCTCCTGGCCACTGCCGACGAGCTCACCGACTCCGCCGGTCGCGCGGCCGCCGGACTCCTCGACTGAGAGGGCCTTGCGCAGGGGCTATCCGAGCGCGGGATGTCCAAATCGGTGACAAAGGCCTGAAGCAAGCGCGCGTAGGTGGATCAAAACTGCATGATTCCGCGGTTCTGTTGAAGATATGAAGAGTGTGCAGGCTCCTTTGTCACCGATTAGGACACCAACGGCACCATTGGCGAGATCATGAACGCTACGTCGGCGCAGTACCGGCGTGAATCGCAGCCTCTGTACGTAGGGGAGTCGTGCGGGCCTCCGAATGGCTGCTGCGCGAGGAGCAGGTAGATGCATTGCGCGCGAGGTAGGGGCGTGCAGCGGGGTTGAGGTTCAGCCGGTGCACCCCGGGGCTCGCGCAGTAGCGGCGCCCTGCGCATTCGCCCAACCGGAGCGGATCATCGTCCCACAAGGCCGTCCGGACGTGGGACCATGTGGTCATGACCAACGACGCGCCTCACTCCGCCCCTACGCCGCTCTCCCGCTTCCTGGGCGGGTGGATGCGTCACCCGAGCCCTCAGGAGCCCGAGCAGCCGCCGGCAGACGGTGCCGCGGAGGCCTCCGCTTCCGATGTTGCCGAGGCCGAGGCGCAGGAGGCGCAGGAGGCGCAGGCACACGCCTCCAAGTCCTCCGGGCCAGTCGAAGGCGCCGCGGACCCCGAGAGCTCCGGGGAATCGGAGCCCCCGGGGCACGACTCCCCGGTGTCTGCGGGCGTGGAGGACTCTCAGGACACCGAGTCCGCCGAGTCCTCGGAGAATGCAGAAGACGCCGAGGACCTCGACGCCGAGGAAGAGCACGTCATCGAGGTCGCCGACCCGCGCGACTTCGCCGACGACTCCGGCCCCCAGTACGAAGATGAGGACTTCGACGACATCGTTGACGGCGAGGCGGCCCCGGCCCCCGGCCCCATCGGCACCGCGACCCCCGCCATCGCCCCCTCCTCCATCGCCTCCGCCAGCTCGCAGTCTGCCCCCTCCGCTGCCGAAGCCCTGGCGACGCCATCGACCGCCGTGCTGGGGGAGCAGGGAGCATCCGCCCCCGGCAGCGCCGCCAGCTCGGGCCACGCCGTCAGCCCCGCCTCCTCGCTGAGCTCGGCCGGCGTCGCAGACGCCGCGGCCTCGGCTGCCTCCGCCGACACCGCCCAGGTCGACCCCGAGAGCCTCCTGCCATCCCTGAAATCCTTCAAGAACCGCTTCATCGACCGGGAGCTGACCTGGCTGGACTTCAACGAGCGGGTCCTGGAGCAGGCCGAGGACCATACCCTGCCCCTGCTGGAACGCGCCTGGTTCCTAGCGATCTTCTCCTCCAACCTGGATGAGTTCTACATGGTGCGCGTCGCCGGGCTCATGCGCCGCATCAAGGCCGGCATCACCCCGGTGCGCGCCTCCGGCCTGGACGCCAACCAGGTCCTGGCCCAGGTCACCAGCCGCGCCAAGGAGCTCACCGCCCGCCAGGCCGCCCTCTTCCAGGAGGACATCCGCCCCGCCCTGGCCGAGCGCAACGTGGACATCCTGGGCTGGGACGAGCTCAACTCCGACCAGCAGGAGCGCCTGACCCGCTACTTCCGCCACCAGATCTACCCGGTCCTGACCCCGTTGGCGGTCGACCCCTCCCACCCCTTCCCCTACATCTCGGGCCTGTCCCTCAACCTCGCCGTCATCCTGCGCAACCCGCGCAGCGGCAAAGAGCACTTCGCCCGCATCAAGGTACCCGACTCCCTGCCGCGCCTGGTCCAGGTCCCCGGCCGCGAACTCGACGCCGCGGACAAGGCCACCGGCTGCGCCGTCATCCCCCTGGAGGTCGTCGTCGGCCAGCACCTCGACCACCTCTTCCCGGGCATGGACATCCTGGAGCACCACCTCTTCCGGGTCACCCGCAACGAGGACCTCGAGGTCGAGGAGGACGACGCCGAGAACCTCCTCAAGGCCATGGAGAAGGAGCTCGAGCGGCGCCGCTTCGGCGACTGCGTGCGCCTGGAGGTGGAGGACACCATCTCCTCCTTCACCCGCCGCTACCTGGTGCGCGCCCTGGGCCTGAAGACCGACGACGTCTTCGAGCTCCCCGCGCCCCTGGACCTGACCTGCCTCAACCAGCTCCACGACCTGGACATCCCCGACCTGAAGTACCCGCGATTCGTGCCGGTGACGGCCGCGGGGCTGGCCGCCTACGAATCCTCCTCCGCGCCGGACGTCTTCGCCGCCATGCGCGAGCACGACGTCCTCCTGCACCATCCCTACGACTCCTTCTCCACCTCCGTCCAGGAGTTCGTCGCCCAGGCCGCCGCCGACCCCAAGGTCCTGGCCATTAAGCAGACCCTCTACCGCACCTCGGGCGACTCCCCGATCGTGGACGCCCTCATCGAGGCCGCCGAGGCCGGCAAGCAGGTCGTCGCCATCGTGGAGATCAAGGCCCGCTTCGACGAGGAGGCCAACATCTCCTGGGCCCGCAAGCTCGAGCGCGCCGGAGTCCACGTCGTCTACGGCATGGTCGGCCTCAAGACGCACTGCAAGCTGCTGCTCGTCGTGCGCCAGGAATCCGACGGCCTGCGCCGCTACTGCCACGTCGGCACCGGCAACTACCACCCCAAGACCGCCCGCGGCTACGAGGATCTGGGCCTGCTGACCTGTGACCGCGATGTCGCCCAGGACCTGACCACCCTGTTCAACCAGCTCTCCGGCTACGCCCCGCGTGCCCGCTTCCGCCGCCTACTCGTGGCGCCCCGCGGCCTGCGCGACGGGCTGGTCGAGCGCATCGAGCAGGAGATAGCCAACCACAGGGCTGGCCTGCCTGCCTGGATCCGCATCAAGGTCAACTCCATCGTCGACGAGACCGTCATCAACGCCCTCTACCGCGCCTCGCGCGCCGGGGTGCAGGTCGACATCGTCGTGCGCGGCATCTGCGGCCTGCGCGCCGGCGTCGAGGGCCTCAGCGAGAACATCCGGGTGCGCTCGATCCTGGGGCGCTTCCTGGAACATTCGCGCATCTACGCCTTCGCAGCCGGCGGCCAGACCGAGCTGTTCATCGGCTCGGCCGACCTCATGCACCGCAACCTCGACCGCCGCGTTGAGGCCCTGGTACGCATCACCGACCCCGCCATGGTCGAAGACCTCCAGTGGCTGGTCACCCACTGCGCCTCCGACGACGTCTCCTCCTGGCATCTCCAGCCCGACGGCTCCTGGGAGCGTCACCTCGTCGACGCCGAGGGCAACCGCCTCGAGGACATCCAGACCAGCCTCATGGCCCGGGCGCGCTCGCGCGTCAAGGGCCGCCACTGAGACGGCCGTGCCATGAGCCCGTCCAGCAAGAGGAACAGCTCGCGAGAGACTGTGAAGGCCGCCGGCGCCCTGGTGTGGCGCGAGAACGGCAAGCACCTCGAGGTGCTCCTGGTCCACCGCCCCCGCTACGACGACTGGTCCATCCCCAAGGGCAAGGTCGACCCCTGCGAGTCGGTGCGCACCTGCGCCGTGCGCGAGGTCGCCGAGGAGACCGGCGTCCAGGTGATCCTCGGCCAGCCGCTCAGCCGCGTGCGCTACACGATCGGTGGCGGCGCCCGGAAGGAGGTCCACTACTGGGCCGCACGCGTCGCCCCCGGCTCCTCAGTGGCCGTCGCCGCTCGCGCCGCCGTCAAGCCCGCCTCCACCAAGGAGATCGACGACGTCGAGTGGCTGCGCGTGGGCCAGGCTCGCAAGCGCCTGACCTACTCCTATGACCGCGACCTGCTCGGTGAACTCGTCGACCTGTGGGAGGACGGCAAGCTCGACACCTGGACCCTGGTCCTCGTACGCCACGGCCGAGCCGTCAAGCGCTCGGTATGGGATCGCCCCAAGGAACGGGACAAGGAGACCGACGAGGCCACCCGCCCCCTGACCCACGACCAGGGCGAGACCCGGGCCCGCGCCCTCGTCCCGATCCTGGCCGCCTACGGGGTGGGCCGGGTCATCACCAGCCCCTGGAAGCGATGCGTGGACACGGTCGCCCCCTATGCCGCGGCCGCGGGCCTACCCCTGGAGATGGCCGGCGCCTTCACCGAGATGGCCCACGCGGACAACCCCAAGGGCGTGCGCTCCGTAGTCAAGAAGGTCCTGCGCGTGCGCGAGGAGCCGGCGGCGCTGTGCACCCACCGGCCCGTCCTGCCCACCATCATGGACGTCGTCTCCCACTACGCGCCCGGCAAGCTCCTGCGCTCCGTGCCTGACCGGGACCCCTGGCTCAAGACCGGCGAGATCCTCGTGGTCCACATGGCCCGCCGCCCCCGCGGCAAGATCCGCGCCGTCGCCATCGAGAAGCAGCGCCCCGTCCTGTCCGAGGGTCGCTGACCGATGCCCCGGGGCATGCCGTGGTTACTCCGCCTGCGAGCGGGACTTGCGCCATGCCTCGATCACTTTCCATGAGGTGCTGTCTATTGACCACCATATCAAGTAGTGGCGGTCCTCACAGAGGGTGTTTACCGTCCGTTTACCGCCGTCACCCGGAACCTTCATCCGGGGCGCTTATCGTTTCGGCTGCCTGACATTCGCCCGGCATCCGACTGAACCCCGACTCAGTGAGGAGAGCCTGTGCTCCTGACCCGTCGCGGCGCCCTGGGCGCCCTGAGCGCGGCCGCCCTGACCGCGCTGGCCGCCTGCGGGCGCGACGCCGGCGCCGCCGACCCAACGCCTCCAGCGACCTGGAGGGGGAGATCCGCGGTGCGGGCGCCACCTCCCAGTCCGACGCGCAGGACGCCTGGATGAACGCCTTCATGGGCGCCAACCTGCGCGCCACCGTCGACTACGCCGGTGGCGGCTCCGGGGCCGGACGCACCAAGCTCGTCGAGGGCGCCATCGACTTCGCCGGCACCGACACCCCCATGACCACCGACGAGATCAACAAGGTCGGCGGCGTCGTCGAACTGCCCCTGTACGTCTCCCCGATCGCCGTGGCCTACAACCTGCCCGGCCTCACCGGCGAGTCCCACGTCAATATGACCGGCGAGGTCCTCGCCCGGGTCCTCTCCGGCGCCATCACCCGCTGGAATGACCCCGCCCTGGCCGCCCTCAACCCCGGCGCCGCCCTGCCGGACCAACGGATCATCGTCGTGGGACGCTCCGACGACTCCGGCACCACCAAGGCCCTGACCACCTACCTGGCCACCATCGCCCCCGAGGTGTGGCCCCACGAGCCCGAGGAGACCTGGCCGCTGCGCGGCGGCCAGTCCGGCGACGGCACCGCCGGCATGATCCAGACCGTCTCCGCGGCTACCGGCACCATCGGCTACGCCGACGCCTCCAAGGTCCCCGCCACCCTGGGAACCGTCGCCGTCGGCAGCAACGGGGCCTACGTGCCCGTCTCCGCCGACGCCGCGGCCGCCGCCCTCGACGCCGCCACCCTGGGCGCCGAGGCCGACGAGACCCGCCTGCTCTACACGCCCAGTCACGACGCCGACGGCGCCTACCCCATCGTCCTGGTCTCCTACCTCGCCGCCCGCCTGCGCTACGACGACGCCGAGATCGCCGCCGTCGTCAAGGCCTACCTGCGCTTCGCGGCCTCCACCAGGGGGCAGGATGCCTCAGTCAAGGCCACCGGCTGCGCCCCCATCACCCGCCAGATGCGCGAGAAGATCAACGCCGCCATCGACAAGATCGCCGCCTGAGCCGGCCGGCCAACCGTCACGACGCCGCACCGAACCGCACATGTCCAGTCAGCACCCGCCCGCCCAGCCGCCGCCCCAGACACCCCGAGGAGGGTCAGCCGTGGCCAGCACCACCGCACCGTCGTCGGCCCCACCGCCCGGCGCCACGACCGCGCCCAGCAGCTCCGACGACGTCGCCATCCAGCCCGGGAAGGCCCCCGGACAGACCGGCAACCGGATCTTCACCGGCCTGTCCTTCGGGGCCGGCACCCTCATCATGGTGGTCCTCGCCCTCGTGGCCGCCTTCCTCATCCGGGAGGCGCTGCCCGCCCTGACGGCCTCGCGCGAGACCCTCGCATCGGTCTCCTTCATGCGCGAGAGCAGCCTGTGGGGCTACGTGGCCCCACTCGTCTTCGGCACGCTGCTGTCCTCGGCCATCGCCCTGGGGGTCGCGGTGCCGCTGAGCATCGGGGTGGCCCTGTTCATCTCCCACTTCGCCCCGCGGCGCCTGGCCCAGGCCCTGGGCTACATGGTGGACCTGCTGGCCGCGATCCCCTCGGTGGTCTTCGGCCTGTGGGGCTTCCTGTGGCTGGTGCCCCTGCTCGATCCAGTCAACACCTGGCTGAGCGACACCCTCGGCTTCATCCCGCTGTTCGCCGACTACACGGCCCCGGCCAAGAACATCACCACCGCCTCGCTGGTCCTGGCCGTCATGATCCTGCCGATCATCACCGCCACCATCCGCGAGATCTTCCTACAGACCCCCACCCTCCAGGAGGAGGCCTCCCTGGCCCTGGGCGCCACCCGCTACGAGATGATCCGACAGGCCGTCCTGCCCTTCGGCCGCTCCGGCATCATCTCCGCCTCCATGCTGGGGCTCGGGCGCGCCCTGGGCGAGACCATGGCCGTCCTCATGATCCTCTCGCCCGGCATGGGGCTGAACCTGCGCATCCTCCAGGCCGGCCAGCACCAGACCATCGCCGCCAACATCGCCTCGCAGTTCCGCGAGGCCTACGGACTGAACGTCAACGTGCTCATCGCCACCGGCCTGGTCCTGTTCATCATCACCTTCGCGGTCAACTCCCTGGCGCGGTGGATCATCGCGCGCCGCTCCGAGTTCTCAGGAGCCAGCTGACATGACGCCCACGAACACACCCGAGCCCACGTCCAGCCCCAGGTCCGATTCGGCCGCCGACGCCAGGGCGCCCAAGTCCCTCAAGGCCGCGCTCGCGGCCGCCGAGGCCCCGGCCGCCCCCGTCGACCCACTGGCCGACCCGCCCTCCATCGAGGGCGTGCCCCTGACCTCCTACCGCCTGCCCGACTGGTTCATCTGGGCCGCGCTGGGAGCCGCGTTCGTCATCGTCGGAGGGATCGGCCTGCTGGCCGGCTGGAGCATCGCCGCCGTCGTCACCCTGACCGCCGTCGTGTGGGTGGTGGGCGCCACGGCCGTGTCCTGGGTGCGCGAGGGCGATCGCTGGGGCCGCAACACCCTGGTGACCCTCCTCATTTACCTATCCTTCGCTGTTGTCATGGTGCCCCTGGTCTCCCTGGTGTGGATGGTCCTGTCTGGCGGCTCGGCCCGCTTCGGCTACGACTTCCTGACCACGAATATGCGCGGCGCCGACGCCTCCAACGGCGGCTTCTACCACGGCATCGTCGGCACCCTCCAGATCACCGGGATCGCCACCCTCATCTCGGTGCCCCTGGGACTGTTCACCGCCGTCTTCCTCGTGGAGTACAACGGCGGCTGGATCGCCCGGGCCATCACCTTCCTCGTCGACGTTATGACCGGTATCCCCTCGATCGTGGCCGGGCTGTTCGCCTACTCGATCTTCCTCATCGCGGCCGGCCCCCGCTACCAAGCCGGCATCATCGGGGCCGTGGCCCTGAGCGTCCTCATGACCCCGGTGGTCATCCGCGGCGTGGAGGAGATGCTCAAGCTCGTCCCCTCCCATCTGCGAGAGGCCTCCTACGCCCTGGGCGTGCCCAAATGGCTCACCATCGTCAAGGTGGTGCTGCGCACCGCGGTGGCCGGCATCACCACCTCCGTCATGATCGCGATCGCCCGCGTCATCGGCGAGACCGCCCCGCTGCTCATCACCGTGGGCCTGACGATCCGCACCAACACCAACCCGCTGGACGGCTCCATGTCCACCCTGCCGGTGCTCGTCTACGACCAGTACTCCCGCGGGGAAGCCGCCGCCATGGAACGTGCCTGGGCCGGGGCACTGACCCTCATCATCCTGGTCATGCTGCTCAACCTCGCGGCCCGCCTCATCTCGAAGTACTTCAGCCCCAAGGGCGGCCGGCGCTGAGCCCCGCCAGAGCCGCCGGTCCACAGCGCTCGCAGCGCCGCCAGAGCCCTCAGAGTCCCTCCACCGTTCACCTCAGGTAAAGGAACCGACGTGTCCAAGCGCATCGACGTCATCGGCGAGAACATCTACTACGGCGACTTCCTGGCCGTCAAAGACGTCAACGTCGTCATCGAGCCCAAGTCCGTCACCGCCCTCATCGGCCCCTCCGGCTGCGGGAAGTCCACCTTCCTACGCACCCTCAACCGCATGCACGAGACCATCCCCGGCGCCCGCGTCGAGGGACAGGTCATCGTCGACGGCGTCAACCTCTACGGCCCCGGTGTCGACGCCGTCCAGGTGCGCCGCGCCATCGGCATGGTCTTCCAACGACCCAACCCGTTCCCCACGATGTCCATCGCCGAGAACGTCCTGGCCGGCGTTCGCCTCAACAACCGCCGCATCAAGAAGTCCGACGCCGACGACCTGGTGGAGGCCTCCCTGCGCGGGGCCAACCTGTGGGACGAGGTCAAGGACCGCCTCGACCGGCCCGGCTTGGGCCTGTCCGGCGGCCAGCAGCAGCGCTTGTGCATCGCCCGCGCTATCGCGGTCAAGCCCGCCGTCCTGCTCATGGACGAGCCCTGCTCCGCCCTGGACCCCATCTCCACGCTCGCCATCGAGGACCTCATCTCCGAGCTCAAGACGGACTACACGATCGTCATCGTCACCCACAACATGCAGCAGGCCTCACGAGTGAGCGACATGACCGGCTTCTTCAACCTGGAGGCCACTGGCAAACCGGGCCACCTCGTCGAGTACGACTCCACCGACAAGATCTTCTCCGCCCCCAGCCAGCAGGCCACAGAGGACTACATCTCCGGCCGCTTCGGCTGAGGGATGAGGGCCCAGATGTCAAAAATGGAGGCTTTTCAGACCGCCTAGGGCCGATGTGAGCGCACCCTGATTCACGTTTGTGCAGGTCAGCGCGTTACATGTCGGTCCGGGAGCCTGCGCCGAGCAGGTAAAAGCCTCCCAGAGTGACACTTTTAGTACGTTGCGTGACGCGACGGTGCGACACGAGGGGGTAGGCGGGCGACAGTCTGCTCCGGAGATTGAGAGAGGAGGACGTCGGGCCGGAGAGCGCCAGTCGGCGCGAATGCCGCTCGTGGCGGCTTGAGTTGGAGCCCGGGGCCCGTCGCGGCCCGACGCCGCCCAAGAGTTTACAGGTCCGGGCTGTCGGCCGTCCCGGTGTCCGCCAAGCGGCCGTGGGGAGTCCTCTGCCCTCCCCGGTCCGCTCCTGACCACTGCGCCTCTACGCGTCCTCGGGGGCGTCCAGGCGGTAGCCGACGTTGCGAACCGTGCCGATGAGGTTGTCGTGCTCGGTGCCCAGCTTGGCGCGCAGGCGGCGGATATGGACGTCCACCGTGCGCGAGCCGCCGATGTAGTCCTCGCCCCACACCTCGTGCAGGAGCGCGTCGCGGGTGAGTACCCGGCCCCGGTTGGCGGCCAGGAACTTCAGCAGTTCGAACTCCTTGTAGGTCAGGTCCAAGATCGAGCCGCGCAGACGGGCCGTATAGGCGGTGACGTCGATGACGAGGTCGCCGACATCGATACGGTCGTCGTCGGCCTCGGTCGTCACCGGGACATGGGCACGCAGCAGCCGCAGCCGGGCCGACAGCTCGGCGGGCTCGGCCCCGGCCATGACGAAGTCGGCGGCGCCCCAGTCGATCTGGACCGCGGCGGCGCCGCCCTCCTCCAGGATGAGGATGATGGGCGGGCAGTCCATGGGGCCGGTAAAGAGCTGGCACAGGGCGCGGGCCCGGGTCAGATCCCCGCGCGCATCGATCATGACGACGTCGGCGCTGTCCACTTCCGCGTAGGAGGAGGGGATCGGGGGAAGACACTCCACCTGGGAGTCGAGGAAGGACGCTGCGGGCAGAACGTCGGTGGCGTCACTCTCACGAGTGAACATGATGATCCGCATGGCTGCTCCCTTCGGGGCTCTCGACCGGGACTCACCGGCGCAGACGACCTGAGCAGCGGCGATACTGTCGGGGCCAAGTCAACCACACCTGGGCGAGAGCTAAATCTTCTGGGTGGGAACTGACCGGATAGGGCGACGGCGGAGTGAGGCCGCCGACCGTCCGGGTGTGCGACGATGCGTACTGTGACTACCCATCACCGACGAGCCCAGCCGGCTGCGCGCGCCCGCGGAGCCTCCCGTGATTCCCGCGCCGACTCCAGCGCTGCCGCCGTTCCGACGGCGCCCGCGGACGTCCGTGGCGCGACGGACTGGGCCAGCGTCATCGGGGCGGGCTATTCCAGTGGCTCCGGTGAATCCTCCGGAAAGCCGGCCCCCAGCACCACGATGTCGACGGGGTCGACGGGGTCGGCCCGTTCGGCGGCCTCCGGGGGAACTGCCGGTTCTGCGGCGTCGGCGCGCTCGGCCGACTCGGTGGATACCCTCGACGTCGCCGAGGACCTGGGCTACGCCACCCGCCGCGCCTCCAACCGCCCCAAGGAGCCGGGCCTGGTGGACCCGGCCTGGACCCGGCTCGCTTTCGCGGGCATCGTGCCTCTGCTGCTGGCGGTCGGCTCGGTGCTGCCCGGTTGGGTCAGGCTCGTACTCGTGGCCGTCCTCGTGCCCGCGGCCGCCCAGGGCTGGCCCGCGCTCGTGCGCGCCCGGCACGACCTGGGCGGCACGATCGTCATGACGATCAGCGGGCTGGCGGCTGCGACCAGCGTCTACCTCCTCGACGATATGGGGGTGGCCGGCCTGGTCATGGCCTTCTCGATCCTGGTGGCCTTCGTCGGCCAGATGCTGAGGCGCGACGGCCGGCACAACCTGGTCGAGGACCTGTCCTCAACGGTCGCGGGCTGCCTCGTGGTGGTCTCCGGCTCGGCCTGGTGCGCCTTGGAGCCGGGGCTGGCCGACCCCGCCATCGTCGTGCCCACCTGTCTCGCCCTGTTCGTCGGCGCGGTGCTGACCGTCCTCAACGTACGCGCCCGGATACTGGAGGTCCTCACCGCCACGCTCCCGGCTCTGCTCGCCGGCGGTGCCGGCTACGTGCTGGCCGCGGCCGGATTCTTCGGCCTGTCCCACATCAGCACGGCCACGGCCCTGCAAAGCGCCGTGGCCTGCGTCGTTGTCGGCTTCGTGGCGGGGATCCTCATGGCCGCAGGCAACCGCGTCCTGTGGACCCACCGGTGGGTGCCCGGCGGGCGGGCGGCGGTGGCCTCCGCGCTCGTGCCGATTCTGTCGGTGGGTGTGCCGGTCTACGCGATCGCCCGCCTCATGGGCGGTTTCCTCGCCGGTTGACAGCGGCATCCGCCGTCTGCGCGCCCACTGCCGCATCCAGAGTTCCGCGTCCCCGCGACCGCGCCTTACGGCTCGCGCGCTATCCCGCAACTCCCAAATCCGCGCCGTAAGATACGGGCCCGCGGCTCTACATACAAAAGTACATGAGTACAAATGAGCGTTTGTGTTAGGGTGGGATCGTCGATCTGAGGAGGAGCGCGTTGGGGGCAGCAGAGGCGATCGATGTCGATGCGGTGTTGCGGGCGCTGGCTGACGGGAACCGTCGGGCGATCCTGCGGGTCATCCGCTCGGGGCCGCAGCCTGTCGGTGCCGTTGCGCAGGCGGTTGGGATGTCGCAGCAAACCGCCTCGCATCACCTTCGGACCCTTCAGAAGGCGGGGTTGGCGACCGTCACCGCCGATCACACGCGCCGCTTGTACGCACTCAACACGGATGGACTCGCGGCGGTGCGCTCCTACCTTGACGACTTCTGGCCCGAGAGGCTGGCGGCCCTCAAGTCCGCCGTCGAGCAGCGAGAGGAGAAGCAGCATGGCTGAGTTCCGGGACTCCATAGAGATCGAGGCGCCCCCGCAGGCGGTGTTCGAGTACCTCACCACCAACGAAGGCATGACGGCGTGGATGGGGCAGTACGCCGATCTCGACCCGGTGCCGGGCGGCCGGTTCACGGTCGATATCGCCGGCTATCCCGTGCGGGGCGAGTACCTTGCGGTCGAGCCGTTCAGGCGCGTGGTGGTCTCCTGGGGGTTCGCCGGCAGTGACGAGCTGCCCGCGGGTGCGTCCAGAGTCGAGTTCCTCCTGACTCCGATCGCTGGCGGCACGCGTGTGGACCTGCGCCACGTCAACCTGCCGGAGCCCGAGGTTCGCGGGCACGAATATGGCTGGGCCCACTTCATGCCCCGCCTCGCGATTGCCGGCGCAGGCGGGGACGCCGGACCGGACCGCTGGCAGCCCCTGACCGACTGATCGCCGATGGGAGGCGAAGCCATGGCAGCAATGACACCCGAACAACGCCACCTCATTCAGCGTGTCCGTGTACTGGTTGATGAGGAACCGGATGTGCGCGAGGTCTCCATGTTCGGAGGCCGAGCAATCATGGTCAACGACAAGATGATCGTCAGCGCCGGAAAGACCGGAGATCTCCTCGTTCGTGTTGATGCCGAGCGTCATGGGGCGCTCGTGGCCGAGCCGGGTGCCGAGCAGGCTCAGATGGGGGCCGGGCGCGTCATGGGGCCCGGCTGGATCACCGTCGCCCCCGAGGCCGTCGCCGACGACGAAAGGCTTGCTTTCTGGGTCGACGTCGCCATGAGCTATAACCGCGCCATCACCGGAGGGGAATCGGGAGGCAAGAAAACATGAACGCCTTCCAGGGACTGCAGGCGGTCCTGTTCGAATTCTTCGCCGACCTGGTGCAGGACAACTCGAAGGACTTCCGGGACGCTAACAGGCAGCGTTGGCAGCAGGACGTGAAAGCGCCCAAGAGTGCGCTGATCGACGAACTCATCACCGAATTCGTCCCATTGAGCATGTTCCGTCCCAACCGCGACCTGCCTTTCGCCCAGGATGAGGCCCCGAGCAATCCCGGGACTACTGCCGAACCTCCGAAGTATGGATTCGTGAGCTTACTTTGACGCCTGGTCCGCCATGGCGGTTCGTGGAGAGTTGGCGTCTAAATAGCTGCTAGTAGCGTCATGGCTTCTTTCTCTCGCTCTGCTACTGTTTTGAATAATTCCGATGCTTGTAGAACATGGTCGCGCTTTCCTGTTGCTCCGATCTCTTCAAATAAAGAGATTATGTGCGCCCAATCTCGGGCTATGGAGGTAAATAATAGGTGCGCCTGCCCGACGTTTTGGTGGTGCGTTACCTGATATGCCTCTTCAAGGAAGTCGCGGTAAAGGTTGCGGAACAGGGCGCCGCCGGTGCCTGCGTGCTCCATCAATGTGGCGGCGGTGGAGAATCCTGCTCCGCTGTTTTGTCTGTCATACCATTTTGTAATTTCTCGACCTGCTTTCCTGATGCCCTCGTGACCCATATTCTTGATGGGTGGATTAAGATAGGTGATCGCATTGCTGCGAATTGCGGAGAGGATCGCGTCGGCCAGGGGTGTTATCGCTGCTTTCTTCTCAAGAGTAAAGTACAGATTCCTGGAAGACATGGGACCCCTTTCGTTCCGAGCCAGTGCCAGGCTCTCCAGCGACGTTGCGGCGTAGGAGCCTTGCTGGGCGGTGTCAACTAAATAGGCGTTCTTGTCATCGTATCCAACTATCGTGACGTAATGACCTGCAAAATGAATGGGGTTCGTGAAGTACTCCAGGTGGAAGCAGTCCAGTTTCAGGCCGACTGCCTTTCCGTTGTCCAGCAGGTACTTCACTTCTCTCCAAGCTTTTCTTTGCGAGCTCGTTTCTTTAGAGGTTAGTGTAAGGTCAAGGTTGTCCGCGATGTTTCTTGTCAGCAAGTCCGGTTTAATGCGTCCTCCCATGAAGGGGAAATCCATGCCCTTCATATTCCATATAACAAACCCTATTCCTTGCCCTAGACCGAACAGCAGTGGTTCGCTCAGCTCGATCCCCAGCTGTCCCAGCAGCGTTCCGGCGGTGGTGCTTTCGCAGTGCTCCCCAATGAATGGTTTAATGTCAACTTTCATTTCCACTTCTTCACATGATTCGAGCGGCATTGTGGGAAACTGCGAGGGGTCATGTTCCTCCCGCGTAGAGAGGCGGGTGTGCTGACGGGTCAGGTGGGGCAACGTTTCTGTTGCCCTGGACAATGCTGACGGAGCTCGAGTACCGGCCTGCTTCGTGCCGGCGGTAGCCGGGCTCGAGATATTTCTTTCCCCTCGACGTCGGGACTCGTGTCTTCGTCACTCTACTAATATGGCGCGCTCTAAGCAAGTTTATTTTGCGGGGCGGTGGGAAACCTCCTGATTCGAATGAATTTATTGAACATGTTTCGAGTGCGGATGGCTGTGGTGTGCTGATGGGGCCTCAGAGGTGGGATCGGTGCCGCGCCGATCCCGTGTGTTGTGGTCCGAGGTCACGTCGTAGGCTGCGGCCATGGCATTCACCCTTCCTGACGACTTGGCCCCCGAGCTCTACCCGTTGGCCTGGCTGGCCGGCACCTGGCGCGGCTACGGCATCCTCACCTACGGCGAGACCGTGCCCGAGCAGGCCGTCTACCAGGAGATGACCTTCGACCACGATGGTGGCCCCTACCTGCGCCAGACCACCACCATCTGGACGGTCGACGCCACCCGCTCCAAGAACCTCGACTTCGAGATGCCCGGCCTCCAGGGTGCCTCCCTACTGGCACCCGCCCAGATCTGGTCCACCGAGACCACCTACTGGCGGCCCGGCGGCCAGGAGCAGCCGGATGGCGCAGACGCCGCTGAAACCACCGAAGCCACCGCCGACGCCGAGAACTCCGGTGGCCCGCTTACCCCCGTCACCCGGCTCGAACTCGTCTCGGCCGACCCCGCCGGCCACGTCGCCGTCTGGGAAGGTTGGATCCAGGGCCCGCGCGCCCAGGTCGGCACCCAGGCTGTGGGCCGGGCCCGCACCGCCGTCCCCGTGGAGGAGATGACCCGCATGTTCGGACTCGTGGGCGGCGACCTCATGTGGACCCAGGACATGGCCGCCTTCGGTCAGAGCGAGGTGACCACCTACGCCTCCGGCCGCCTCGGCCGCGTCGACGACTTAGACGATCCCGCCGCCCAGCCCGGCTCCGCCCTCGATCCTGTTGATGCTGCCGAGCCCGCCTTCGACGACGCCGAGCCGACAGTCTGATGCGCCCCTCCCCACTGCTGAGCCGCCCCGGCGCCGTCGCCACCGCTCCTGGCGACCCCGACGAGGCCGTCCCCGCCCACCTCGGCGACCCCGGCCGCGAGCAGGCCG
>NZ_JH470356.1:87967-93144 GCF_000239715.1 Actinomyces sp. oral taxon 849 str. F0330 | reverse complement strand
GTGCGCATGGGGGAGAGGACCGTGGGCGCCGTGACCTCCGTGGCGCGCCACCACGAGCTCGGCCCCATCGCCCTGGCCCTGCTGCGCCGCGCCGTGCCCGCGGGCGAGCAACTGACCGTGGAGATCACCGAGGTCGACGAGGCCACCGGCGAGACGATCGCCGTCGGGCGGGTCGACGCCGCCCAGGAGCTACTGGTCTCTCCCGAGGGACGCGCCCAGGCCAGCCCCGCCGAGCGCCCCGGCGCCGGGCTGCGCAAGGGCCTGCGGCTCTGAGCGTTTCCCGGCTCCGGCTACCTCTCGTCGGCCGGCGCGTCACCAAGCAGCTACCGGGTGCATGAGGCGTCAACTGTTCTCGCTGAGCGTGGCTGTATCACTGGGTTCACGGGCCACCGGCCGGTAGCCTGGGGCGCGTGAGCCTCCTTCTTCTCATCGCTTACTACCTCTCTCTCGCAGTCTCACTGATCTGGTGCGCAGCGCAGGTCCTTGCGGCTGTCCTTGGGGTCTGGGCTCTCATCGACTCAGCGCTGAGGCCGGCTCAGCACTACGCCGCGGCGGACAAGCGCAGCAGGAACTTCTGGCTCGTTGTCAACGCGGTGGCGGCCGCGGTGGTGACCTTCCAGGCGTATGAGGCCTACCGGTACTGGGCCGCCACGCACGGTGAAAGGGCGTCGACGGGAGTGTCGTTCATCGGTCTGCTGGCCGTGGTGGCCAGCGCCGTCTACCTAGCGGATGTGCGCCCCGCTTTGCAGGCGTTGGCGCCTGTGCGGGTGCGCTCTTCGATCCGCATCCCGGGGCGGGCCTCGCAGCGCCGGCCCGGGAGAGGTGGGCGCGCCGGCCGAGGGCCGCGCGACTGGAGCTCTGATCGCTGATGCGTGCAGTTATACAGCGGGTCAGTCGGGCCGCCGTTCGCGTCGACGGCGAGGTGGTTGGGGAGATCACCCGACCCGGCCTCATGGTCCTGGTCGGGGCCACGCACGACGACGGCCCCCAACAGGTGGCCACGGTGGCCCGCAAGATCGCGGACCTGAGGCTCCTGGAGGGAGAGCTCTCGGTGTCCGATGCCGGTGCGCCGGTGCTCGTCGTCTCCCAGTTCACCCTGTACGCCGATACACGCAAGGGGCGGCGCCCCACCTGGAACAGGGCGGCTCCCGGTGAGGTGGCCGAGCCCCTGGTGGAGGCGGTGGCCGAGGACCTGCGCGGGCGCGGCCTGGAGGTGGCCACCGGCCGCTTCGGCGCCCACATGGCGATCGACATGGAGGCCGACGGCCCGGTGACCATTCTGGTCGAGGCCGAGTAGGGCCTGTTGCGAGACTAGGGTGAGGCGTCTGCGTGTTCGTACTCTCTACCCCTCGAGCGCGTGTCCCAAGGTGCGACCGCGACGTCAGCGACTGGCGTGCGGACATCGGCCCACAGTCGTGATGGGAGGCGGGCGCCACGGCTCCTCCTCGGTGATTGAGGCACAGCACCGTCGGTCCGTAGCGTTGCGGGTAACGTGAGGCCCGCATAACGAGAGGAGCCGGAGATGAGCACCGGGGCCAGAAGAGAGAGGGTCGTGGTCACCCACGTCGCCGGGAGGATCGGCGACCACAACGACCGAGCCATGGCTGCCTCGCCGCGCCTGGCCGCCGCCCTGGCGCGGCGCTACGACGTCGAGCCCGTCGTCATCGGATCACCTCGCCCGGCGCTGAGCGTGGGTTGGCAGGTCGAGCTCGATGCCGCCCGCGACGGGCTGGAGGCGCTCGCGGCCCACTACGAGGTGCTGTGGGCCGGCTCTGCCGTGCCGGTGACCGCGTTGAGCCGCTGTGCCGGGGCGCTGGCGACCCTGCCCGTCGTTGCTGCCAACCGGCCCGACGCGCTCGTCGTGTGGTTCGACGCCCACGCCGACCTCAACTCCCCGGAGAGCACGCCGAGTGGCTACCTCGGCGGTCTGGCCCTGTCCGGACCGTTGGGGCTGTGGGACTCCGGACTCGGCGCCGGGCTGGGCACGGACAACGTGGTCCTGGCCGGGGTGCGCGACATCGACCCGCCCGAGGCCGATCTCATCGAGGGTGCGGGCATCCCCCTCGTCGGGCCTGGAGAGGGCTTCGCTGAGCGGCTCGGGCGGGTGGTGGACGGCAGACCCGTCTACATCCACATCGACTGCGACGTGCTGGAGCCCGGTGTCGTGCCGACCGACTACCTCGTCGGCGGTGGCCTGAGCCTGGCCGAGCTGCGCCAGGCGGCCGAGGTCCTCGCCCGCGGCGAGGTCGTCGGCATCCAGATCGGCGAGCTCGAGACGGCCACTGGGGAGGAGGACCTCGACCCGCTGCTAGACGCCCTGTCCCCCGTGCTCGACGCCGTCGGCTGAGCCGGGCTGGCCCTTGCGGTCTGTCCCGCCCATGGACGGGGTGACTGCTGTGGGGCGACAATGAGACATGACCAAGCGTGCGGCGTTCTTCGATCCGGATCCCGGGGCGGGCCTCGCAGCGTCGCCCGGACCTACGCAACAGGACCTAGGTCGAAGGAGGCCGACGATGCGATGCCGTGGCCGATGCGATGTGAGGACGCGCTGAGATGACGGGGCGCTCGCGGGCGGTGGTCATCGCCATGATGCTGTGGTGGGCCTTCTTCGGCTGCATCAGTGTGTCCTGGTCACTGGGCTCCCCATGGCTGGTCGATACGGTCCTTCAGGGCGATGCCCTGCGGCTCGCTCAGGAGCGGCCCACCTGGTTCGTCGTGGTCGTCCTCGTCTCCGGGCTGGTGAAGCTGGGCTTCGTCGTCTTCGGCTTCGCCCTCCTGCGCCCAGACGTCATCAGGGTGCCGCACTGGATGCGCCTGGCCTTCGGCTGGATCTCGGGAGCCCTGCTCATGGCCTACGGGCTGATCGGCTCGGCGCCTGCGATCCCGAGGCTCCTGTCGGGGCAGCCGCTCTCGCGCTACGGCTGGTGGCGGCTACTGCTGTGGATGCCTCACTTCTGGGTGGGCGGCATCCTGGTGCTGGCCGCAACGGTCGCCTACCTGCGCTGGAGCCGGCCCTAGCCGGTTCATGTCCGCTCGGTGTTCACTCGTGGCGGTGGCATGGTCCGGTGATGCTGGTCGGCCGCCGGAGCAAGGGGGAGGGCCGGGTATGCGCCCCCGACTGCGCTTCCCGGCCCTCACTTGAGTGTCTCCCCGGCGGGCGTTCCGGCTCAACGGGGAGTGTTCCCCAAATCGTCCGACGGGTAGTGCCCGGCTCAGCAGGTCAGGGCCATGTCAGTGACGGCGGAGTCGGCAAAGCCGGCGATGGCAGCGAGCTCGCTGTCGTCGGCGTTGCCGCCGGTGCATACGACGGCACAGGGACCCCTGCGGGCGGGGTCAGCCATGAGCCCGGCCAGGCTCGCGGCCCCAGCGCCCTCGGCCAGGGTGTGGGCGTGGGTGGACATGAGGCCGACGGCGCGCTGGATATCGTCGTCATCGACCAGGATGAAGTCGTTGAGGCTGCGGCCCAGCACGGACTGGGTGAGGGCGAAGCTCGCCCCGACGGCCAGGCCCGCCACGCGGGTGTGACTGTGGACAGTGGCCGGCTTGCCGGACTTCCAGGCGCGGTGCGCGGCCGGAGCGGCGCTGGACTGGACGCCGATGACCCAGCACTCGGGCGCCAGGACATCGCGCACGAGGCAGGCGCCTGCGGCCCCGGAGCCCGAGCCGACCGGGGTGTAGACGGTTCGCAGACCGCGGTGGCGGCGGAAGAGCTCGAGGTAGACGGTGGCGTGCCCGAGCACGATCGCCGGCTCGTCGCCGGGGGAGACCATGCGCATCCCCTCGCTCAGGGAGAGCGCCTCAGCGTGGGCGAGCGAGTCGCACATCGTGTCGCCCTCGACGACCACGCGGGCGCCTAGGGCGCGCACCGCGGCCACCTTGCGGGCCGGGGCGCCGGCCGGTACGACGACGGTGACGGGCACGTCGCTGCGGGCGCCCGCCCAGGCCAGGGACTGGGCGTGGTTGCCGGTGGAGGCGGTCACGACGCCGCGGCGCCGTTCCTCGGGGCTGAGCGCCGCCATGAGCGCCACCCCGCCGCGGACCTTGAAGGCGCCGGTGGGCTGGACGTTCTCGTGCTTGACCACGACGTCGACCCCGGCCTCGGCGCTGAGCAGCGGGTAGGACCAGGCGGGAGTCTCGGGCAGGATGCGCGAGACGGCCTCGTAGGTGCGCAGGACGGCGTCGAAGTCGAGGCCCTCCCGGGGACTGAGGGAGGAGAACGGGGTCAGGGTGTCGGTTGCGGTCATGAGTCCATGATGATGAAGATTGCACTATCGGTCCAATGAATGTTTTGACGTATACCCATCGATTTGAGCCATACTTGGTGAGTGATCGATGTGCAGCAGTTGCGCGCCCTCGTGGAGCTCTCCCGGCTCGGCACCGTCTCGGCCGCCGCCGAGTCGCTGGGCTTCAGCCAGTCCACCGTCTCCCACCAGCTCGCCGCCCTGTCGCGTGCGACCGGCGCCGTCCTGCTGACGCGGGCCGGGCGCGGGGTGCGGCTCACCGAGGAGGGACGAGCGTTGGCGGCCCGCGGCCAGGAGATCCTCGACCTGTTGGATCGCACCGAGCGCGAGGCCATCTCCATGGCTCGCGCGGAGGCGGGGCGCGTGCGTCTGGCCGCCTTCCCCTCCGCGGTGGCCTCCCTCGTGCCCGGGGTGCTCGACGTCGTCGGCCGGCAGCACCCGGGGCTGGAGGTCGAGCTGGTCGACGCCGAGCCGCCCGAGGCCCTCGACGCACTGCGGCGCGGGCGGGTGGACGCGGCCCTGTCCTTCTCCTACGTAGACGACGATGCCGATGAGGGGCTTCAGGCGGTGCACCTGCTCGACGACGTCCTCTACCTGGTCTCCCATCCCGGCGGCATCACGCGCGTCGCCGACGGCGCCCGGTGCCGGTGGGTGACCGGCTGCGCGCGCTGCCGCGAGGAGCTCATTGCCGTGGGGCGTGCCAACGGCTTTGCGCCCGAGACCGCTTATGCCTCCGACGACTACGTGGCCGTGCAGGCGCTCGTGGCCGCCGGGGTGGGGGCGGCCCTGCTGCCCGGGATGGCGCTGAGCGCCTACCGGCACGAGGGGGTTCAGGTGCGTCCGCTGACCCGTGAGCACCGGCGGGTCGAGGTGGTCACCCGTGCCGAGAGGCCCCGGCCGCTGGCCGTCGACGTCCTCGTGGAGGCGTGCCGGACG
>NZ_JH470356.1:65933-87195 GCF_000239715.1 Actinomyces sp. oral taxon 849 str. F0330 | reverse complement strand
GGAGCAGCGCCGTGCGATGATCTGTGGCACGGTGCGCCATCGCTCTGATATTACGGCGTTGACCGGCGCGCAAGGGGCGAGGGACGGGTTCTGCGCTCGGATGCATCGGTCTGAAGATGCAGGTTGACGCGCATTCGCCGCAGACGGGTTGTCCACCGAACGGTGGACAACCTCGTGGTCCGACCGGTCGCTACCGGAGCTGCGATCCAGCTCACACACTGGAGGCATGTCGCAGCTCCCCGCCGTCCAGATCAGTGGCCTGACCAAGTCCTATGGGAACAAGCGCGTCCTTGAGAACCTGGACCTCACTGTCCCGGCCGGCACCGTCCTGTCCCTCCTGGGGCCCAACGGCGCCGGCAAGACCACCGTCGTCGAGATCCTCCAGGGCCTGCGCCGCCGCGGCGGCGGCACCGTCTCCGTTCTGGGGGAGGACCCCGGGCGGGCGCCGCGCGCCTGGCGCGCCCGCATCGGCGTCGTCTCGCAGACCTCTGCCGACCTCAAGGACCTCACCGTCGCCGAGGCCGTCGGCCATGTCGCCCGCTTCTTCTCCCGGCCCGCCGACGCCGCCGAGATCATCGACCGCGTCGGGCTGTCCGACGACGCCGGCACCCGTGCCTCGCGCCTGTCCGGAGGCCGTCGTCGCCGCCTCGACGTCGCCCTGGCCATCATCGGCCGCCCCGAGCTGCTGTTCCTCGACGAGCCCACCACCGGCTTCGACCCCGAGGCGCGCCACGTCTTCTGGGACCTCGTCAAGGATCTGCGCACCGACGGCACCACCGTCCTGCTGACCACCCACTACCTCGACGAGGCCGCCCACTTGGCGGACGAGGTCGCCATCATCCTGGGTGGCCGAGTCGTCGAGTACGGCACCCCCGAGGCCCTCGCCCGCCAGGCCGGCAGCAAGCGCACCGTCAGCTGGATCGAGGACGGCGCTGAGCGCACCGAGTCCACCACGACGCCCACCTCCGTCGTCCGGGGCCTCATGGACCGCCTCACCGGTCCCGACGGCGAGGTCCCCGGGCTCCAGGTTCACACCCCGAGCCTCGAGGATCACTATCTCGAGCTCGTCTCCCGCCACCACATCGGCTGAGCCTCCAGCAGCCTTCGACACGAGGAGCATTGATGACTACCGCCGCCCTCAACCCGCGCACCCCTGCCGCAAGGGGGACCCGGACGGTCCAACGGCCCGGCAGTGCGGCGGCCGCCGTCCTGACCCTGTCCTGGGCGGGCCTGGTCGGCTTCGTGCGCGAGCCCATGGCCTTCGTTATGGGGCTGCTCTACCCCCTGTTCATGCTCATCCTGTTCAACGCCGTCTTCCCCGGCGAGATGAACGGGGGCATTACCTTCGGCGAGTACATGCTGCCGGCCATGATCACCATGGGCGTGCTCATGACCTGCATGCAGATACTGGCCATCTCCGTGGCCGCCGAGCGGGAGTCCGGTGAGCTCAAGCGCCTGGCCGTCCTACCCGTACCCGCCTGGGCCTACGTAGCCGCCAAGTGCCTGGCCAACGTCGTCCTGTCCGTGCTCAACATCCTCGTCCTCATCGGCGTCGGCGGCCTCGCCCTGGGGCTGAGCCTGCCCACCCGGGCGGCCTCCTGGGGGCTGGCGGCCCTGGCCCTCGTGCTCACGATCGGAGCCTGCACCGCCCTAGGCTTGGCCATCGGCCGCTGCTGCCCCTCCTCGCGCGCCGCCTCCGGGATCCTCACGCCGGTCATCATCATCCTCCAGTTCGTCTCCGGCCTCTTCCTGCCCCTGTCCCAGCTGCCGGCCTGGATGGTCCACGGCTTCTCGATCCTGCCGGTGCGCTGGTCGGCCGAGCTCATGCGCGAGGCCTTCCTGCCCGCCTCCGCGGCCGCTGTGGAACCCACCGGGGCCTGGGAGACCGGCAAAGGCCTGGCCGTCGTGACCGCCTGGCTCGTGGGCGGCGTCGTGGCCGCCGTCGTCATCACCCGTCGCGATACAGTGGACAGATGACCCCGGAGACGCAGGATCTGGTGTCCTGGCCGCGCGACCTGCGCGGGAAGCTGCGCCTGGCCTGCGAGGGCACGGACAGCCCCACAGGCGTGTACCCGCCGCTCGATCGGGCCAATCTGCCCCGTTGGGTCTGGTGCGTCCTGACCTGGTCGATGGCCGCCGCCAGCCTGGCGTTGGTGTCCTACTCCGAGCTGGCACTGCTGGGCTTCTTCATCGTGCTTCCGATGATCTGGTGGGTCTACACCAAGTGGTGGACCGCCGTCGTCGGGCACCTCATCTTCGGGGCGGGCTTCGCCGCTGCCGGGTACCTCAGAGGCGATGAGGCGTGGTGGGTCAACTCCATCATCATGGTCGTCGTCGTCCTGGTGACGGGCACCTGGGTCACCTGGGTCCACATCGTCCGCTATGAGGCCATCCACGCCCTGGCCGACAAGGAGAGGGCGCTCGCGGCACTGGCCCGCACTCAGGACGAGCTCGTCGTCGCCGAGCGCGCTGCGGGCATCGCCGCCGAGCACGAGCGCTGGTCGCGCGAGGTCCACGACACCCTGGCGCAGGGGTTCATCTCCGTGGTCAACCTCGCCCAGACGGCTCTCAACGATCTCTCCGAGCACTCGGGCGGCGACTCCGGTGAGTCCCGGACCCTGTACGGACTGCTCGCCGAGATCGAGGCCGTGGCCCGCGACAACCTGGCCGAGGCCCGGGCCCTGGTGGCCGGGGAGAGCCCCAGCGCCTTGCGCGACGACGGCCTGGAGGCCGCGCTGCGGCGCCTGACCCGGGCCCCCGAGCACCACGGTCTGGACATCGTCCTCGTCGCCGAGCTGCCGGCCCAGATGACCTCCGCGCTCGAGGTCGCGGTCCTGCGTATCGTGCAGGAGTCCCTGAGCAACGTCGTGCGCCACGCCCGGGCGGGGCGCGTCGACGTCGTCGTCTCCTCTTCTTCCGAAGCGGGCGAGCTGATCATCACCGTCGCCGACGACGGCGTCGGCGCGGGAGGGGCGCTGGAGGGAACCGGGCTGACCGGGATGCGGGCACGCGTGGAGGCCCTCGGTGGGACGCTGACCGTCGACCCGCTCCAGGAGCCTGACGAACGGGGGCGTGTCGGAACCGTCGTCGAGGCCAGAATGCCCCTGTGAACGACGCCGGCCCCTCCTCAGCAAGCGCTCCAGGCTCCGCAGGCCCCGCCCATACGTGTTCAACGCACCGCCCGGAGGGCCGCAGGGTTCGCCTCCTGGTGGTCGACGACCACCCGGTGGTGCGCTCCGGAATCGTCGGCATGCTCTCCGGCGAGCAGGACCTCCAGGTGGTGGGGCAGGCCGCCGACGGCGCCGAGGCCATCGCCCTGACCGCCGCGCTCGCCCCCGACGTGGTCCTCATGGACCTGCGCATGCCCGGCGTCGACGGCGTCGAGGCCACCCGCCGGATCTCCGCGCGTCCCGCTGCGCCCCGCGTCGTGGTCCTGACGACCTACGACACCGACGGGGATATCCTGCGCGCCGTCGAGGCCGGTGCCATCGGCTATCTCCTCAAGGACTCCCCGCGCGAGGACATCATCGCCGCCGTGCTCTCCGCCGCCGTGGGCCGTAGCGCGCTGAGCCCGGCCGTCACAACCCGGCTTGGTGGGGGTGGCGCGGGGCGCCGGGCACGGCGCATTCGGATCCTCCCGCCGGGTGGAGGCGCCGGTGACCCTGTCCCCGCGCGAGAAGCAGGTCCTCCAGGCGGTCTCGCGCGGACTGTCCAACGGCCAGATCGGGGCCGAGCTCTACATCACCGAGGCCACCGTCAAGACCCACCTGTTGCGCGCCTACTCCAAGCTCGGCGTCGACTCGCGCACGGCGGCCGTCACCGAGGCGCTGCGCCGGGGCCTGCTCGAGCTGGACTGAGCCGCGTCGCTGCGTCCTGGGCGCTTCGCTTCGGCCGCGACCCCCGCGAGTTCGTACCTTAGGTCGTGCGTTCGAGGGGTAGAGGGTACGACCGCGCGACTCACCCTACGAACGCGACCGGTAGGGACAAGGCGCGAGGCAGAGGGTGAACCTGCGAAGGCGGCGGTGAGCGGAGATGATGGCCTCATGAACCGCTCGCACTGCCGCCTCGCACTCCTGATGACCGCCGGCATCGGGGCCTGCTCGGGGGCGCTGGTGCTGGCTGCCTGCGCCAGCCGTCCGCGCGGGGATGACTCGCTTCCGCTTCCCGGCGACGACCTGGTGCCCGGGGCGACCGTCATCGAGACCCACCAGATCGACATCGACGCCCCGGCAACGGCGGTGTGGCCATGGCTGGTGCAGCTGGGCTACGAGCGCGGCGGTTTCTACAGCTTCGATCTGCTTGAGTGTTTGGCGGGCGTGGGTATTACCAATACCTGGCGCATCGAGTCGCGGTGGCAGGACCTCGCCGTCGGCGACCGGGTGCGTCTGGCCGCCGACGCCGCCCTGACCGTCGCGCGTCTGGAGCCCGGGCACTGCCTTGTCCTGTCCTCCGACGGCGGCGTCGCGCCGCCCGGGGTGGGCATGGACTTCGACTTCTCATGGGCCTTCGTGCTCGACAAGCTCGACGATCACGGCTCCGGTCATTGCCGCTTGCGGATCCGGGAGCGCTACCTGCCCCACCGGGGCACGACGACGGCGGTGGTGTGGGCGATGCGCCCTGTCGCCAGGTTCATGACTCGGGGGATGATGTGGGGCCTGCGCAGGCGAGCCCAGGCATGAGCCGACCCGGCTCAAGCCTGACTCACGCCTACCGCGAACAGGGGCATGGGCAAGGCATCCGGCTGGTTAGCCTTGTCAGCACGTGCTCCCAGCGTCGTCTCTCCACGGCGCTGCGACATCCCTCGCCACCACCGGACGAGCGGTACCGCACCGAGCACGTGCCGAGGAGGAACTACTGATGTTTGAACGCTTTACCGACCGCGCCCGCCGCGTCGTCGTGCTTGCGCAGGACGAGGCGCGGGCCCTGAACCACAACTACATCGGCACCGAGCACCTCCTTCTCGGCCTCATTCACGAGGGCGAGGGAGTTGCCGCCAAGGCGCTGGAGTCTATGGACATCTCCCTGGACGCCGTGCGCTCCCAGGTCATCGAGATCATCGGTGAGGGGCAGTCCGCCCCCACTGGCCACATCCCCTTCACGCCGCGCGGCAAGAAGGTCTTCGAGCTCTCTATGCGCGAGGCCCTTCAGCTCGGCCACAACTACATCGGCACCGAGCACCTGCTGCTCGGCCTGCTGCGTGAGGGCGAGGGCGTGGCCGCTCAGGTCTTGACCAACCTCGGGGGCGATCTCTCCAGTGTGCGCCAGACCGTCATGCAGATGCTTTCGGGCTACGAGGGCAAGGAGACGGTCAACGCCGGCGGCCCTTCCAAGGAGGGCACCCCCTCGGGCAGCGCCATCCTGGATCAGTTCGGGCGCAACCTCACCGCCGCCGCCCGCGAGGGCAAGCTGGATCCGGTTATCGGCCGCAAGAAGGAGATGGAGAGGGTCATGCAGGTCCTCTCCCGGCGTACCAAGAACAACCCCGTCCTCATCGGGGAGCCTGGCGTGGGCAAGACCGCCGTCGTCGAGGGCCTGAGCCAGGCCATCGTCCACGGCGACGTCCCCGAGACCCTGCGCGACAAGCAGCTCTACTCCCTGGATATGGGCTCGCTCGTGGCCGGCTCGCGCTACCGCGGCGACTTCGAGGAGCGCCTCAAGAAGGTCCTCAAGGAGGTGCGCACCCGTGGCGACATCGTCCTGTTCATCGACGAGATCCACACGCTCGTCGGTGCTGGCGCCGCCGAGGGGGCCGTCGACGCAGCCTCCATCCTCAAGCCCATGCTGGCCCGCGGCGAGCTTCAGACCATCGGGGCCACCACCCTGGACGAGTACCGCAAGATCGAGAAGGACGCCGCCCTGGAGCGCCGCTTCCAGCCGGTGACCGTCGACCAGCCCAGCATCGAGGAGACCATCGGGATCCTCACCGGCCTGCGCGACCGCTACGAGGCCTTCCACCGCATCGTCATCACCGACGAGGCTATCGAGGCCGCCGCCAAGCTCGCCGACCGCTACATTAACGACCGCTTCCTGCCGGACAAGGCCATCGACCTGGTCGACGAGGCTGGCGCCCGCCTGCGCATCCGCCGCATGACTGCCCCGCCCGAGCTGCGCGAGATCGACGAGAAGATCGCCGAGGTCAAGCGGGAGAAGGAGTCCGCGATCGACGACCAGGACTTCGAACGTGCTGCCTCCCTGCGCGACGACGAGCGTCGCCTGGGCGACGAGCGCGCCGCCAAGGAGAAGGCCTGGAAGTCCGGCGATCTGGACCAGGTCGCCGAGGTCGACGAGGCACTCATCGCCGAGGTCCTGGCCATGTCCACCGGTATCCCGGTGGTCAAGCTGACCGAGGCCGAGTCCGCCAAGCTCCTCAACATGGAGTCCGAGCTCCACAAGCGCATCATCGGCCAGAACAAGGCCATCGAGGCGCTGTCGAAGTCGATCCGCCGCACCCGCGCCGGACTGAAGGACCCCAAGCGCCCCGGCGGCTCCTTCATCTTCGCCGGCCCCACCGGCGTCGGGAAGACCGAGCTGGCCAAGGCCCTGGCGGAGTTCCTGTTCGACGACGAGGACGCCCTCATCCAGCTCGACATGTCCGAGTTCGCCGAGAAGCACACGGTCTCGCGCCTCTTCGGAGCCCCTCCCGGCTACGTCGGCTACGACGAGGGCGGCCAGCTCACCGAGAAGGTGCGCCGCCGGCCCTTCTCCGTGGTTCTGTTCGACGAGGTCGAGAAGGCCCACCCGGACATCTTCAACTCGCTGCTGCAGATCCTGGAGGACGGGCACCTCTCCGACGCCCAGGGCCGCGTGGTGGACTTCAAGAACACCGTCATCATCATGACCACCAACCTCGGCTCCAAGGACATCGGCAAGTCGGTGGCCACCGGCTTCCAGTCCACCGAGTCCGGCGCCATGGACTACGAGGAGATGAAGTCTCACGTCAACCGCGAGCTCAAGCAGCAGTTCCGGCCCGAGTTCCTCAACCGCGTCGACGATCTCATCGTCTTCCCGCAGCTGACCAAGGAGGAGGTGCGCCAGATCGTCGACCTCATGATCGCGCGCCTCGACAAGCGCCTGGCCGAGCAGCAGATGACCATAGAGCTGACCGACGCCGCCAAGGAGCTCCTGGCTGAGCGAGGCTTCGATCCGGTCCTCGGCGCCCGCCCGCTGCGCCGCGCCATTCAGCGCGACATCGAGGACGCCCTGAGCGAGAAGATCCTCTTCGGAGAGATCGAGCGGGGCCAGAAGGTCATCGTCGACGCCGAGGGCGAGTCCATCCTGGGCGAGTTCATCTTCCGCGGCGAACCCTGGGAGCAGGGCGAGGCCGAAGTCGCCGCGCTGCGAGAGGCCGAGGAGGCCGCGGCCGGCGGCGGAGGAAGGGGCTCCGGCCCGCTGCGCATCCCCTCGGCGCCGATCAGCCGCGATGGCGGAGCCTCGCCGGCCGCCGAGCCCGGTCGCTGAACCGGTGCACTGACAGGACATCGAGAGGGCCGGGCCCTCTTGCGAACCCGACACGATGGGCCGCAACCCTGACGGGGTTGCGGCCCATCGTGTCGAGTCTTGTCCGCTTGTCGTCTGCGACGCCTTCGATGTCTCGGTTTGATATCAGCCACAGTCGGGCTGGGCGCCGGGGAATTGTTCCGCAGCCGCATTTCTTCAGGTGATGTCCGTCTCGATGTGCACTCGGCCTTCGCGAATGGCGTTGAAGATTCGCTCATATTTACGGGATGAGGCCCTGATGGCGCGATGAAGCGAACGGGGTGAATGTTTAATAAAGCCTGAGTGCGCCAAGAGAACGGACTGAGAGTTTGGCCTGACCGTCACCTGTTCGTCATCTGACCGATACAGTGGAGTGGCGCTCCGACGGAAGTCGTCCCTGGGACTTGGTCGGTCGGTGCCGTGGCCCAGCACCGTGCGGGGCCGTTAGTCAACCGCTTCTGCCCGTACTCGTCCGTAATGTCCGTACCTGCCCGCCCTCATTCAGGCTGCCGTTGTTCTCCTCACCCGCGCAACTGAATACTCGGCTCGGATCGCCCGTGCGTGCTCGTGCATCATTGGTGCCACTACTCCCATGACACAACTCAGATACGAACCGCGACATTTTCATCAGCACCGTTTCCCACGCTTGCGGACCGCCAACTCTGCTGCGGCCCTGAGCGCTGTCGGTGTTGTGACGGCGTTGCTGGCCTGGGTCGCCTGGCCGGTGGAGGCAACGATCAGCGTTCTGGCCGTTACCGTCCTCATCGGTCTGGGGCTCATCACGGCGCCCCCCACCAGGGCGCTCAAGCGCGGAGGGATCGCCCCCGGGGCCCGCTGGCACTGGGCGGCAGCGATGCTCCTGGGGATGTCCCCGGCGATCCTGCTGGGCCTGAGCTTCCCGTTCGTGTCCCAGAAGATGGCTGCCAACACGATCGACGGCACTGGCCTGCCGGTCATCGTCCTGAGCGTGTCGGTGGCGGTCCCCTGGCTCAGTCAGATCATCGGCACCCCCGTCTACCGTCTCCTGGGCGACTCGCTCGGGCGCGGACCGCGGGCGGTCCTGGAGCGCTACTGCTCCATCTGGCCCGCCCTGTTCCTGTGGGCGCTCGTCCCCACGGCGCTGGAGATCCTCGTCGTGGCTGCCGTGACCGGCTGGAACCTGCACGTCATGGGGGTGCACACGATGCTCCTCCTCTTGCACGTCGTCTTCGTCCAGTCGCTCATCGTCGCCGACGTCTCGGGCCGGCGCCGGCTGTGGTCGGTGGGATGGCTCTTCTACGCCGTCGCCCTCATCGCCGAGCCCACCTGGTGGTACCTGCCCCCGCTGCTGGGCGCACTTAGCCAGATCCTGTCCATGGGGCGATCGCTGGGCAAGATCCTGCGCCCCCGCGGGGTCTCCACCGGCATCCTCATGCAGGACATGCTCCGGGGTGCGATCCTGGGAGGAGTGCTGTGGTCGGACAAGTTCTTCCTCTTCCTGGGCGCCGGTCGTGACTTCGACGTGGCGCTGGTCTACCTGTGTCTCCAGCCCGCAGTCGTCGCCTACTGCTACTACTTCGCGGTCACCGCGCCCCGGGTCAACACCGAGATCGCCCTGTTCCAGACGGTTCTCAAGCGCGAGGGCATGACCAGCCTGCGCGACCGCGGACGCACCCTGCGGCGGCTGCTGGACGCCAGCCTCATCCGCGCCTGCGTCGTGGGGGCCGCGGGCGTCATCGTCGTCGTCTGCTCCATGGCGCTCATCGCTCCGGAGCAGGTGCTCCTGGTCCTCGAGGTGTGCCTCTCCTCGACCCTGTTCACGGTGCTGACGCTCCTGAGCTACGAGATCGACCACATCGGCGACTCGACCTCCGCTCTGCTCCTGTCCGGCATCCACGTGGCCGTCGCCGCGGCACTGCTGCTGCGGGTGGCGAGTGCCAGCGCCTACCTGCCGCTGGCCGGAGTCGACCTGGCTCTGTGCGCGCTGGGCCTGCTGCTCTACCGTAAACGGTGGGCTGCACCGGAGTACTCCTTCTTCTGGGGAAAGGCCATGTCCTGGTGAGCTCGTCTTCCTTCCGCGCCCGACTGGAGAGTCTTCCGCTGTACTACTCGGCCCCCGCCGGCGGCTACGCCCCGATGCCCAGCCCCGACGACGCCCCCGGCATCGGCGACCGGGGCCAGGACGCGGGTCCCACAGTCAAGGTCGGCCCCGATGGCTACGGCGTCGTCGTCACCACGGGTGGGGCCGGCGCACTGAGCGGTCCCGCCAGCTCTCGCAGCACTTCCGGTGTCCGCAGCGCTCCCAGCGCCTCCGCCGCTGCCGGCGTCCCCAGCGCCCCTGCCGAGGCCGAGAGGCCCGGCGACCGCCGAACCCGCCGCGGCCAGCACCGGGCGGATCCTCCCAGTACGATGCCGCCTGCCAGCGCGCCGAGCACGGACGGCGCTGTGACCTCCGAGCCCGGCGGGCGTGCGGAGTCTCCCACCACCCAGTCCGTGAGCGAGTCCGCCTCCACCCCGGATATATCCGCGGCGCCGATCTACGGCGTCGTCCAGGCCCCTGCCCCGGCCGGCTACGGCGTGGTCCAGCCGCGCCCACGGCGCCCTCAGCCGGCCGAGCCCTCCGGGGACGCCGAGATTCTGGACTCCCCGATCTTCGGAACCATGCGAATCGCCGCCCCGGAGCGAACCGCATCCCCGGAGCACGCTGCCACACCGGATATCCCGGCCGCGCCGTCCGCCCCCGCTGAGTCTCCGGCACCTGCCGAGCCCCCGGCACCCGCCGAGTCTCCAGCCCCCGCTGAGTCTCCAGCCCTCGTCGAGTCTCCGGCCCCCATCGAGCCCCCGGCCCCCGCCGAGCCCTCTACTGAGACGACTTATGGGATTATCCCGCCGTCGCCCGCCGCGGCGGCGACCTTCCAGGAGACGGTACTGACTCCGCAGGAGCAAGCCGTCCCCGCCGCCGGCGCAACTGATCCCGGTGGGCTCGACGGCGCCGGGGACGCAGCCGCGCAGGCGCCCATCGCCTGGGAGTCCGTGTCATCGGCCGCCTCCGAGGCCGCCGCGCTGCCCCTGTCCCAGCAGACCGCCGAGCCGGGGCCCAACACCGAGGAGGCTCCCGCAGGCAGCGCCGAGATCGCCCTGCCCCCCGAGGAGCCCGAGCCGGAACCCGACACCGACGTCCTGCCCGACGGCGTTCCCGAGGACGGCGTCTACGTTGACGTCGACGTCGCCATCGTCATGGAATCCACCTACCCCTACCTCAAGGGAGGGGTCTCCGCAGTGGTCCACGACATCATCACCGGCAACCCCGAACTCACCTTCGGGATCATCCACATCACCTGGGACTCCAACTCACCGCGCAAGGACCTCTACGGCATGCCGGACAACGTCGCCTGGGTCAGGGTCCTCTACCTGTCCATGGAGGAGCACCAGGAGGACTTCCTGCGCGCCCGCCCGCGCGACCTGCGCATGAATCGCCGCCAGCGCCGCGAGCTGTCCCGCCGCATCCTGGGCGCCATGCTCTCCCTGGCCCAGGAGGGCCGCACCGAGCCGCTGTGGGACCTCATCAGCGAGGGCCTGAGTGCCTCACGGCGCTACCCAATCTGGGCGATCCTGGGCACGCGCGAGTTCATGGAGGCCTACCACGACATGATGCCCGACCTGGGCATGTCGATGACCGACATCTTCTGGTGCCTGCGCGACTTCTTCTCCCTGGCCTACGCGGTCCTGGCCGAGCCGGTCCCGCGCGCCCAGGTCTACCACGCCCACACCACCGGCTACGCCATGCTCCTGGGGGTCAACGCCGCCCGCGAGCACGGCACCCGGGTGCTGCTGACCGAGCACAACCTCTACGTGCGCGACACCGTCAACACCCTCCTGGAGCGCAGGCTGGACCTCAACATCAAGCTCACCGACTACCGCACCTTCGACGTCACCGGTCGCGAGCGCATGTGGATGGCCTGGTGGCTGGAGATGGGGCGCCTGTGCTACCCCTACGCCTACGCCTCCACCTACCTCTACCCGCGGGCCATCACCGAGGCCAACGAGCTCGGCGGCGACTCCGGGCGGGCCATCGTTATCCCCAACGGCATCGTCACCAAGGAGTTCGACGCCTCCTACGCCGCCCGCCTGGCCGCCATCGAGGAGATCAAGAAGGAGGGCGCGGACAAGCACCTGTGGAAGCTCGTCTACATCGCCCGCGTCGTGCCCATCAAGGGGCTGCTGGACATGATCGACTCGGTGCGCCTCATGGTGGACCGGGGCCTGAACATCCACCTGGACGTGTGTGGGCCCACCGAGCACATGCCCTCCTACTTCGAGCAGTGCCTCACCCGCATCGTCGAGCAGGGCCTGGAGAGCGTCATCACCATCCGCGGGACCGTCAAGGTCCGTGAGCTCCTGCCTGAGTTCGACCTGTTCGTCCTGCCCAGCTACAACGAGGGCCTGCCGGTCGTCTCCCTGGAGACCATGGGGGCCGGCATCCCCACGGTGAGCACCGACGTCGGCGCCGTGCGCTCCGTCGTCGAGGACTTGATCGTCACCGACGAGGGGGAGACCTGGGACCCCTGCGGCATCATCATCGAGCCCGGTGACCCCGCCGTCATGGCGGACAAGGTCCAGGAGGTCATCAGCGACGTCGATCTCTACGAGCGCCTGAGCCTCAACGCCCGCGGCCGCGTGGAGGCGGCCTACGACCTGGTCAAGGTCAACGCCTCCTACAACAAGATCTACCGTCAGGGCGGTGCCGGCGAGCAGACCGGTACCCGCGCCGACCGAGGAGGAGCATGAGGAGCAGCACCGGCGGCGTCGGCGCCTGGATCCGTTACGGAAACCCGCTCGAGCCCGGGGAGCTGGACTTCGCGATCGCCCACTACCGGGCCGCGATCCTCCAGCCCTGGGAGACCGAGGCAGCAGCCCGCCTCAAGGAGGCGCGACCGGACATGACGGTCCTGGCCTACCGGTGCCTGTCCTCCACGCGGGACTTCGAGCCGGACTCCATGCGCGCCTCCGGGCTGTCCTACCGCGAGGCCCTCCGCCGCGGTTGGCTCGCCAGGCGTGACAACGGCGACCTGGTCGAGTGGAACACCTACCCCGGCCACTTCCAGGCCCGTGTGTGGGACCCCGACTACCGCGCCCGCTGGGTGGAGGAGGTCTGCCAGGCCACCGCTGAGACCGCCTTCGACGGCGTCATGGCGGACAACGACGTCTTCGACGACTACTACGGCCTGGACCTCCCCCTGGACGGAATCGCCGACACCGCCGCCCTGCGCGCCGAGCTGAACATCTTCGTGGACCAGGCCGGTGCCGGCCTCAACGGCGTCGGCAAGATCCTCATCCCCAACGTGGCCGAGGCCCGCCGGGAACCCGGCCGCTGGGAGCGCCACTCGGCCTGGGGTGGTGGCTTCGACGAGTGCTGGCTGGGCTGGGGGGACCATCACCTCTTCGATGAGGCCACGGCCCTGGCCCAGATTCACGAGCTGCGAGGGCCGGGCCTGTCCATCGTGCGCACGCCCGACGGCGGGGGCGGCGGCTCCATGTCCGGTGCCCGCACGTCCCCCGGCCTCTACGGGCTGGCGGCCTTCTGGGTCTTCGGGGGAGGGGAGGGCGCCTACACGGCCACCGGTCACGACGACTACTCGCGCACTCCCTGGTTCCCCGCCCTCGACGCCGACCTGGGGCGCCCGCTGGGACGGCCCCGGAGGACCTCGGGCGCCTGGGTGCGCGAGTTCGAGGGCGGAGTGGCCGCCGTCGCGCTCGGCGAGGAGGGAGGCGGCACCGTGCGTCTCCCGGCGGGCCTCAGGTCACCGGGGCCCACCGGGGACCCGGACGGTGAGGCGCTGGCTCTGGAGGTGCGCCTCAGCGCGCATCGTGGGATGATCGCTCTGCGTGCCTGAGTCATGACCCGGTCCGGCTCGTGCGAGATCCGATAATGGGACTAAAGACCTGTCAAACGTTAGTCATGTTGGGTGGATCATTGACCTGCTTGACTTCCTGAGATCCCCGCCGTCCCGTACAGCGTTCTCTCGGGCAGGAAGCGCGGCGTCCGTCTCGGGCGGCGTCGACAGAGTTCCACAGGGCCCAGGACGAGGATGACCTATGGCACAGACTTCCCAGAATAGCGCGGCGGACATCGCGCACAAGCCCATGATGAGCACTGCTCAGATCCTGCTGATGAACGTCGGATTCTTCGGCATCCAGTACTCCTTCGGCATGCAGCAGAACGCCATGTCGCCCATCTACCAGTTCCTCGGGGCTTCCGCTGACGAGATCCCCATCCTCAATCTGGCCGGACCCGTCACCGGCCTGCTCATCCAACCGCTCATCGGGGCGCTCTCGGACCGGACCTGGAGCGAGAAGTGGGGACGCCGTAAGCCCTTCTTCCTGATCGGGGCCGTCGGCTGCTCCGTGTTCCTGTTCCTCATGCCCTTCGTCACCGCCGTGTGGATGGCGGTGCTGTGCCTGTGGCTGCTGGACGCCTCGAACAACACGGCCATGGAGCCCTACCGGGCCTTCATCGGCGACCGCCTGCCCTCCAAGCAGCTCGCCAAGGGCTTCCTCGCCCAGTCCCTGTTCATCGGCGCCGGCTCGGCCCTGGCCGCCGGGACCCTCGTCGTTCTGGAGAAGACCCTGGCGGGCGCCACCGCCGCCGGCATCCCCTACTGGGTCTTCGGCGCCTTCATGGTGGGCTCGGTGTGCTCCATCGGCTCGGTGCTCATCTCGGTGCTCTCCACCAAGGAGCTGCCGCCCACGCCGGAGGGCTTGGTCGAGCTCGAGCGCAAGAAGCGGGAGGAGGGCCCCTTCGGCTTCGTCAAGGACATCGGCGTCGCCATCGTCGAGATGCCCCGCGGCCTGAAGAAGATGGCCCTGGTCTACCTCTTCCAGTGGTACGCCATGAACGTCTTCTGGCAGTACCTGGGCCTCATGTGCGCCGTCACCTACTTCGGCGTGAACCTGTCCGACCCGGGGTACGCCAAGACCGAGGCCTTCAACAACGCCTCCGGCTTCGCCACCGGGCTCATGGTCGCCTACTACGTCTCCTGCACGGTCGTCGCCCTCTTCCTGGCGCGACTGTCCAACCGCATCGGCCCCAAGCACGTCCACACCGCGGCGCTGTGCCTCGCCGCCGTCTGCCTGGTCCTGCTCACCCGCATCGGCAGCCCCGGCCACACCGCGGTCCTCTACCTGCCCATGATCGGCATTGGTGTGGCCTGGGCTTCTATTACGGGCGTACCCTACATCATGGCCATTGAGATGATCCGCAAGGAGCGCCGAGGCGTCTACATGGGCGTTATCAATATGATGATCGTCATCCCCCAGTTCATCCAGACCCTCACCTTCGGTCCCATTTACAAGCACCTGCTCGGCGATCACCCGGTCAACGCCATGCTCTTCGTCGCAGTCTTCCTCGTCATCGCCGGTCTGCTCATCGAGTGGATCGACACCGTCAAGGACGCGGACCCGCGGGTGCGCGCCGCCGCCGTGTCCGCCACTGAGACTGCCGTGGCCTGACCGGGTGCCCCACGAAAGGATGTCATCCGTGACCTATACCACCATTGTCGCCGGAGTCGGCGATGTCGAGGCGAACACCCACGTCATCGATCGCGCCTGCGAGATGGCTCGCCTGTGCGACGCCGCTCTTCTCCTCGTCGCCGGCTTCGACCCCGTCTCGGCGCGGGACAAGGCTCGCATCAACGAGTTTGCCCCCGTCGCCGATGTGCGGGTCGGGCTCACCGAGGACCAGGCCTACGCCGTCGTCGAGAAGGCGCGTGATACCGCCGTTGAGCGCGGCGTCGCCCTCGCCCAGGGCGTCGTCGTCGAGGGCACGGCGGTCGATGCCGTCACCCTCGTCACCTTGGAGACCGAGGCGGACCTCGTCATCGTCGGATCCAAAGGCGTCGATTCGCTGTTCGGCCGCATCTTCGGAGCCGTCTCCGTCCAGGTGCTCCGCAAGTCGAAGTGCGACGTCCTCGTCGTCGTTCCCTAGTCGCCGGATAGACGTCGGACGCACGCGTCGGATCCTGCGCGATCGGACCGGCGGCGGATGCCCGCCACGCGGAAGTGTGGCGGGCATCCGCCGCTATGTTTTGAGGTTCTTCGTGTGTGAGGGCGTGGTCGGGGTGAGCGGGTGCCGGTGGTTCGGCGTCTCGGGGTCCTGCGCGGTCGTACTCGGCGTCGCGTGGTCGTACCCGGCGGCGCGCGGTCGTACCTTAGAGGGGCTCTAAGGTACGACCGCGCGGTTTTACGTACGACCGCGTGCGCTGGGGGTACGACCACGCGGTTTTACGTACGACCGGGTGGGATCGCGTACGACCACGTACCCCGAGACCCCGACGAGGAAAGCCCCGCACAACCCCATCCCCACGACACGAAGAACCCGTTTTGAGCAGTTGTCGTAACTCCTGTGATACGTGGGGCCGGGCTGGGCGCATGGTGGCGCTGCGTCTGCCCGGGTGGCCCCGCGCCCCGACCCGCTCCGGGACGCGGCGCTCGGCGTTCCCTGAATCTCCTCCCCTCGACGTCGGCCGCCCATGCCGCCGAGCCCCGCGGCGTAGGCGGGCGCGCCGGGAGGAGGCGCGCTGGAGTCGGCGTGTTTGGTCTAGGACTGAAGTCACACTAGAGTCATATCGTGAACGACGCGTCGCCGCGTCACGCCTGCATCAGGACGATCTGAGTCAGACCCGAGAACGACCCGAATCAGAAAGGGGCATCGATGCCCAAGTACGTGTACCGCTTCAGCGAGGGTGACAAGGACCAGAAGGACCTCCTGGGAGGCAAGGGAGCGAACCTGGCGGAGATGACCCGGCTGGATCTCCCCGTTCCCCCCGGCTTCACCATCACCACCGACGCATGTCGCGCCTACCTGGCCAGCGGCGAGGTCCCCGAGGAGCTCTCGGTCCAGGTCACCACCGCTCTGCGTGGAGTCGAGGAGGAGCTGGGGCGCGAGCTCGGCGCCGCCGAGGACCCCCTGCTCGTCTCGGTGCGAAGCGGCGCCAAGTTCTCCATGCCCGGCATGATGGAGACCGTCCTCAACATCGGCCTCAACGACGTCTCCGTCAAGGGACTGGCCGCCGCCAGCTCCGACGAGCGCTTCGCCTGGGACTCCTACCGCCGCCTCATCCAGATGTTCGGCAAGACCGTCCTGGACATCGACGGCGACCACTTCTCCGACGCCCTGGACGCCAAGAAGGACGCGCGGGGCGTCTCCATGGACTACGAGCTCCCCGTGGACGCCCTCCAGGAGCTGGTCGAGGAGTACAAGGCCATCGTCAAGGAGCACGCCGGCATCGACTTCCCGCAGGACCCCCGCTCCCAGCTGGACATGGCCACCGAGGCCGTCTTCCGCTCCTGGAACACTGAGCGCGCCCACATCTACCGCCGTCGCGAGAAGATCCCCCACGACCTGGGCACCGCGGTCAACGTGTGCACCATGGTGTTCGGCAACATGGGGGAGACCTCCGGTACCGGCGTGTGCTTCACCCGCGACCCCTCCACCGGGCGCACCGGCGTCTACGGCGACTACCTGGTCAACGCCCAGGGCGAGGATGTCGTCGCCGGTATCCGCAACACCCTGTCCCTGGCCGACCTCGAGCGCCTGGACAAGGCCTCCTACGACGAGCTGCGCTCCATCATGCGCCGCCTGGAGACCCACTACCGCGACCTGTGCGACATCGAGTTCACCATCGAGCGTGGCAAGCTGTGGATGCTCCAGACCCGCGTGGGCAAGCGCACCGCCGCGGCCGCCTTCCGTGTGGCCACCCAGCTCGTGGACGAAAAGCTCATCACCATGGATGAGGCCCTCACCCGCGTCTCCGGCGAGCAGCTCACCCAGCTGATGTTCCCCCAGTTCGACGACGACTCCAGCCGCGACCTGCTCACCCGCGCCATGGCCGCCTCCCCGGGCGCCGCCGTGGGCTACATCGCCTTCGACAACGACGAGGCCGTCTCGCGCGCCGAGAAGGGCGACTCCGTCATCCTCGTGCGCCGCGAGACCAACCCCGACGACCTGCCCGGCATGGTCGCGGCCGCCGGCGTGCTCACGGCCCGCGGCGGCAAGACCAGCCACGCCGCCGTCGTCGCCCGCGGCATGGGCAAGACCTGCGTGTGCGGCGCCGAGGCCCTCGAGGTCGACTCCGCCGGCAAGACCCTGCGCATCGCGGGGCGCGAGGAAGTCCTCACCAGTGAGGACATCATCGCCATCGACGGCACCACCGGCGAGGTCTTCCTCGGTGAGGTCGGCGTCGTCGACTCCCCGGTCATGACCTACCTGCGCCGAGGCCTGGACGAGGCGCTCAAGGCGGCCGGAGACGAGGACACCCGCGAGCTCGTCACCGCCGTGGACCGCCTCATGCGCCACGCCGATGAGGTCCGCCGCCTTCAGGTGCGCGCCAACGCCGACACCCCCGACGACGCCCGCCACGCCATCCACCGCGGCGCCCAGGGCGTGGGGCTGTGCCGCACCGAGCACATGTTCCTGGGCGAGCGCAAGCAGTTCGTCCAGAACCTCATCCTGGCCTCCTCCGACGCCGAGCGCGAGGCCGCCCTGGCCGCCCTCCTGCCGCTGCAGAAGGGCGACTTCATCCAGATGTTCGAGACGATGAACGGCAAGCCCATGACGGTGCGCCTCATCGACCCGCCGCTGCACGAGTTCCTGCCGGACCTGACCGAGCTGAGCGTCAAGGTGGCCGTCGACCGCGAGCGCGGCGAGCTGGACCCGGCCGACGAGGAGCTCCTGGCCGTGGTGCGCAAGAGCCACGAGGCCAACCCGATGCTCGGCCTGCGCGGGGTCCGCCTGCTGCTGACCATGCCGGGCCTCATCGAGCTCCAGGTGCGCGCCATCGCCGAGGCCGCCGTCGAGCGCCTCAAGGCCGGCGGCGACCCGCACCCGGAGATCATGATCCCGCTCATCGGCTCGGTGCGCGAGCTCCAGCTGGCGCGCGAGCGCGTGGAGCAGGTGCTGCGGGAGGTCTCCCAGGCCTCCGGCTACGCCCTCGACTTCCCGGTGGGCTGCATGATCGAGCTGCCGCGCGCGGCCGTCACCGCCGCCCACATCGCCCAGGAGGCGGACTTCTTCTCCTTCGGCACCAACGACCTGACCCAGACCACGTGGGGCTTCTCGCGCGACGATGTCGAGTCATCCTTCGTGGGCCGCTACATCGACGACGGCATCTTCGGGATCTCCCCCTTCGAGACCATCGACGTCGACGGCGTGGGCGGCATGGTGAGTCTGGGCGTCGAGGGCGGCCGCTCCACCAAACCGAAGATGAAGATGGGCGTGTGCGGTGAGCACGGCGGCGACCCCGAGTCCATCATCTTCTTCCACCGCGTGGGCCTGGACTACGTCTCCTGCTCGCCCTTCCGCGTGCCGGTGGCCCGCCTGGAGGCCGGGCGCGCGGCCGTCGAGGACAAGGACGAGTAGCGGTCGGGAACCAGTGTGTGGCGCAGCCGGCCGGTTCGACCCGAAGGTCTGAGCCGGCCGGCTGCGTCGTCTGTGCTGCGCCGGGTCTTAGTCGCGGTTCATGAGCACCTGGGCGAAGCGGGCGGTCTGTGAGGGCTTGAGATCGGGCAGATAGGCGCGGGCGATCGCGATCCCCACAGTGGGCAGGTCCACCAGGTCGGGGACTGCCAGGTACATGGGCACCGCCCGAGGCTTGAACTTGCGCTTGTAGGCGTGCAGGGAGCCGAAGCCGTAGGCCGGCTCCAGCACGGAGGCCAGCAGGTCGATGAGCGGATCGAAGCGCGAGGAGGTGCCGCCGTCGGCCGGGGCGGAGCGGGTCAGCGGCGCCCCGGACAGGGAGAGGATCTCCAGGCCCTCGGCCTGGGCGTCCTGGGCGGCGCGCCCGATGAGGAACTCCATGACGGGGCGGAAGCCGCCTTCGCGGCGCCGCATGAAGTCCAGGGTCAGGCCGATGACCTTCCCGTTGCGGTAGACCGGCAGCCAGGAGGTGACGCCCTGGACGGTGCCGTCGGCGTCGACGGCCAGCAGCAGGCGCGTCTCGGAGTCGTCGAGCTCGGCCAGACCGCCGAGTGTGAATCCCATCTCCGGCAGGGGCTTGTCACTGGCCCAGGCCTGGGAGATGGCGCGGATCTGGTCGCGCTGGCCCGCAGGGCAGTCGCAGAAGCTGGTCCACACGGTCTCAATGCCCTCCTTGCGGGCGTGGTTGAGAGCCGTGCGCACGTCCTGGTAGGCCTTGCCGCGGAAGGCCAGGTCCGGAAGGTCCAGGAGGGCCTCCTCGGCCACCTGCATGATCGTCCAGCCCATGTCGCGGGCCGCTTCCATCGCCGGGGCGTGCACCGAGTAGAGGGCCGGGATGAGTCCGGCGTCGGTGGCGAAGTCCGCGAAGTCGCGCACCGCCTGGGCGACCTCGGCGTCGTCGGCGGCCGGATCCCCGACCGTCAGGGCCACGTCGCGGCTGGGACGGTAGGAGAAGCCGGCCGTGCCGGCCTCGTTAACCCAGGCCTCGTTGCCCTCCCAGGTGAGCATCCAGCCCAGTGTTCCGGCGCCGCGGGTGCGTACCAGCTCGGTGAGCTGCTCGCGGCTGGCCACCGGAGTGCGGGCAGGCGCCGACTGGGCCAGCCACACCCACAGGATCGTCAGGATCCACACCAGAACCGGCGTCCCCTTGGTGATGAGGTGGGCCATCGGGGTCAGGGGCTCGACGATGAGGCCCATGACGCCGCCGGTACCCACGGGCAGAAGGTAGGACAGGTAGGTCTCTAGCAGATCGGGCCAGCTCGCGTAGGGGGAGAAGTCCCGGGAGATGAGCAGGCCCCCGAACACGGCGATGGTGGCCCCGCCGACGACGGTGAGGGCCCAGGCCACGACGGCGCGGTAGAGAACCCCGGGACGTGATCTCAGGGTGAAGCAGCCCATCTTCCAGCACACGAGGCCGATGACCACGATGTTGAGCAGCAGGGGGACCAGCAGGTGGCCGGAATGCACCCAGCTGGGCAGGGTCTGGGCCGTCTCGGAAGCGGGCTCGGGATGCTGGGCGTCGAGCTTCTCTACGAGGGCGAACATGGCTGCGCAGGCCCCCAGGAAGGTCTGGAGGAGGATGGTGCCCAGTGCCGCTGAGCGGCGTCCGCGGCGCAGGCCGTCGGCCAGGACGAGTTGGAGGAAGGTCGGCATGCACAGCAGGAGCAGTTCGACCGGGGAGATGGCGGCGTTCTTGGGCAGGATCGCGGGGGTCAGTCCGAAGCGCGCGTCGGCCAGGGGGCCGGCGGCGTTGCTCAGGACCGCCAGGGCGCAGCTCACCGACCAGCAGGCCACCAGGAAGGCCACGAGCTCGCGCTCCACGCGCCGGGGCAGCTCCTGGGACGGCGCCGTCTTCTGACCGCGTTCCAATGCGATCCCCAGGACGAGGCCGACGGCGCCCGATCCCAGACGGGCCAGGGTCCCGACGGTGCCGCTGACGGCGGCCGAGACGCCGAGGACGGCGAACATGACCAGGCGCACGCGCCGCCGCCAGGACGGGCGCATGACGCTGGTGGAGGCCGCCACGATACCGGTGATGGGCAGGCCGACGCCGTGGATGGGGGCGTGGATGAGGAAGGGCGGCCAGGCCTCCCACACGCGCCCGATGAGCGGGTAGAACGCCTGGGCCAGGGCGATCCCCCCGGCGGAGGAGACGATGCTCGTCACCAGCCACCGCTGCGTGCCCAGGAGCCGTTCCAGCAGGACGCCGATGGACAGCAGCACGATGGCGCCTGAGACCGGCAGCAGGTGGCCTGGGGCGGCCCAGGCGGTCAGCAGGGTCCACACGCGCTGGGGCTGGTGGATGTAGGCGGACAGGGCGATCTCGCCCCCGGT
>NZ_JH470356.1:63238-65396 GCF_000239715.1 Actinomyces sp. oral taxon 849 str. F0330 | reverse complement strand
GGCGGTGGCGGCCGGTGCGGGGGCCAGCCAGGCGCGCGTGTCCCGCCAGGCCCGGTGCGCGTACGCGATCAGGCGGGAGGGCCGGGCGGCGGGCGTCGTCGGAACGGTGGATGTGTCGGGGGCCTTCTGGGAGGGAGGCGCCGCAGGTGGCTGCGAGGAGACGGCGGAGGACGCCGGGGAGGGCGCGTTCTCGGGCACGTCCGGGGGAGCTGTACTGGACGGGGCCGACGGCATGAACACTCCTCAGACGGTAGGTGATGAGAGGTTGGCGGCGGATAAAGACCGGTTGGTTCCCCAGGGCCGGGGCCCACCGGTGAGCGGCGGAGACCAGAAGGGCTCATGGGATGCCCGAAGGTACCGCAGAGGGTCGGGCCGGAGGGGACCGGCCAGCCGACATTCTTATCCACTTCGTAGGCATCCTCATCCCCCTCGAGGGGGATATGACCATGAGACCGGTCTCTCCGAGAGTCGGGGGCGCCCCTGAGAGAAACCCCCGAGCGCCCCGCAGGGCGGCGGTTTTGTCACTGTTTCGGGTCCGGCGTACAGGCTCGGTGGACCACCCAGCGTTGCTGTGATGAGATAGTCTGCCGTGTGCTAGCGGTCGTGACAGGATGGCTGGGCGCTGCGGTGACGGACGGCTCGACCGTGCATTCGTCTGTTCGCGTGCCTGCCCGTGCTGGAGGCCATCGCGGAGCAGGACGACGAGGAAAGGCGGCCCCATCCATGGCCATGTACGAGCTTGATGGCAACCACCTCCTGCCCGTGCGCCTGGGACGCTCCGCCGATTCCATCACACTGTCTCACAGCCTGGTCGCCATTCAGCGTCAAATCGTCGACGTCCTGCGTCGTCCGCTCTTCCCGCTGTCCTGGGATGAGATCGACGGCGGAGCGAGCCTGACCGCTCTGGATGCCACCGGGCAGGTCGTCGTCGTCGAGGTCCTTGAACGCGTCGACTCCGCCGGGCTGCTGGCCGCCATGTCGCGCCTGACCCAGGCCGCCGCCGCAGGCCGACGCGAGATTGCCAGCAGGTACGCGGGCGGGCTGGGGGCCTTCAGCGAGGACTGGAACGAGTTCCGCGAGGCCATGCCGGCCCAGGTCGAGCCCGGGCCGCGGCTAACGATCCTGAGCGCCGCCCTGGAGCCCGACGTCGTCGGGGGGCTGGGCGTCCTGGCCTCCTCTGGCCTGGAGATCCACGAGGTGGACGTGCGCATCGTGGATGAGTCGCGCATCGTCGTCGTCGTGGAGAAGATCTCGGGGATGGACGTGGCCTCGGGCGGGCCACTGCTCGTGGCCCGCGCGCCCCGCCCGGCTCTGGCAGGTTCTGCCGGCGCTGCGGGCGCGGACGGCTCGCGCGCCGTCGACGCCTCCGAGCAGGTTGAGCAGACGAGCCCGGTGACCGGCCCCATCGAGATCGTCCTGCCGCCGGAACCCGTCGGAGACCTCGATGCAGACCCCGGCGCAGACGGCGGCGGAGCCATCCCCGCGGGGGCTTTCGCCGCATCGGGCGCCGCCGATGCGCTCTCCGAGCTGTTCGAGCCGGTGGCCGTGACCGCCGAGCAGCCACAGGTGCATGCCCTGGCGGCCCAGGGGCGGGCGGAGGCCAGGGACGAGGACCGGGCCCGGGAATCGGCCGAGGACATCGCCGATGACAACGCCCATGGCGCATCCGGCGACAGCTCCGATAATGCCTCTGGGGCAGACGGGCCCGACACGGCGGGTGACCCGCCCGAATCTCATACGGATGCCTCAGCCGGTGCTGCCGCCGATGACCCCGACATCGTCGGCGGTGCTGAGCCTCAGCCCCGCACCGCCGCATCTGACTTCGAGAACGGGCACGGCGGTGCCGACCGCGATGGCGACCGCGATGGCGACGACGAGGACGCCCCAGACGGCAAGGATGATGGTGAGCGGCCCGGCGCATATGGCACTGATAGCGGTGCTGACAAGACTGCCGGCGTCGGCGTCGGCCGGGACCTGGCCGACATCCTCAGCGGGGACTCCCTGACCGGCCCCATCACCATTGACCTGGGTGACGATCTTGAAACGGACGACGACCGTGCCGACGACGCCGACCCTGCTGATGACGCTGATGATGCCGATCCTGCTGATGACGCCGGTGCTCAGGCGCGGGCCGTTGCGGCGCTGGCCGGCGGCGTGG
>NZ_JH470356.1:49577-62718 GCF_000239715.1 Actinomyces sp. oral taxon 849 str. F0330 | reverse complement strand
CTGTTGCCGGTGGAACACGTGGCACAGCAGCCTCGCATACCTCCGCAGGCGACTCCGAGGCGTCTGGGGCCTGGCGCAAAGACGATTCCCGCAGCCGAATGGGACGGCGCTCGCGGGCGACACGGCCCCCGTCCCAGAACGATGCCCCTTCCTCGCCCACCTCGCATGCCGCGACGACGCCCGCCGCTGTCTCAGGAGCTTCCGAGACCGGTGAGCACTCGGCGCAGGCCGCCGAGGCCTGGTCCACCGTGGCCCCCAACGAGGCGCGCCCGGCCGAGCCCACCGGGGCAGTGCCCCTGGTGTCGTGGGAGCCCCTGCGCGGATCTGCCGATGCACTCGACCCGGTGGCCGAGGCCCTCGGCGGGGATCCGTCGAAGTCCCTCGTGGTCCAAGAGACCGCGGAGCTGGCGGCCGTGGCGGCCACACTCGGGGAACCGACCCAGCTCATCTGGCAGCGGCTGCGCCGGGGCATCTACCACGAGGCGATGCTCTCGGTGGAGGGCGTCATTACCCTGTCCGACGGGCGCTCCTTCACCGACCCGACGTCGGCCGCCAACGCCGCCCAGGACGTCACCGACGCCGATGGCTGGCGCGTGTGGCGCGTGGGGGTACGCGGCGCCCACCTGGGCGACCTGCGCGATGACCTGGCTGATCGCAGCTCCTGAACCGCCCGGCCGGTGCGCCTGTGGGGTGATTTCCCGGCCGTCTCACCCGTGTGGTTGGTCCCCTTACGTCGTAGGTCGTAAGCCCCCTGACGTCCTGCGCCCGTAGAGGAGAGCCGCCCGGTGCCGCGAGTCTGGAGGCGGCTCGCGGCTTCCCGACCACGCGGGCCGGGGAGATGATCATGAACGTGACGCGCAGGGCCATGGCCCTGGTCGTGGTGGCCCTGTTGGCCTCGCTGTCCCTACTGACCGCCTGCGGCTCGACGTCGTCGTCGGCCGGTCTGCCGCCGCGTGAGCCGCCTGCGGGGGAGCATCAGCTCACGGCCGAGGATGTCAATGCCTGGTTGGATGGAAAACTGCCCGATGCCTTGAAGAACGGGGATATCCCGGGTGCCGTGGTGACCGTAGTCAAGGACGGTCAGGTGGTGACCACCCGCGGCTACGGCTGGGCCGACACGGGCGCCTCCGGCGGGCAGCCGGTGGCCGTGGATCCGCAGAGGTCTTTGTTCCGGGTGGCTTCGGTCTCCAAGATCCCGACCTCTATTGCGGCGATGCAGCTGGTGGAGCAGGGCAAGCTGGACCTCGACACCGACATCAGTGCCTACCTGGACTTTGAGATCGAGCGGCGCTTCGATGAGCCTCTGACCCTGCGTCACCTGCTGACCCACTCAGCAGGCTTCGATGAACACGGCAGCCTCACCCCGACGACGGATCTGGAGGCCTACGTCAAGAACGATCCGCCGGCCCAGGTCTTCGCGCCGGGTACTACCCCGGGCTACTCCAACTACGGCATGGCGCTGGCCGGTTACATCGTGCAGCGGGTCAGTGGTCAGCCTTTTGAGGCCTATGTGCGTGAGCACGTCCTGGAGCCGGCGGGGATGACCTCCTCCACCTACGAGCAGCCCCTGCCCAAGGATATGGCCGGTTCTCTGGGGCCGGGCTACACCTCCACGGGTGAGGAGGTCCCCTTCGAGGTCATGGGTGACTTCCCGGCCGGCTCGCTGACCGTCTCAGCACCGGACTTCGCGGCCTTCATGAACGCTCAGCTGAGTCGCTCGCCCAAGCTGTTGCGTGAGGAGACCTGGGAGCAGATGTGGTCTCCTGGGCTGGGGGAGGAGCGGCTCGGCAACCGGGCCAAGGCCGGGGAGATGGGCCTGGGCTACTTCGAGCTCACCCGTCACGGCCGGCGCATCGTTGAGCACGGCGGAGACAACCAGGGCTGGCACTCCAAGTTCGAGCTCTACCCCGAGGAGAAGACCGGCATCTTCATCTCCTACAACGGTGACGGCAACGAATCGTCGAGGACTTTGCGGGAGGACCTGGCTCAGGGCTTCGCCGACCGTTACTTTCCCGGCGAGACAGTCAAGGCCTCCGGAAGCAAGGACTCCGCCGAGCACGCCCACCAGGTAGCCGGCACCTACGTACCCAGCAGGTCCCCCTGGACCACCTTCCTGTCCGCCTGGATGCCCGCATTCTCCCCGGTCACGATCGAGCACACGGGTGGAGGGAAGCTCATACTCGATGAGACCCAGTATGTTGAGGTTGAGCCTTGGGTCTGGCGGCAGGTTGACGGTGCCGGCGCCATTGCCGCTCAGGTCAAGGACGGCAAGGTCGTCAGCCTGAGCCTAGGACCGGCGCTGACCCTGATCCCTGTGACACCGGTCCAGCAGGCGCTTGCTCCCGTGTTCGGTGTCTGCCTGGTCCTGCTGCTGGTGGTGACGGTGGCCTGGCCGGTCGGTGCCCTGCGACGACGGCGGGCCCTCAAACGGGGCCAGGAGGTCAGCGCTCCGTTGCCGTGGTTGACCCGTGTGGCTCGGGGCGGCGGGGCTCTGGCGCTGGCCGCCCAACTCACCTGGATCTTGTTGCTCGCCACTATCTCCAAAGGGTTATCGTCCAACGGTTCTTTAACTTGGCTTGTCCCGGTGATTCGGGGCGCTCAGGTCCTCCAGGCCCTGGGGGTGGTGGCCGTCATTCCGGCGGCGGCTGACCTGGTCATCGCCCTGAGGCGCCGAGCGGGCTGGCGGCGAGTCACCATGTCGGTTGTTCTCCTGGCGGCACTGGTGGCGCTGGCCTGGTGGGCCTGGGCCGGCAACGCCCTGGTACCCAGCCTCGGGATGTGACCGGGGGACGTTGAGGTCGGTGTCCGTCGATGACAATGCAGCCATGAGCCTGTCCGTTCCCACCAACCCTGTCTCGATCCGGCGCAACGACGTGCTGCTGGCTCTCACCTCCGCAGTGGTTCAGCCGACGGTGGCGTTTCTTGCGAGCACCTCGGTGCCGGCCGGCCCCCGGCCGTGGTTCGCCGCGACGGCGATTCCGCTCGCGGCCGAGGGGCTGGCCCTCGTGCTGTGGCGCAGTCGCCCCCTGCTGTGCCAGGCGCTGGTCTGGTCGGCGGAGGTGGCGACGGCATTGCTGCTTCCCGCAGGCTACGTCGCCAGCGGATACGGCCAGCTCGTCGTGTCCTTCGGCATGGGGATGCGGTTTCCTCTGCGTCGAACGGCGGCTGTCCTGACCGCACTGTCACTGGCCTACTCGGCGATCGACATCTGGCGACGATCCCCCGAGCCGTGGCAGCTGCACATGGTCAATGCCCTGGTGACGCTGGCGATCTACCTGGTGCCGATGTTGGGCGGGGCGGCGCTGGCCAGCAGCCGCAGGTACGAGCACTCCCGCCAGGAGCTTCTCAGACGTGAGCATGGACGGCAGCTGGAGGTGGCCCTCATCCAGGAGCGCCGCCGCCTGGCCGGTGAGCTGCACGACGTCGCCGCCCACCACCTGGCCGGGATCGTCGTGCAGGCGGCCGCGCTCGAGCGACTGATCGACCGCGACCCTCAGACGGCCAGGGACGCAGCTCAGCAGCTGCGCCGGCAGGCCAAGGAGACCCTCTCCGGGCTCCGCTCCGTGGTGGGACTGCTGCGCAGTGACAAGGAGGCCGAGGAGTCTTCGCCTGGGCTGCGCGACCTGCCAGAGCTGGTCGCCTCCACCCGGGAGCTCGGCGTCGATATCGAGTTGCTCGACGGTGGAATCCTCAGCGGTGGGGCCGATGAGGCGGATGTCGGCGATGCGCTGTTCCTTTCGCCGCTCGCCGACACCGCCGTCTTCCGGGTGGTGCAGCAGGCGATCAGCAACGCCCTGCAGCACGCTCCGGGCTCTCCGATCACGGTGGAGCTGAGGAGAGCTGAGGATTCCCTCGAGCTGAGCGTTCTCAACGGCCCGGCTCGTCGGCCGTCGACCGACCCCGGTGGCGGCGGCACCGGCCTGGCGGTCATGCGGGAGAGGACCGACGCCGTCGGCGGCTCTCTCCACGCCGGCCCGGTGGAGGGCGGCGGCTGGCGGGTACGTTTGGTCCTGCCGCTGGCACAGGAGGAGGACGCGTGATCAGGGTGGTACTGGTGGATGACCAGGCGGTGATCCGCGCCGGCTTCCGCATCCTGCTGGAGGAGAACGAGGACATCACAGTGGTGGGTGAGGCCTCCGGCGGCAGGGAGGCGGTGCGCGTGGTGCGGGCGACCCGGCCCGACGTCGTGTGCATGGACCTGCGCATGTCCGAGGGGGACGGCCTGACGGCCACGCGCCAGATCGTCTCCGAGCGGGAGGGCGGCACCCCGTCGGTCCTGGTCGTCACCACCTTCGACATGGACGCCGACGTCTTCGGCGCGCTGGAGGCCGGGGCCGACGGGTTCATCCTCAAGGACTGCGAACCCGAGGAGCTGGTCGACGCCGTGCGCCGCCTGGCCTCGGGCTACGGCCTGGTGGACCAAAGCGTCACCCGCCGGGTGATCGCCGAGTTCGCCCGCCGCCAGGGCAGGGTCGAGAACCGGGAGGCGCTCGGCGTGCTCACCGAGCGGGAGCGCGAGGTCGTCCAGCTCCTGGCCGGCGGCATGTCGAACGCGGAGATCGCCGCAGAGCTCATTGTGGAGACCAGCACGGTCAAGTCGCACCTGACGCGGATCCTGCCCAAGATCGGCGCCCGCGACCGGGTCCAGGCCGTCGTGTGGGCCTACCGCAACGGGCTGGCCTGAGCCGCCTGCCGGGCAGAGCTCAGCGCAGCACGTAGGCGGACATCCAGCGGCGCAGGGCGGAGAAGACCTGCTCGCGCACGGGCGGCTCGGACAGGGTGAGGTCGTGGACGCCGCTGGGGAATCGCGCGATGGTCACCAGCTTGCCGAGCATGACGGCGCGGCGGGCGGTGGCGTCGGCGTCGATGATTGTGTCCGCACTCCTGGACTCCGGCATCCACGTCACTCCGAGCCGGGTGGTGGCTGCGCCCATGGACAGTACCGGGCAGCGGATGTCCAGGCCCTGGGCGACGCGGTTGTGGCCCTCCATGACGGCCTGGAGCCAGCCGACGCGCACGGGCGCGGAGGGCTTGATGGACCAGGCGGGGTTGATGTCCCAGCCGGTGACGTAGGGGTCGTCGGCCCAGGTGGGATCGGGCAGCTCGCCGTCGCGCTCGGGATCCCAGCCATCGGTGATGGAGAAGGCACGCGCCGGGTCGACCCAGCCGTCGAGGATCGACATGCGCGGATCGCGCAGCGCCAGGGTGCGCAGGACCGGGTCGCCGACGGTGCGCACGAGCTCGGAGCCCTGGAGCGAGAGCCAGGCGGAGTTCAGAACCAGGGCGCGCAGGGCCCCCGGGTGGCGATCGGCCCACAGGGAGGCGACAAGACCGCCGGTGGAGTGACCGGACAGGACGACCTCGGTCTCCCAGCCCTGGTCGGCGCGGATGGCGGACAGGGCCAGCCCCAGGTCCTCGTCGTACTCGGCCAGAGAGGTGCACCAGCCCAGCATCTGGCCCTCGCGCCAGGAGCGGCCGTAGCGGCGCAGGTCCAGAGCGTAGAAGGCTCCGCCCAAACGGGAGATCTCGCGGGCCAGGTGGGTCTGGAAGAAGTAGTCGTTCCAGCCGTGCAGGTAGAGGTAGATGAAGGCGGGGGTGGTGGGGGTGCCCGGTAGTGCACCGGGGTCGAGGGCCGGTAGGTGGCGCACCAGGGTGGCGACGGCCCCGTCGTCCTCGTCGTCGGGCAGCAGCTCCAGGGTACGGGCCTCGAAGCCCGGACCCAGGAAGTCCGGTCCCCAGGCGTCCACCGGCGCGTGCTCGGTCGTTGCGTTCACGCCCCCATGATCCCACCGGGAGCTGACGACAGGTGCCAAGACGGTTTTCTCGCTCACCGATTCTTCACTCACCGACAAGAACTTCATAGACGACCCGGAGCCGCGTCGTCTGTGAAGAAAATGTTGATGTCTATGCCCCGGCCAGGAAGTCGCGCAGGATGGCGTCCATCTGCTCGGCTTCGATGAGGAAGCCGTCGTGCCCGTGCAGGGAGGTGATCGTCTCGCGCCTCGCGCCAGGGATGCCTCCGGCCAGCTCCTCGGCCTGGGCGGGCAGGAAGAGCCGGTCGGAGTCCACGTCCACCACGAGCGTGCGCGCCTGCACGGTCGCCAGTGCCGCCTCGATACCTCCGCGCCCGGTGCCGACGTCGTGCACCATCATCGAGTGGGTGACGATGAGGTAGGTGTTGGCGTCGAAGCGCGCCAGCAGCTTGCCGGCGTGGTAGTCCAGATAGGACTCCACCTGGTAACGCCCGCCCACGGCCGGGTCCTCCTCGCCCTGGTGGCGCCGCCCGAAGCGTTCATCCAGCTCGGCGGCGCTGCGGTAGGTGGTGTGCGCCAGCGCCCGCGCCAGCCCCAGCCCCCGTACCGGCCCCACCGAGTGGGAGTAGTAGTCGCCGTCGAAGAAGAAGGGGTCGGCCACGATCGCCAGCTCCTGCAGGTGGCACCAGGCCAGCTGGTCGGCGGTTGTTGAGGCACCCGTGGCCACCAGCGCCAGGTTGCGCACCCGCTGCGGGTGGGTGACCCCCCACTCGATCGCCCGGTGCCCGCCCAGTGACGCCCCGATGACGAGGTGGAAGACCTCGATCCCCAGGGCGTCGGCCAGGCGGGCCTCGGCCTCCACGGCGTCGCGCGTGGTCAGCCACGGGAAGCGCGACCCCCAGGGGCGCCCGTCCGGCGCCGTCGACGACGGGCCCGTCGAGCCCTGGCAGCCGCCCAGGATGTTGGCCGCCACGACGAAGTAGCGCTCGGTGTCGACTGCTCGCCCCGGCCCCACTAGGTCCGACCACCAGCCCGGCGTCGGGTGCCCGGGCCCGGCCTCGCCGGTGACGTGGGAGTCTCCGGTCAGCGCGTGCAGCACGAGGACCGCGTTGTCGCGTTGCGGGCTCAGCTCCCCCCAGGTCTCGAAAGCCAGGACCGTGTCCGGCAGGACCTCCCCGGACTCCAGAGGAAGGTCCCCGATCTCCAGGAACCGACGGCGTCCCGGCTCGTCCCCGGGCCGCCAAGCTCCGGTGGGGGAGCCGGCCATGCGGTCCACCAGCTTGGAGGCGGCCGTCCCGACGCCGTACGCGGCGGGCTCGGTCTCGGTGCTGCTGCGGGAGACGGGGTAGGAGGAAGACGTGGTCGTACTCATGACAAGCCGCCTCAGGCCCCGATAGCCCGGGCCGCCTCAAGGCCCCGCTCGAGGTCGGCCAGGATGTCGTCGATGTGCTCGATCCCCACGCTCAGGCGCACGGTCCCGGCGCTGATGCCGGCCGCGGCCAGGCCTGCGTCGTCGAGCTGGGAGTGTGTGGTGGTGGCCGGGTGGACCGCCAGGGAGCGCACGTCGCCGATGTTGGCCAGGTTGGAGAACAGGCCCAGGGCGTCGATGAAGGCGGCCCCCGCCTCGCGCCCGCCGGGCAGGTCGAAGGTGAGGATCGAGCCGGCCCCACGTGCGCAGTACTTGCGGTGCAGCTCGTAGTAGGGGCTGGAGGCCAGGCCCGAGTAGCGCACCGCGGCGACGTCGTCGCGCCCCTCCAGCCAGGTGGCCACCGCCAGGGCGTTGTCCACGTGCCGCTCCATGCGCAGCGAGAGCGTCTCGACGCCCTGGGCGATGAGGAAGGCCGAGTGCGGTGCCAGCGAGAAGCCGAGGTCTCGCTGGCCCTCGGCGCGCGCCTTGAGGATGAAGGCCAGGTTGGCGCCCAGCGGACTGCCCACGCCCAGGTCCCGGGCGTAGACCAGGCCGTGGTAGGACTCGTCGGGCGTGTTGAAGGCGGGGAATCGCTCGGGCTGGGCGGCGAAGTCGAAGCTGCCGGAGTCCACGATCACGCCCGCCACGGAGGAGCCGTGCCCGCCCAGGAACTTGGTCGCCGAGGCCACCACGACATCCGCGCCCCACTCGATCGGGCGGGTCAGGAACGGCGAGGCCACCGTGTTGTCTACGACCAGCGGGATGCCTAGCTCGTGCGCGGCCGCCGCGATCGCCTCGATGTCGAGGATGTCGCCGCGAGGGTTGGGAATGGTCTCCCCGAAGAAGGCGATGGTGCGATCGTCGGCCAGCGCCGCCCAGGCTGCCGGGTCGCCGGGATCGGCCACGAACCGGGTCTGGATGCCTAGCCGGGGCAGGGTGTGGGTGAGCAGGTTTGTCGTGCCCCCGTACAGCGAGGGCGAGGCCACGATGTTGTCGCCTGCCCCGCCCAGCGTCAGAAAGGTGAGGGTCGTGGCGGCCTGCCCCGACGACGTCAGCAGCGCCCCGACGCCGCCCTCCAGGGCAGCGATCCGCTGCTCGACGATGTCATTGGTGGGGTTGGTCAGTCGCGTGTAGATGGGGCCCAGGTCGCTCAGGGCGAAGCGGGCGGCCGCCTGCTCGGCGGACTCGAAGACGTAGGAGGTGGTCTGGTAGATCGGGATGGCCCGTGCGTGGGCGGGCTCGGCCAGCGGGTCGTGCCCGGCCTGGACCTGCTTGGTCTCGAAGCGCCACCCCGCCGGGTTCGTGGGGGAGGGGGCGGCGGCCTGCTCGGGGGTGCTGGGGTGCTGGTCGGTCATGAGGACTCCTTGGTGGTTCCCGGTGACCGGCGGCGATGTCAGTGCCACGTGCGGTGCCTGCGCTGCGCGGCGGTCGCTGCGCGCTTGCGGGTGGTTCCGCCCGGCGACCCGCTGCGCCCGGCGGCGGGGCCGGGACTCGCAGTCGGGGCGAGGTGTCGTGGCGCTTACTCGTCCGCCGTCACCGTTACTGCAATTCCTGCGATGGTGTGAGTGAGGGCGGGGACGCGCACGTGGGCCGACGGCGGCGTGCGCGTCAGCTGCGCATTCGCCCCGTGGCGGGGGCGTCCGGCCGGAGGGCCTCAGGACGACGGAACATGCTCCGACTTTAGCGGTTTCCCCCGCGGGCGGTCCAAACGGGAGTCCGAGGAGCGAGCGCCGGAGCCGGTCCGCCCCCGGGTTCGCGGGCCCGCGCCGACGTGCGCAGAGCGGTTCTCTGCAGGCGCTGAGCCGACCTTTTGAAACCGCCGTTAACCTGCACGAATGGTTGGTTGTGCTGGATGTCATACGGGTTACGGAGGGGTGACGGCCTGGAGAAACCTTGTCAGCACAAGCGGGAACCGTGAACTACAGGAAGGTAAGTTACGATTGTGAATATTGTGAATCATGTTTCTAAATGAGGCTGAAGCGACTAGTGTGGTGGCGTCACATCCGGGTCGACATCGCCCGCCGTCCTCGTCCCCTCATCCGCTCCGCGCCCCCGTGATCCCGCGGAACGGATCCTGGCGCGGGCCGACGCCGCTCCCCGGGTGAGGCGACAACCTCACGTTCAGCCCCATCACGACGGAGAACCCCTGTGAGCCCGATCCCCCAGAGACGACACGGACACGGCGTCGTCGCCACCGCAGTCGTGGCACTGGCATGCACCCTGGCGCCATCGGCGATCGCCGACCCTGTGGACCAGAGCGACATCGACCGTTCCAAAGCCTCGGAGCGCTCGACCTCCACGTCCATCGCCTCTCTGGAGGCCCAGCTCGCCCAGCAGAGCACCACCCTGGAGCAGGCTCAGATCAAGGCGCAGGTTGCCAACGAGGACTACCTGACCGCCGTTGATGACCTCAACACGGCCACCACCGACGCCCAGACCGCGCAGACCAATGCCGACACCGCCGCCTCCAACACCGCGGCCGCCCGCTCGGACCTGGGCTCGATCGTCGTGCAGACCTACCAGGAGAGCGGCAACCCGCTCGACCCGCTCGCCCCGTACCTGACCAGCGAGTCGCTGGCGGACCTCGCCGACGCCGACGTCGCCCTGGCCCGCGCCGGCGAGAACAACAACGCCAAGGTCCAGAACGTCGAGGCCCTCCAGTCGGTGGCCGCGAGCATGCAGGCCATCGCCAACCAGAAGGTCAAAGACAAGGAATCCGCCAAGACCTCCGCGGACACCGCCAAGACCGAGGCGGAGACGGCCGCCCAGGACGCCCAGAGCGCCGTCACCACCACCCAGACCAACCGCGAGAACCTCATCATCCAGCTGGCCGCCCAGCGCAACACCACCGTCGAGCTGGAGACGCAGTACCAGAACCAGCTCGAGACCGAGCGCAAGGCCCGCGAGGAGGCCGCCGCCCAGGCCGCGGCCAAGACGGCCTCGGAGAAGGCCGCCGCCGACCTCGCCCAGAAGCAGGCGGAGCAGGCCGGGCAGACCGCCCAGCCCCAGGAATCGGCCCCTGCCCCTCAAGAGTCGGCCCCCGCCCCCCAGGAGCAGGCGCCCCGGCCCGAGCCCACCTACCAGGCCCCGGCCCAGGATCCCGCCACCACCTCCCAGCCCGAGCCCGAGGCCTCCGACGACGAGAGTGAGGCCGCCCCCGCGCCCGCTCCGGTGCCCGCCCCTGAGCCGGAACCCGAGCCCGAGCCCGCGCCGTCGTACTCCGGCAACGCCGCCTCCATCGCCATCAGCACCGCCATGAGCTACATCGGCACCCCCTACGTGTGGGCAGGCGAGTCGGCCGCGGGCCTGGACTGCTCCGGGCTGACGATGGTCTCCTACGAGGCCGCCGGGGTCTACCTCACCCACTCCTCACGCGTGCAGTACGGGCAGGGCACCCAGGTCCCGCTCGACGCCGCACAGCCCGGCGACCTGGTCTTCTGGTCCTCCGACGGCAGCCAGTCCGGCATCTACCACGTGGCCATCTACTTGGGCGACGACATGATGATCGAGGCGCCGACCTTCGGCATGACCGTGCGCGTCACCTCCATGCGCTACTCCGGCGTCATGCCCTACGCGGTGCGCTTCTGACGCCCGGGCGGGGCGGGCGCATCGTCCGGCCCACCCCGCGTCGTCGGCGTCAGTGGCCCCCGCGGGCGATGCGGTCGGCCTCGCGCTGGAAGGACTGGCGGATCTCCTCCTCGGCCTCCTCGCGGCCCACCCAGTGGGCGCCTTCGACCGACTTGCCGGGCTCGAGGTCCTTGTAGACCTCGAAGAAGTGCTGGATCTCCAGGCGGTGGAACTCCGAGACGTCCTCGATGTCGGTGCGCCAGGAGGCGCGCTGGTCGGCGCTGGGCACGCACAGGACCTTGTCGTCGCCGCCCTTCTCGTCGCGCATGCGGAACATTCCCAGCGCGCGGCAGCGGATGACGCAGCCGGGGAAGGTCGGCTCCTCCAGCAGGACCAGGGCGTCCAGGGGGTCGCCGTCCTCGCCGAACGTCTCATCGATGAAACCGTAGTCATCGGGATAGCGCGTGGAGGTGAAGAGCATGCGGTCCAAGCGGATCCGGCCGGTCTCGTGGTCGATCTCGTACTTGTTGCGGTTGCCCTTGGGGATCTCAATCGTGACGTCGAACTCCACGGGGAGCCTCCTTCGCTCGTGTCTTCAGCTCGTTGGGCGCTGGAACGGTGCCTGACGGTCGGCGTCGATCCGGCGGGGCGGGTGTTGATGGCACTAGTGTGGCGCACGACAGCGCTTGAGGTCAGCAAACGCGTACTCTGCACGTCGGTGCATCGGCGGGAGCGACCTCCCGGGCGCCCCACCCACCTGATATACAGGCCATCCCAGCCTGTCAACAACCCAGTCCGGAGGACGTATGCGCAAGGTCCAGACCGCGGCCCTGACGGCGGCGAGCCTGCTGGTATTCGGCGGCTACTACAGCCTGGGCGATGCCCTCGACCTGGTACCCGGGCCGGTAACGGTTGCCTACGCCGACGTCGCCCCCCAGCCCTTCCCGACGCCGGCCGGTCCCAGCGCCAAGACCACGGCGCCGACGGGGCTGGAGGCGGAGGCGCCCAAGCCGTCTAAGGCGAATCTGAGCGCCTACGTCAAGGCCGTGGCCTCCGACGCCGCCCTGGCCGGCGGAAGCGTGACCGCCTCCGTCGTCGACGTCGCCACCGGCGAGGAGCTGCTAGACCAGTCGGCCGCCACCGGGGTGACGCCCGCCTCCACCAACAAGGTGCTCACCGCCTGGGCGGCCCTGTCCTCCATGGGGCCGGGTCACACGCTCCAGACCAAGGCCGTCCTGGACGGCCAGACCGTCACCCTCGTGGGCGGTGGCGACGTTCTGCTGGCCGAGGACGCCGGGGACCCGACCGCCACGGCCGGTCATGCGGGCCTGGGCGACCTCGCCCGCGCCACCGCGGAGCAGCTCAAGTCCCAGGGGATGACGTCGGTCTCGCTGCGCCTGGACGACACCCTGTTCACCGGCGCCCAGTGGAACGACGGCTGGGAGGCCGGCAACGAGCAGTACGTGGCCAAGATTCAGCCGATCATGGTGGACATCTCCTCCACGCAGAACCAGGGTTACTCGGCCGACCCGGCGATGGAGGCCGTCCAGGCCTTCGCCAGGCACCTGAGCGACGCCGGCATCACGGTCGACGGCGATGCGTCCCGCGCCGCCGCCTCCAGCGGCGCCAGGGAGCTGGCCTCGGTCTCCTCCGCCCCGCTGTCCGACATCCTGGCCCTGTCCCTCAAGACCTCCGACAACACGATGACCGAGGTCGAGGGGCGGCTCGTGGCCGTCCAGGCCAAGGAGACCGCAGATTTCGCCGGGGCCTCCAAGGCCGTGGCCGCCCAACTGCGTAAGGACGGCTTCGACACCTCCGGACTGACCCTCCTGGACTCCTCCGGACTGGCCAAGGGCAACAAGGTGCCCGCTAGGCTCCTGACCCAGATCCTGGCCCGGTCCGCCGGCGACAAGGGCGGTTCGGCCGGCCGCACCCTCATCGCCGACCTGCCCGTCGGGGCCCTGGACGGGACCCTGGGCAACCGCCTGCACGACACGGCCGCGGCCGGCACGGTGCGCGCCAAGACCGGCTCGCTGGAGCAGACCTCCTCCCTGGCCGGCGTCGTCACGACCGCCGACGGACGTCTTCTGGCCTTCTCGATCCTGACCAACGACTTCCCCGCCAACGGCAGCACGGCGGCCGCCGCCGCGATCGACAACCACTTCGTGGCGCCCCTGGCGGCCTGCGGCTGCTCGTGACACAACCGCGGTGAGGCCCGTGAGATCCGTTCGATTCCCGTGAATCCCGTGAATCCTGTGAGAAAGGCGTGGCGGTGACGACCAACGGTACAGCGGCGGGGCTGGTCGACTGGCGGACGGTGGAGCGCATGACCGCGCTGATCCCGGCCGGCCCCAGTGCCTCGCACTCGGCGCGCGCCAGTTCGGTGGCGGTCCTGCGCCGCTCCGCCGGGAGG
>NZ_JH470356.1:45210-49291 GCF_000239715.1 Actinomyces sp. oral taxon 849 str. F0330 | reverse complement strand
CCGACGCCTCGATCGGGGCGGGAGCCGGCCGCTCCGGCGGCGAGGAGCCCGGCGGCGAGCGGACCGGCGAGGTGTCGGCGGAAGGAGGGCGGCGGCCCTCATCGTCCCCGCACCTGCTGCTCGTGGCCCCCAACGTGCTGGCGATGCGCCGCCAGCTGGACCTGGACATGCTCGACCTACCCGCCTGGGTCTGCCTGCACGAGACCACCCATGCCGTCCAACTCATGGCCGCTCCCTGGCTCGGCTCCTACCTGGCCGACTCCATGCGCACGGTCATCGGCGCCGTCGTCGAGGCCGTCTACGGGGGTGCGGGATCAGGGGAGCGCGGGCCCAGACCGCGGCGTGGGAGCATGGTGCGCATCGCGGCGCGCGCCGGGCGGGGGCGAGTGCTCGAGGGCCTGACGAACCTCAGAGAGCGCTCGGAGGTCGCCTCGCTGGCGGCCGCGCTCACCTTCCTGGAGGGGCATGCCGAGGTGGTTCTGGACGACGTGCGGCCCAACCGGATGCCCTCAGTGCACCGTCTGCGTGCAGTCCTGTCCCGCAGTCGGGCGGTCGACGGCGGTATCGGCCCCGGGCCCGGCCTGGGCGCGCTCCTGCTGCACCGGCTCATGGGCCTGGAGGCCAAGGAGGCCCAGTACGCCGACGGTGCCGCCTTCGTGCGCAGCGTCGTGGCGCGCATCGGGCACGAGGGGCTCAACGTCGTGTGGACCGACCCCGCGCTGCTGCCCACCCCGGCCGAGATCGCCCGCCCCGACGTGTGGGTGCGCCGCGTGAGCTGACCGCACCGCCCCTCCTCCGTCTCCTCGTGGATGAAGGGAGTGGCGTGAAGTGCCTGGCTGGGTCCGGTGTGGCAGGCTTGTGGGGTCGACGCGGACCGGTGGCCTTCCCCAGGCCCCGGCGACTCCGCGAAGCCATGACGACGCATCAGGAGGACGGGGCGGATGGACGCCACGGATATGGGATCGGACCTTCAGCAGGTACTCATCACCGAGGAGCAGATAGGGCAGCGCCTCGATGAGATGGCCGCCCAGATCGACGCCGACTACGCGGGCCGCGACCCCCTGCTCGTGGGGGTGCTCAAGGGAGCCGTCTTCGTCATGGCGGATTTGTCTCGCCGGCTGCACATGAGCGTGCCGATGGACTGGATGGCCGTGTCCTCCTACGGCTCGGGAACCAAGTCCTCCGGGGTGGTGCGCATCCTCAAGGACCTGGACACCGACGTCACCGGCCGTGACATTCTCATCGTCGAGGACATCATCGACTCCGGCCTGACCCTGTCCTGGCTGCTGGGCAACCTGTCCTCCCGGGGCGCGGCCTCGGTGGAGATCGCCACACTCCTGCGCAAGCCCGGCGCCGCCAAGGTCGAGGTGGACGTCAAGTACGTCGGCTTCGATATTCCTACGGAGTTCGTCGTCGGCTACGGACTGGACTATGCCGAGCGGTACCGCAACCTGCCGTTCATCGGTACGTTGAGGCCCGAGGTCTACGGAGGTTGACTGACGCAGGTCAACCTTGACAAAACCTGAGGGCAAAACGGGAGAATCAAGGGTAGACCGGTTGAAGCGCCGCCTACGGGCGGTGATTCCGAGGCCTATGACCTGCGCCCTGACCCCTTTTACAGGTGGTCGGAGCCGTGTACGTTACGTTACGATAACGAGTGCAGATCGCCGACGGATACCCCATCCCGGCGGGTGGAAGTGGAAGGACTCCTGGTGACGGTGAAGAAGGCTGTGCGTCGACGCGTCCCGAGGCTGGTCGGCCTCGCGGGTGCGGTGGTGCTGGCGTCCTCGCTGAGCACGCCCATGATGATCCCGGCGGCGGCCGAGCCGGCCGCGGACCCCACTTTTAATACGGTTGCCGAGATGGCGCAGGCCACCGCCGCCGCCGGCAGCACCCTCACCACCCTCGGTGACGAGGTCCCGGGCGATGGCGGCGGACTGGTCTACACCGTTGAGAGCACGAGTCCCGCCGGCGCGCTGGGGGCCGTTTCGGTCATGCTGGCCGACGGCCAGTGGGCCGTGCCGAAGACGCTTCCGGTCGCCCCGACCGTGGCCTCGGACGGTGCCGCCGCCAGTGATGTGGTGGCCCGGGCGCAGTCCTTCGCCGACGCCGGAGGGGCTCTGGTCGTGGACCCGTCCCGTCCCACGCCGTTGTCGGGCGCGAATGTCCACGCCGGTGGTTCCGGCCCGTACCCGATCAGCTCGTCGGCTCTGGTGGGCATGGTGCTCTCCGGCTGGGACTACTCGCACACTACTTACGTGGCTGACCAGAACACCCCGGTGGGGTACCGGGCCGACGTCGAGCAGGACCTCAGCGGGGCCTGGAAGCCGGACGACCTGGCGGGCTGGTTCAACTCCCAGAACCACCTGTGGCTGAACACGAACGGCGCCATCAACCCGGGGGACATCGTCTTCTTCTCCAACCCGCTGACCGCGGGGCAGAGCGGTTCCGGCTCGGCTCCCGCCCAGTCCACGGTGTTCGGGAACATCTACGACGTCGGCATCTACATGGGGGACAACAAGGTCATCCGGGCCTCGTCCGGTGGTGTCCAGGTTGAGGAGCTTGACGCCCAGAAGGCGGCGGATCTCTCCCTGGTGGCGCGCCCGCTGTGGTCCGCGCCCGAGGGCGGTGCGGCCGCCCCGGATCAGCAGCAGGCGGGCAGTGGCGCCGGTGGAGGTTCGACGCCGGCCCCGGATGGTTCGTCGTCGGCCTCGTCCCAGCAGAGCGCGCAGGCTCCTGCGGCGGGGGCGCCTTCCGTCAACGGCGGTACGGTACCGGACGGCTCTGGTCCCGGTTCGCAGTCTTCGAACGGGACCGGCCATGACGAACGCAATGAGGTCGTGGTGGGCGCCAGCAGCAGCCAGGACAGCAAGGGGCGCACGAGCGCCGCTGAGCGGTCCTCGGCCAAGAGCGCCCGGGAGCGGTGGCTGCCGGTGACCGGTGTGGCGATCGGCGTGCTGTCGACGGCGGCGATCCTGCTGTCCTGCGGCCTGATCGTCCTGCGTCTGCGCCGCGGCTGAAGCCGGGCTGGTGCGGGGCCTGGCGTTGGCCTGCCCGGTGTGCTGACGGCGCTCGTGAGCGAGCGACAAGTGGGCGCGAGGGGGCGGTCGCCGAGTTTCTCGGCGCCGCCCATGTTTTTAGCGCCTGATGGCCGGGCTCCCTGCGGTATGGCCGTTTCGGCTGCATGACGCTTGCTGGAATCTTGTGAGGTCACCTGGCGCGAATCCACCTGAGATCAACGCGTGCATGGTGCTTGCCGTCAACGGATTTGTGGTCGTCCCTGCTGTTGTCCTGCGGCGCACGAGTGGTTCGGTGTCCATGTAGCGGACATGGCCGAGGCTACCGGCGATGTGGTGGGCGGAAAACCGCGAAGTTCTGCGGTTCTCGCTCGGCTCCCGATACCTCCATAAGGTTCATGTCCGTTGAGTGGACACCGATCTCCGCTCATCTGCTGGCCTTGTTGGCAACTGACGATGGCGTCAACGGCGGAGGTTATCCCTCGGTTTTAATGCACCTTCTGGTGCGAGGTGCTTTCTGACTCAGACGCTCGCAAAACCACAGCAACAGCACTGGCGTCTTAATGCACCTTCTGGTGCTGGGTGCTTTCTGACGAGCTCTACGCAACCGTAGAATTCCAAAAAATGTCTTAATGCACCTTCTGGTGCGGGGTGCCTTCTGACGGGATGCCCTTCAGGCAGCCCGCGCTGGCGTTGCTGTCTTAATGCACCTTCTGGTGCTGGGTGCTTTCTGACATCAATTCCGTTCTTTATCTGGGCCGTTGCATGGTTTTAATGCACCTTCTGGTGCTGGGTGCTTTCTGATCCGACCGCTACCACAGACGGTCAAGAGTTCATCGTTTTAATGCACCTTCTGGTGCGAGGTGCTTTCTGACTCGGGGCCGGTGGCGCCTCCTGGTGTGGAGAGCAAGGTCTTAATGCACCTTCTGGTGCGACGGTGCTTTCTGACGAGAGGACCTCGTGGAGTCTCGTGACGACCAGTCTTAATGCACCTTCTGGTGCGAGGTGCTTTCTGACAAAACTTCAGCTGCAACTACATCGGCCCGCTCTATCAGTCTTAATGC
>NZ_JH470356.1:24711-45090 GCF_000239715.1 Actinomyces sp. oral taxon 849 str. F0330 | reverse complement strand
GTGCGAGGTGCTTTCTGACAAACTTCAGCTGCAACTACATCGGCCCGCTCTATCAGTCTTAATGCACCTTCTGGTGCGAGGTGCTTTCTGACGAGAGGACCTCGTGGAGTCTCGTGACGACCAGTCTTAATGCACCTTCTGGTGCTGGGTGCTTTCTGACGCGTAACGAAAGGAAACGAACATGATGCGAATGAGGTCTTAATGCACCTTCTGGTGCTGGGTGCTTTCTGACTGGATCTGTGGTGACTTCCAGAACAGCGATTCGTTCATGTCTTAATGCACCTTCTGGTGCTGGGTGCTTTCTGACCACTCTTTGAGTATGTTGAAGATGACGTGCGTGAGGCGTCTTAATGCACCTTCTGGTGCTGGGTGCTTTCTGACCCCTGCCTCTGGGAGCGGCGTCGTTGCGCCACTTCCGGGGGCTGGAGCGCCACCGGCTCCGCAAGCACCCCGCGGGACCGGCCAGCACCGCCCCTATTTAACCACTTTTCGGCGTCCTGACGCCAAGCGCCACCGACGCCCCCTTGGGCACCTCCGGCCACCAGCTTCCAACGACGTCAAGCCAAAAGGTCGACGTTCCCGCCCGTGACTGCGGACACAACCTGCTGTGGTGGATGCGGATTCGGGCCCTGGACTCGGTGTCAAGGGCGTTTCCGCCGCTGAGCCGCCCGGCCGTCCAGCAGGTAGGTCAGGAAGGCGTCGAGTTGCCTGTTGGTGTCGGTCATCATGGTCCATTGCTCGGAGACGATGAACCCGGCCGCCTCCGAGTCACGGTCCACCTCATCTGCTGCACACGGCTGACCTGGACCTTGATGTTTTACTGGTCTTTCCAGTGATGAAGAAAGGACTGTGCTCGTGCCTTGGCTTCGCCGTGCCGATCGTCGAGGAGTTCGAGAAGGTTCATGACGTCGTAAGGGTTGACGATTGCGGCATCCAGCAATGCGCCGACGAATTCTCTGTCCTTGTCGCGGTTGGCGCACAATTTTGCGACGCACAGATCTTCTGGTGACAGGCAATAGCCTGTGTTACTTAGTGTGCTTCCGGCAAGAGAAGTTGCAGGTCCTGAAACAGCTATGAGGCGGTCTCTCCATCCGGAAGAGAGGATCGCGGTGGAATCGTCGACGCCGTCGATTGCGAAGCCGTGAAGTTGCTCGAAGGGAGAAAGCTCGCCAGCGACTCCCTCAATGAGATCCGCCAGTTCTTTGACGGTTTCAGGGTTGTCGTCGATGGGAAGAATGTCGATCTCGCGAGATAGTGTGGCGCGTTTGGGCAGTTCGTCCTCGGAGAAGGAGGCGAGGATGGACTGTGAGCCGAGGATGGTCACCTCGCTTCTGTTGATGATTGTGCAGGCTGTACGAATGGCGTGGTAGAGCTGCTCACGCCGCATAGTGCTTCCTCTCCCAGTAGATGACGGCCTGGCGTTGGGGTGCGCTGAGAAATCCCGCCATGGGAGAGACGTCTCGGAGCAGACAGGCGTCCTCGTCTTCGGCGCACATGCGTTCACGCATCGTTTCGATGTCGCCTGATTCGATCCATGACTTCCAGCGTTCGAGAGTCGACCGGTGCAGCGTCCCTTGAACCGAGTGCTCATTGCGTGCGATTCCGGTGACAACCTGTGGGTGCCAGGATGATGTCTCCGACCAGTTGGTGGAGGCATCGACCAGTCGGTGGAGCATGAGGCTGCGGCGTCGTGAGCGGCTGGAGGCCGCAGCGCTGTCCGGAGTGATGCTGGTGATGCCGGGGTCGAGGTTGGGGAGAGGTGTTGTGTTGTCGGGGATGTGTGGGGCCACGATCCCGAGATCCTCCAAGCCCAGGGCGCCGAGGTAGCGGGCGCGCGTGCGCAACGTAATGTCGCCTCGCGCTTCTCGTGTCTCGGTCTGAGATACGGAGGCGACAGAAACCCCTAGGCGTTGTGCGAGCTCACTCTGCGCAACGCCCAGGCTGCGTCGGGCCTCCTGAATCGTAGTCACGTACTTAAGTTATAAGTTAAAGGCTGGCGTTGGCAACCGTTCTTTCGGTGGCGTCATCGTCCTGCCTCTGCGTCGCCGCTGAAGCAGGGTTGGTGTGGGACATGGATGTTGGTCCGCCGACGCGTTGACTGCGTCCCGTGAGCGGGCGACGAGCAGGCGGCTGGGCTCCTTGGCACGGCCCGCCTGGCTTTGCGTCTGCTGGCCGGTCCCTGCGGTAGAGGCGTTTCGGTTGCGTGATGCTTGCTGGAATCCTGCGAGTTCACCTGGCACGAATCCACCTGGGGTGGAGGCCTTGGTTGTCGTCGAGGAGGGCGGCGCCCGTGGTGGCGGGGTGGTTCGGGTCGGCTCGGAGGGCCTGTTCAAGGGGCTGGCGGTCGGACTGACCGTTTTCCGGCGCTGTTGGCAGCCACCGCACGGCAATTCCCGTGAACAGGCCTTCCGGTGCCGGGTGCCTTCTGACGCGGAAACGCCGAGACATTCAAGTTGGTCGGCATGGTGTCTTAATGCACCTTCTGGTGCTGGGTGCTTTCTGACAACCTTTTTGACGCGGTGGTATATCACCAAGTCAAGTCTTAATGCACCTTCTGGTGCTAGGTGCTTTCTGACAATCTAGAACGCCAGATCACGGCATTCCTAGCATTGTCTTAATGCACCTTCTGGTGCTGGGTGCTTTCTGACGGGATGTACTAACGTCCCCGGGTCAGGAGTTTGCTGTCTTAATGCACCTTCTGGTGCTGGGTGCTTTCTGACAAACGCCGAGCCGGAGGCGACCAATGAGCAGTGTCCAGTCTTAATGCACCTTCTGGTGCTGGGTGCTTTCTGACCCCTGTCTCTGGGAGGGGCGTCGTTGCGCCACTTCCGGGGGATGGAGCGCCACCGGCTCCGTAAGCACCCTGCGGGGCCGGCCGGCACCGCCCCTATTTAACCACTTTTCGGCGTCCTGACGCCAAGCGCCACCGACGGCCCTTCGGGCGCCTTCAGTTACCAACTTCCGACGACGTCAAGCCAAAAGATCGACGTTCCGGCCTGTGACTGCAGGCACAACCCGCTGTGGTGGAGGTGGAACCGGGCCCTGGACTCGGTGTCAGGAATGTTTCCCCCGCCGAGCCGCCCGGCTGCCCAGCTTGTCGACGAGCAACCAGATCCCACCGCCGATGAGGACCGACCCGATAAGACCGAAGCCAAGAATCCATCCCCATCCTGCGTCCCAGCCGCCGATGTGCTGGTGCCGGACCGCAATGCCCTTAGCGGCCTCCCAATTGGACCAGATCTCCAGGAACACGCTCAGGGGCAGGCCGATGAAGGTCAGAACCGCCAGGGCGATCTCCATGATCCGCGTGGAGCGGGCGCGCTCCTCCTCGGCTTTCTGGTCGTCGCGACCGATGCGCATCAGCACGTTCTCCCGGAGCCTGTGCGCCTGATCCCTGGCCTCCTCAACCAGCAGGGGAATCCGGTAGGTGTCCAGTAGGTAGGTCAGGAAGCCGTCGAGCTGCCTGTCGGCATCTGTCATCATGGTCCACTGCTCGGAGACGACGAACCCGACCGCCTCCGAGTCGAGCTCGATCACACGATCCACCTCGTCCGCAGCACGCGGCTGTACATCGGCCAGACGAGCCATGAGAGAGGACGCTCGGTATCGCTGAAGCAGCATGAGCAGAATCGCCTCGATAAAACGTCCCTCAATCTGGGCTAGAGGGAAGAACCCTCCCTGCTGAACCTGGCAGAAGGAGCACCCATGGGATCCTGCGTAGGCCGTCCAAGTCTGTGAGAGCCGGTGGAGCTGCTGAGCGCGCTGCTCGAAGAGCCCATCCTGGAAGGTCTCGTCAGTGTGCCGAGGAAGGTGCCCCCACCGCCACGAACTGATGATGATGCGTTCCCTCGTCATGCCCGATTCGGGATCGGTGACGGACTGCCTGAGCCCCCGGTATTGCTCGCCCGCAGTCCTTTCCTGCTCGGTACGCACGTCAGAGTCGTCCAGCTCGAAGCCCTCTCCTTGCTCCGAGGCGACGACGTCGTACGGCACGTAGGTGATGGTGTAGGGGTCGATATCCTCGTGACCGTTCACATCAGTGGCGCCGAAGCCGCGGCCGACGTCGTCCGGGCCCTGTCCGGACAGGAGGGAGAGGACTCGACTCACCTCATAGACGAGTTCCTTTCTCCCCCTTGGCTCCTGCGTGAGGTTGCGGACCCAGGAGAACGCCTGAGGGCTCGACGGGTCGCGCAGAACCAGGTGCATGGCGATAAGCACCTTCGTTGCCGTCTTTGGGGCGGGACGATTGCCGGAGGAGCCGGAGGGGATACTCACGGTCTCGATTCTGAGAACGTCCCACGCAAAGGCCGCGAGAGGAACGGCGCCGTGGCTGGTCCGGTTCTTCTCGCTGATGAATACGGGTGAGAGGTCCTCGTAGACATAGTGGCCGCGGTGCTCAGCGGAGAGCATACGTTTCCTCACCGGCTCGCGCAGCCGGCGAGATGCTCCGTCGAAAACGGTCCGGCCCACTCCTCCGGTGATCGGTACCGGGCCTGGGGCGAAGAGGCGTCGCCACTGCTCCCACTGTCCGGGCAACTCCCACGGTACGAGGACGATGACACGCAGTGCGTTGTCATCCTCGGCATCGATCTCCATGAGTTCCGTCGGCGTGCGCTTATCGATCTGATTCATTGATGTGGTCTCTATTCTGTCCAGATAATGAGGCTCATGAATCGCGTGTACCAGTCCGATTCAGTTGAAACACCTAAAGCTACGGCTGCATCCTCAAGGGAGTCGATGGTGCACTGAAGGACGTCCTGGTAAGAATGCAGTTGAGGTGTCGTAATTGCAAAGTCGTTCAGTGTATCCTGGGTTGCTACAGAAGTTGGGTTATTTCCGTGCGTAACCACTAGTCGGTTACGAATTTCGGCTAATATTCGCAGATAATCGCCTCTAGGTAAGTCTTTGAGTTTGCGAGATCTCGGGGACGTGTCCTCAGGCTTCAATCGACTAATTAGTTTAAAATTTGAGCCTTCATGAAAGAGTGTCGTCCCTGCTGGTCTGGGGTTGAACTTAACTGCTTCAGCTGCAATCACAACAAGCCTGGGGTCGATATTTCCGTCTCCGATTTGATCGATGATGAAATTTATTGCACGCAGAATCGATATCAAAGTGCCAGCATGGTAGTCCGCACAGTTCTCCGGTAATGGTTCTTTGACTGCGGTTTGATACTCCTCCTTCAAACGATCGCATTCTTCAGCTCGTTTGATAAGTTCCTGGTCGCCTGCTCGTAATACCCGGGCCGCGCTTATTAGGTTGAAGTTGCGCAGACTGGCTGATGCCGCGTCTCGCAGAGCGCCTTTCGCGTCGCTATGGAGGGCGATTCGGTGAAACTGGGTTTGAGTCTGACCGTCGTCGATATCAAAGTAGGTGGTGATAAACAACGGACTAGCATGTTCTGCGCACCATTGTTGCGCGGCTTTCAGTGCTCCGTATATAGCCGGCTTCTGTCCGGTCCCAACGATTACCACTGCGGCTGGGGACGTAACGTTGAGCGCCTTCTTGACTATATTTTCTGCGCTATCTAGGACTTCTGGTGTGCAGGAGTATTCGTCAGAACTAGACCCTTCGTACTTGAATTCGAAAGTTGATGGCGTGCTCTCACTCCAACCGAGAGCCCTATTTGTTGACTTTGCCGCTTCGTTGCTGTTGATTGCTAGTTGCTTGGATTTTTCTGCTTTGGAGTGTAAGGCGACGAAGGTTGCCCTTGGTTCGGGGGAGTTCTTTAGTCGTCCTGGAATGGCTGCCAGTATGTCTTTCTTGGGCGGGATTTTGAGAACTCGTTCGGGGATATAGTCACCTCGAGATGAGAATCCGCATCCAAATATATATAATATAGAGCAATCTTTTGGCCTGGAAAGCCAGTCTGGGAACTCTCCAGGCAGTTCTGCGATCGCATTCACCGCAATGAAATCACTGAAGTCTAGAGTTTCCCCGCCATGTACTGTTTTCTTTCCAATCTCATTGAGATTTCCTTGGAGGGACAACCAATCTGCTGACTTTGGGCACTTTTCTCTAAGGTTGTCCTTTAACTGTTTTGCGGCATTGATGGCTTCCCCTAAAGTGGGGGCTTTCTTTTTGTCTCCCTTTGCGAATAAATTATGATGTAAGTTATACTTCAGAGTGTCTTGCTCTTGATGGAGAAGGGTTTCGTAGTGTTTCTCGACCCATGCTCGGAGAGCCAATCCTGCCCCGATGTCGGCGCGCGCCATATCTAGGCGAACGATTTGAGCTAGCTCGTCCTCCGTGAGTATTTGTGGGCTGTCGCGAAATTTGTTGGCTATGTTTATGAGAGACTTGTGTTGTGCTGTAATTGTGAGATCGATTTTGTTGTGTTCCGTTTTCCAATCTTTGGCTTCGATAAGATAGCCGAGCGATCTGAGCCAATAAAAGGGTGCCTCTTCGATTTTTTCCTTATTAACGAATATAGCCTTGTTCTCGGTCATTCCCGGAGATGCCGACAACCTCCAGTTGAAACCTAACCGATCAACTGTTCCCATGATTGATAGTACAGTCATTGTTGCTGCTGATATTCCATTAACTATGACGTCTTCAGTCGAAGGTATATTTCGTAAAGTCTCGTCCAGACTGCTGGTTCGGGTTTCTTCTTGTAAACCGCCGTCGCCTATAACTTGGACGTCGAATCTGAGTCCATATTTTTCTTCTATGTTTTTCTTGACTTCCGGGAGATTCATCGCCTTTTCCAGGAGGTGGGCGATGGTGTTGGTCTCGGTTCCTGATACTCCTTGATTGGTGCCGTAGAGCAGGATGTGGACGTCTTGGAGTGGGCGCTCAAGGGAGGCGAGTGTTAGTGCCAGCGGTGTAGGGGCGGTGCGCGTTTGATCTTTCGTCAACACTGAAACTAAGTCGAGAGTGTTGCGGCATCTGATTTTCTGAAGTATCTCTGTTTCGGCGTTCTTCTGGGCTGTCAGCCTTTCGGGGCGGGGTATATGGGTGATGTTGATCCCTAAGTCACCATTGCCAACTGGGTGAATGATAGTCGTCATTGCCTTGTTCTTTCCGTTTGCAGACGCCTGGTAAGGTGATGGGTGCCCCGTAAGAGTGTCACATTTGATGCGATCGTGCAGAACTTCTGCAAAGTTGACGATTCACCTATTGTCGTCGCTGGTGTTCAAAAGAGTGGAACGTTAAACCTGCATAACGATCTTTGTCAAGAGCGTCTTTTTCTCTGGTCAAACACTCGCCACGCCAACCGGCTGTCTGGTAAGACTGTTCCGGGTCGCACAGCCGCGCCACCGTCCGAACGGAGTTGACGATGCACCTTGTCATGCTTGAAACCAACGGGAACCAGCGCTTCATCTTCTCCTCACCGCGGTTGCGGGACAGCGTCGGTGCCTCCTCTCTGCTGACCAAGCTCGAACAATGGATTGCGCATGAGCTCCTCGCTACTGGTGCGGCGGCAGCCTGGTGCACGGCGCGTGGACTGCCCGACGACTGGGAACCGCACGAGTCCCAGTGGGTCTCCAAGTCCTCCGGCAAGGTCATCTTCCTTGTGGACACAGCCCAACAGGCCAAGGACGTCATCGGCGCGGTGACGCGCAAGGTTCTCGCCGAGGCGCCGGGCATGGACGTCTCCGGCGTCTTCATCTCCCTGCCCACTCCTTCCGATCCGCAGGCCGGTCCCGTCGACGTCACCGAGAGCGCGCTCAAGGAGGTCCACGCGGAAGCTGCCCGGTACGCCCTCCAACGCTCGCCCGCCGAGGCGCGCTTCTCCCAGCTTCCCTTCCTCAGCCGGGCCAAGGACTCATCCCTGCCCGCCTCCCCGCCGCTGGCCACCCGGGACGAGGCCAAGGACGATCGCCAGGACGCGTTGTCGCTGACCTCGCGCGTCCGGCGCTACCGGGCGTACCAGGCACGGCTCGATCTTCTGAAGACGGGGGTCAATCGCAGTCCGGACCTCTCAGACAAGCAGGCGCTCCTCATCCGTGATCCGACGATGCTGGCCAAGAAGCTCCATCAGGTTTTCGTTGAGGGCATCGAGCCGGTGGGCGATGAGGGCAGGCCGTCACCCGAGGAGAGTATCGCGCGAGGGGCGAAGGAGTTTGGCCCGCTTGAGCGCGCCATCCAGACCAATCCGGATGCCAGCAGCACCGCCAGCCCGGACACCGACTCCGGCGACTACACTTTCCTGTCCAAGGTCGCCGTCATCCATATCGACGGCAACGGCGTCGGCGGCATCATGAAGGATCTCAATGACTCGAAGGACCGTGTCGCGCCGGCCGAGTTCCAGGAAGAGATCAGCTGCGACCGCGACGACCCCGACGCCCTGCGTCGCTTCCTCCTGGCGGTCAACGAGCGCCTGCAAAACGCGGTTGAGCACGCCTTCGCCGCCGCGTGGACGCGAATCGACGAGCTGTCCTACCGTGACGACAAACGGGCCGGGCGGGAACACGCCGCCATCCCCGTCGTCCCGGTCATCCTCGGTGGCGACGACGTCACCGTCATCACCAGCGGCGACTACGCCCTCCCCTTCGCCGCCGCCTACCTCCGCTACTACGAGGAGACCACCGGCAACGACCCGATCCTGCGCTACCTCACCCCGCCCGAGGGCCAGGACACCGGCCCCATGACCGCCGCTGCCGGCGTCGCCATCGTCAAACGCAACTTCCCCTTCCACATCGCCTACGAGCTGGCCGAAAAACTGGTCGATCGCGCCAAGAAAGTCGGCAAGACGACGCAGCCGCCGTGCTCAACACTCGACTACCACGTCCTGTTCGACACCACGGTCCTCGACGCCTCCGAGATCCTGCGGGGATACAAGGACTTCACCACCCGCCCCTTCCGGCTGCTCGACGACGATTCGACGTCGCCCAGATGCAGCTGCGACACGTGCCACCCGGGTGAAGAGCCGTCCGACTCATCGAAGACTGACCGTCCCCACGAGTCCTGGGAGGTGACCCGGAGGCGCGTCGCCCGGTTCAAGGGAGTGTCCCTCGGCAGCACCGACGAGAGCCGAAACGAGACCGACCTTGAACGGTTCCCACGCACCCGGGCGGCGCGCATCCGCGGCCAGCTCTCCTCCGGACGCGCTCAGACGGCCGACGACGAGTGGGCGGTGGCCCGCAAGGAGATCGGCAACTGGATCGACACCGAACTCGGCAGCGTGGGCGCCGTGTTCGACCTCCTGGAGCTCTCCGACCTCCTCCCGCCCTCCTTCTTCGAGCTTTCCCTCCCTGACCTGGGGAAGAACATCAACGCAGCATCGGAGGCCACCGAATGAGCCCCTCATCCCCGACCTCCTTCCCCCTGTCGGTCACCTTCCACTCCGACTGGGGCGTCACCACCGGAACCGGCGTCGCCGGCGGCGTGGACTCCGTCGTCGAGAAGGACGAGCGCGGCATGCCGATCGTGCGCGCGACCGTGCTCGCCGGCGTCGTGCGGGAGCAGTCGCTCCTCGCGGCCCAGGCACTCGACGACGGCGACCCCGGCGGCTCCTGGCGCGCCTTCGCCTCCGCACTGTTCGGCTCCGACCTGGCGCCGCGGCTCGTCGTCTTCTCTGACGCCAGGCTCATCGACCCGCCGGCCGACCCTGCCGACCTCATCCACGAGGTCGTCTCCCTGTCCATCGACGAGAAGACCGGCACGGCGCGCGAGGACTTCCTGAGATTCTTCGAACGCGTCGGCGTCTGCCGGCTGCGCGGCGAGGTCACCCTGTCTGACGTCGACAAGGACGGACGCCCCCTGACTTGGAGCGACGAGCAGCGCGACGCCGCCGAGCTCCTTCTGGCCCTCTCCGGCCTGCTGGTGCGCGCAATCGGCTCCAACCGGGCCGTCGGCGACGGCGTCTGCGACGTCCTCATCCACGCCGACCACGAGCCCGGCGACGCCCGGGCCGTCAAGGACTGGTGCCGCACACAGCTGGGCAGGTGGAAAGGACACGGCGCCCCGCAGCCTCCCGCGGCGGACGCGGCCGCTGCGGCGGCCCCGGTCCTTAAGGCAAGCCCTGCATCCACCGACGCCGGCGCCTTCCACGAGGCGACCCTGACGATCGACCTGCGAACCCCGGTGGTCTCCTACGAGGTCCCCATGTCCAACGAGATCCGCTCCCTGGACTTCCTGCGCGGTACCGTGCTGCTGCCCTGGGTGCACCGGCTCATCACGCGCACCGTCGCCCAGGTCCCCGGCGCATCGGAGGCCCTCGTCCAGGAGGTCCGCGACGCCGTCGTCAACGGGGCGCTTCTCGTTTCCGACGGCGTCGTCTCCTACCAAGGGGAGCGCGGGCTGCCGATGCCCCTGGTGTTCTCCAGCCCCAAGGTCGGCCAAGGGGCCACGAGCCAGGATCCCAAGACGGCTGAGGGCGAGGGCGATGAGAAGATGTGCGTCTGCAACCGGATGCGCGCCGAGGAGCCCGAGAACGAGGTCCACAAGCCGCTGCGCAACGGATACGTCTTCCCGACCGCCGGCGCGAAGGGCGCCCCGGCGCTCATCGGGCGGCAGTCCACGGCGCACGACGCCGCCACCGGGGCGGCCAGGGACGGTCAGCTCTACCTGGTGCGGGCGCTCCCGGCGGGCCTGAGCCTCCAGGCGACGGTGACGGTTTCGACCCGCCTGTACCAGCGGATCGGCAAGCAGCTGGAGGCTCTCGCCGGCATGGGGCACCGGGCTCGCCTCGGGGCGCGTCGCCTTAGCGGCACCTTCGGTGAGACCGAGTGCACCCTCTCGGCCTTCGCACCGAGCACGGCGCCCCAGGTGGTCGACGCCGCGGACACGACGATCTGGTTCACCTCCGACGTACTGGCCCGCTCGGCCCGGCTCGGCCCGGGCGGGAGCCTGACCGACCTGCTCGCCGCCTTCGAGCGTGCCGGTGCCCCCATTGAGCTCGCCGAGGCGGACGGGAAGCGTTTCAACGCCGGGGTCAGGCACCGGCGCGTGGACTCCTGGTCCGCGGCGAGCCACCAGCCCCGGGCCACTCGCATGGCCATCCAGGCCGGCTCGGTCCTCAAGGTGAGAACTGCCGCCCCGGAGAAGCTGGCCGCCCTGGCGGCCGTCGGCATCGGGGAGCTGCGGGCACAGGGCTTCGGGCGCTTCGTCGTCGGGCATCCGCTGCTGGAGAAGGAGACGTTCACACTGAGGCGCCTTCACGGGGAGGACCTCGCACCGATCGCTGATGGTGCTGCGGCAACGAAGGAGGCTCAGCGATGAGCGTGACTCGCTATGAGCTCACCATCCACCTGGTGACGGACTCGCCCCTCCACTCGGGAGGCATCGACGAAGTGGTCAACCGCCGGCGCGACCCCGATAAGAGAACCACCGTCGCCCGGCGATTCGCTCGCGATGGTCGCGGTCGGCCGGTCCTCACCGGCCGCTCCGTCAAGGGCGCCCTGAGAGCGGCCTGCCAGAGGTTCCGCGAGGAGCACGGCGACGCCGTCGGACTGACGGAGCGCGAGCTGCGGCAGCTGTGGGGCGATGACGGATCCCGAGGGGCCGGTTCGGCGGCGCCGTTGCGGGCCTCAGCGATCACCGTGCACACGGTCGAGCTGCCCACCGAGGGCTATGAGGAGGATGAGGAGCACAAGATCGTGCTCCCGACCCGGATGGGCAACGCCATCGACCGGTACTGGGGCTCGGCCGGCGACACCGCGCTGTTCGAGCACGAGTACCTGCCCCGCGGCAAGGAGCTCGCCCTGACCATCACCGCGGAGGCCGGGCTGCCCGACGGCGTCGAGGTACCTCAAGGCGATGTCGCGCCGCCCGGGCCGGAACAGGTCGAAAAGCTCTTCGCGCTCATCATCGGTCTCATCAAGGACGGCAGGGTGGCCTTCGGCGGCCGGCAGAACGCCGGGTGGGGGAGAGTGGCGCTCAGCGACTCGGAGAGGGCCTGGACCCTCACCAAGGCGGAGCCGGGCAGCCGGGCAGGACTGGAGGAGTGGCTCTCCGGCGCCGGCGGCCGCTCGGTCGACGTCGCCCCCGTGGACTGCGGGGGCAGCGGCCGGATGCGGATCGAGATCACCTGGGACAGCCCCACCGGGATCCTCGTGGCCGAGCCCCAGAAAGACGGTCCCGGGGAGGGAGCCGACGCCGGGGCGGCAGACGGAGCGCCTGGAGAAGCGGAGGGCGCGGACTCTGAGGAGACGAAGCCGGCGCGTCCCCTGCGCGCCGGCCCGGAGGAGACCGACCCGATCGTGCTGCCCGGAAGCTCCGTCCGCGGCGCGCTGCGGACCCGGGCGACGCGGATCGCCCGCACCATCCTGCTGGCGAAGAAGGACCCGAGCACGGGGGCCGACTGGTCGGGCGCCGGCGTCCACGAGCAGCTGGCGCAGGATCCGAGCCTGGTACGGGACCTGTTCGGGTCGACGACGCACCGCGGTGCGCTGACGGTCCTCGACACGCTCGCCGCCGAGGACGGCCCGAGCCGCAAGGTCACGCACAACGCCGGCGACCGGTGGACCGGCGGCGTCGCGGACGGGTTGCTCTACAGCGAGGAGGTCTACGACTCCACCTGGAACAGCATCGTCCTGGAGCTCGACCTCGACCGGCTTCTGACCAACGCGCGGGCGGGCCTGGGGGAACCGGGCGGGCAGGAGGCCAGCCAGGGCGAGGACCGCAGCCGCGCCGCCTTCTGCCTCCTGGGGCTGGTGCTCGCTGAGCTGGCCGCCGGGACGCTCCCGCTGGGGAGCCGCGGCACCCGGGGCATGGGGCAGGTCGAGGTCAAGGCCATGGCCGTGACCGGCGGCAAGGGCCTGGGGGTCGAGAACTGGGCACTCAAGGCCTCGCAGGACGGGGCGGGCGAGTCGCTTCCTCGGCTGATTCTGAAGGGGCTCAGAGACGTGAACTCCGGGATCGAGAGGAATCCGAGAGCCGGAGCCGGCTGGGAGGGATGGTCCTCCTACCTGGTGGGCAGCAGCGAGAGGCCGCTTGAGGACAAGGAGGAGCGGGATGCCTGAGAAGACGTGGGAGCCGGAGCCGTTGCGACAGGCCGTTTGGAAGGACCTGCCCGGCGCGGGAGCGGAGCAGCCCGGGGGCGCTGGACTTCAACGGGTTCTTGAACGCGCCGAGGACCTGGGAGGCGAGATGAACGGCGTGGCCTACACGACCAGCGGCGCCTACTCCGTGAGAAGGGCGGGGGCTTCTGGGCTCACCACCCTGATCGAGCGGGACGGCCAGGCCGGTTCCCGGGAGGAGGAGATCGACCTTGACACGGTCTTTGAGCTGCGCCTGTGGCGGGTGATGGGCAAGAAGACCGACGGCGGCAACGTCGCCGGCGAGGACGGCGTCCTGGCCCATGAGCTGCGGTGGCTCAACGGCAGTGGGGCCGCTGAGATCGTGATCGGCGCGTCCCGTGAAGGTCTCCCGGGCGGCAGCGACTGCTGGGTTCGGGACAACAGCTACCTCCAGCACGGGGAGAAAGGCGACGTCATGGACAGCATCGAGGTCTTCACCGTGGAGGAGACATACGGAAACACCGTATTCACCGACGAGCTCATGACCGGAAGGTGGGGCTGACATGACCTCGTTCCAGCCGTTCCACTCCGCCGTCAACCGGATTCCGGTTCTCAGACCAAAAGTCCTTGATCTTGTGGATCGAAAGGCACTGCCCGCCGACCTGTTCGGGGACCAGGAGCCCCCGGCGCACGATCACCTGTTGTTGGAGCGCTGGTCGGGGTCGATCGATCTGGAGCTGACGGTGAGGACTCCTCTCGTCTACGGCGAGCAGAGAGAGAACCCCGGCGGCGGCACCCAGGTCGAGATCCCCACGGATCAGCAGGGGCGCGTGGTGTTCCCGGGGACGATGGTCAAGGGAATGCTGTCGCGTGCCTATGAGGTACTGACCGCGTCCCGATTCAGAGTGTTCGAGGAGCATGCCAAGCCGCTCACCTACAGGGCGGATGTCGCTGACGCATTGCGCCTCGTCCCGGTACGGGTCGTGGAGGTGAAGGACAACGATGGGGGAATCGTCGTTGAGCTGTTGCGCGGCAGCACCGGGGGCGGGGACGTGGAGTACAAGGATCAGTTCGATCATCGCCCGTTCCCCATCATGCTCGCCGCCTCCCTCCAGGACGGAGGAAGAGGGCATGCTCAACATGGGCATGGATTCAACGAGACACAGTTCCGTGCGATGACGAGGCATGAGAACAAGGTGCGTTGCGATCTGGCACTGTGCTTGCATCCACGAGGAGGTCATTACGCCTACTGGCAGGTGGTAGGCCTGTACGACGGCCAGGGGAATCCCGGCTGCGCCTTCAATGTGCGGAACGATATAGACGTCGTGGATAAGCGCAATGATGTGACGGGATACGTCTATCGCACAGCGAGGGACGGAGATCAAGCCTCAGATGTGTTTCCTCGGAAGCACGATGAACGGGTGTTCTTCGATCTCTCTGAGAGCCCTGAAAGGCTCGAAGTGGACCGGAGTGTCGTTGAGGCCTATCGCGGAGTCGTCGACAGCTATGCGCAGCAACGTGAGGAGAACGACCTCCAGCCTGGGATGCATCCGAACCGCTTCACAGGTGTGGACTCCGAGTCCCTCCTCCACGTGGGATCCCTGGCATACGCCGTCCTCTCCGACGATGAGACCGCCGTGGAGGAGCTGGTACCGACCATGGCGGGACGCCGCTCGTATTGCATGAGCCCCCGCAGTCTTGCTGAGGAGCAGCGTGTTGCTCCACTTGGGGCCGCCGCAGAGGCGTCAGCCGCCGACAGGCTCTTCGGGTACGTCGTCCCCGACACGCGTGAAGGCGCTGAAGACGGTGACGTCGCCGCCAGGGGGCGGCTCACCTTCGGGCAGGTGGATACCTCCTCCGTTGTCTTGAGTCGAGAGGAGACACCCATTGCTCCTCTTCTCTCCCCTAAGCCGGCTTCTGCTCGCAGATTCCTGACCGACAGGAATGGTCGGACTCCTCGGAACGCGGGGGAGGTTCTACGGCGCTCAGAGTATTTCAGGTCCGGACAGCATCTTGGCGTGGCGGTGCACCCGATCCATCGCTCGATCCTGGGCTCGGAGGAGTTCCCCGCGTCAGCGACGCGGGCTCCCCGTCAGGAAGGAGTGACCCAAGGGGAGAATCTTCAGATTCAGTCGGTGGTGAAGACATGGATTCGTCCCGGAAGCGTCCTGCGGTGCCGGATGCGGTTTGAGAACCTGTCTCGCAACGAGCTTGCCGCCCTGGTCTGGCTGCTGGAACCTGCGAATCTTGTCCCGGCGTCGGAGCAGAACGCGGAAAAGAGTAAGACCGGCTATCTTCGCGTCGGGCTTGGTAAACCATTGGGTCTCGGTGCCGTTGAGGTGCGCATGGCGAAGAACGGGCTTCGAGCCGTGAATGTGGGCGGTGAGAATGATCTCTCTGAGGCATATCAGAACCTGTCAGGCTGCTTGGGCGTCAGTGAGACGGTGCATCGTCCTGCGGACTTCGCGCTGAAGATCAACCCGGCCGCCTTGCCGTGGGTTCAGGCTCTCCAACGCGCGTCCTTCGGGTACTCGGACGGCAGGCCTGTCCGTCACATGCTGCTCAATGAGAACCAGGAGAACAACAAGGTCGATCGCTACGGAGATCCTAAATGCGGCTTGAGTCCGGTCGACATGTTTGGGGCCGGAGACACGAAGCTTCTTCAGGTTCCTGAGCCCGAGCGTCGCAACGGGGGCCGGCAGCATCGTGGAGGGCGCCAAGGCGGCCATCACGGCAACACTCATCACCACGGCCGGCGGCACTGATCGTCGCGCAAGATACGGTCGTCCTCGCCGGGCGGGGTGCGTTGGTGAGCTGCGCGTACTCGGCGTGCCGCCGGCTCACCACACCCCTCGGTACAGTCCGGCGTCGTCGAGCGCGGGCGCGGTCCCGTGGACCTCGCTACGCGCCAGGCAGGAGTCGCACAGCGGGTAGAGGTGGATGACGTCGTCGACCTGGTTGATGATCTCGGTGACCTGCCGGCGTACCTCGTCGAGCTCAGCGGGCTCCAGCCGCAGCTGGAAAACGGACTCCTGCAGCCGGTAGCCCCATCCCTCCAGCGCGGCTGCCAGGCGGGCCCGCCGCGTATCGGAGGCGATGTCGTAGGCGAGGATGACGATCATCGCCATGACGCACCGGTCCACTCGTAGCCGGGTTCGGTGATGGCTCGCCCGAGGAGTTGGGCACCATGGTGGATGTGGCGGCGCCAGGTACCCGAGAAGCCGGGCATGGCGCCCTTGACCTGCCGCTGGAGCGTCGCCTCGTACCCGTCGACGAGCGTCTTCTTGCCCTTGCTGTTCAGCCATACGCCCTCGCCGTCGGGAGAGGTGGTGGCGTGCTCCGGGCGGAGCCGCTTCGAGCGCAGCAGGGACAGGACGGTGCGGTCCACCAGGAGCGGCCGGAACTCCTCCATGAGGTCCAGGGAGAGGCTGGGACGCTTGTCAGTGGAGGCGTGCAGCACCCCGAGCGAGGGCTCGAGCCCGGCGGCCAGCAGAGCTCCCGTGCACTCGGCCAGCAGGATCGCGTAGGCGTAGGAGAGGGCGGCGTTGGCCAGGTCCTTGGGCGGACGGCGACTGCGCCCGTCGAAGGCGACCTCCGGTGGGACCAGCCCGGACAGGCAGCTGAAGTAGGCCGTTGAGGCGGCGCCCTCCAACCCCATGAGCTCATCGACGTCTGCGGCCTGCTTGGCGTCGTCGGCCAGCTGCCGAATGGTGGTGCAAGGCGTCTCGACGTCGCTTCCCTGGCTACGCCGGCCGGTGCGGTGCAGCACGGAGACCTGGTGTCGCATCTTGGCCCGCACGATGGCTCGCGCCAGTGGGAGGCGGGCATCGTCGTCGGTGGCGAAGGACGCCTGGGTCAGGAGCCGGCGGGTGCTGGCCGTCGAGCGGGGTCCGGCGAGCTGGCCCAGGTAGCCGCCGTGGCGGGAGAGGAAGATGACGTCGATGTCGTTGTACAGCGCCCAGGACCGGGCCCCGGATGACAGCCCGACGGCGCCGGTGAGGACGATCCGGCTGACGGCCCGGCGGGGGATGGAGACCTGCGGCAGGCCGTCGGCGCCGTCGACGACGAGACGGTTCTAACTGACGTGGACGCGGGCGCCGTCGCGGCCGACGTATACCACCTGGTCCGGGTCGGGACGGCCCTTGATGTCGTGGCGCGGGTCGACGGGCGGGAAGCTGCGGGAGAAGTCCGTCCCCAGGTAGCAGAAGCCCTCATCGAAGCTGGTCATGGCGGTTTTCTCCTGGTTGAGTCGGAGTCCTCTGGGCGTCAGGAGGGAGTCGAGGAGCTCGAGGGCCTCCAGCAGGTCGGGTTCATGGGGGCTGCAGATGACGATGTCATCGGCGAAGCGGGCGTAGCCGTAGCCCGCGTCGCCCATGGCCCGGTCGACGTCGGTCAGGGCCAGGTTGGCCAGGAGCGGGGACAGGCAGGACCCCTGGGCGATGCCGCGGTTGCGGGTACGCCGCTCGCCCCTGGCGCGCCGCGGCCGGGCGATGAGCCTGATGAGGTCGATGGTGCGCGGGCAGCTGGCGATGGGGGAGAGGGCGGCCAGGGCGTCCTCGATGTTGAGGTTGGGGAAGTAGTCCTCGATGTCGGTGCGCAGGACGTAGCGGTAGCCGGCGTCCCGCAGCCTGGCGAGGTGGTCGACGGCGTCGTCGGTGCCGATACCCGTCCGGTAGGCGAAGGAGCACGGGGACATGGCGAGGTCGGCCTTGTGGGTGATCGTGTTGACGACCGCGCGCTCGACGACCCGGTCCCGGATGGAGGGGATGTGCAGGGTGCGGACCTCCCCGGAGGTGCCTTTGGGGATGCCGAAGCTCAGAAGCGGATCGGGCTCGTAGGTTCCTGAGCGCAGGGACTTGGAGGGCTCGGTGAGGAAGTCATCGAGATGCTCGGCGAACTCCTTGGTCTTGCGCTGCAGGATGCCGTCGGAGGCGTCCTTGGCGAGGACCATGCGCCAGCCTCCCTCCAGGCCCTCGCGGGAGCTGATGCGCTCGAACAGGGTGCCGGTGCCCGACTCGGACAACGTAAATCCGGCTGCGTGCTGGAGCGGGTGAATGTCCTCCCCGAGGTGCTGGCCCGGTTTCGCGCGATCGGAACGGCGACGACGACGGTGCGGGCGTGATGGGGGTGGTGGTGTCGTTGACGATGGTGGTGGTAATGGCGGGTCTGGACGCATCATTGCGGCCTTTCAAAGGCGGGAACGTGAAGAGGCTCTGAGGACAGGATATCGAAATATGTGGTGGTGAAGTATGGAGGTTGGTGATCTGTGGTGGCCCGGACATATAGCCATGTGCACGTTTTAATGCACCTTCTGGTGCTGGGTGCTTTCTGACATCCCGGCTGTCATCCAGATGATAGAAGAGTCCAACGGGTCTCAATGCACCTTCTGGTGCTGAGTGCTTTCTGACCGGTAGAGAGCTGCGATGGCACGTTCAAGACAAGTCTTAATGCACCTTCTGGTGCTGAGTGCTTTCTGGCGAGAGAAGGCACTTGGTCTACAAGTGCTCTAGAAGTGTCTTAATGCACCTTCTGGTGCTGAGTGCTTTCTGACCTGCGCTGGGCTGTCCATGGCCCCGGGCTGGGTCCCGTCTTAATGCACCTTCTGGTGCTGAGTGCTTTCTGACGGGACGGCATTTGAGCGTCACGAGCTGCCCTGGCTCGGTCTTAATGCACCTTCTGGTGCTGGGTGTTTTCTGACCCCCCCCCTGCCTCTGGGGAGTGGCGTCGTTGCGCCATTTCCAGGGGCTGGAGCGCCATCGGCTCCGCAAGCACCCCGCGGGACCGGCCGGCACGCCCCCTATTTAACCACCTTTTGGCGTCCTGACGACAAGCGCCACCGACGTCCCCTCGGGCGCCTCCAGCCACCAACTTCCGACGACGTCAAGCCAAAAGGTCGACGTTCTCGACTGTGACTATTGACACGTCCTGCCTCCTCTGTCGGTCCGCCAGGGCTTTGGGTCCCTCGGCTGGAGCGTGCAAGGCGACCGACGGGAGACGGACTTGATGCTTCTCGCTGGTGTACGAGGTGCCTTCTGTCGTCAGGATTAAGGGTCATTAGGGTTATGGTGTTGCGTCTTAATGCACCTTGTGGTGCTGGGTGCTTTCTGGCCTTAGCTATCATGAGATAGCTAAGAAAGCTCTCAACCTGGTCTTAATGCACCTTGTGGTGCTGGGTGCTTTCTGACGGACAAGAAGAAGCACCGCAGCCAGGGCCAATAAGGTCTTAATGCACCTTCTGGTGCTGGGTACTTTCTGACCAGGCTCAAATCGGGGACCACGATGGCAAGAGCCCGTCTTAATGCACCTTCTGGTGCTGGGTGCTTTCTGACAGGCAAATGGCGTGAAGCTCTCAAGACCATCTGTAGGGTCTCAATGCACCTCGTGGTGCTAGGTGCTTTCTGACTGGTATCGATTGTCGCGGCAAACCGTATCCAGTATGCGTCTCAATGCACCTCGTGGTGCTAGGTGCTTTCTGACTTCATTCTACATCCCTATTAGGAGATCCCTATGCTTGTCTCAATGCACCTCGTGGTGCTAGGTGCTTTCTGACTGTCATATGCGGCCACCCTGGTCTGGATCCTTTACAGTCTCAATGCACCTCGTGGTGCTAGGTGCTTTCTGACCCCTGCCTCTGGGGGTGGCGTCGTTGCGTCACTTCCGGGGGCTGGAGCGCCACCGGCTTCGCAAGCACCCCGCGGGACCTGCCGGCACTGCCCCTATTTAATCACCTTTTGGTGTCCTGACGCCAAGCGCCACCGACGCCCCCTCGGGCGCCTCCAGTTATCAACTTTCAACGACGTCAAGCCAAAAGGTCGACGTTCCGGTCTGTGACTGCGGACACAACCTACTGTGGTGGAGATGGAGTCGAGCCATGGACTCGGTGTCAAGAGCGCTTCCTCCGCCGAGCTGCCTGGTCGCTCAGCTTGTTAAGGAGATGAGGATGGGCTGTGAGTCCCGTCAATAGGCCTTCTGGTGCTGGGTGCTTTCTGACGGCACGGAGATCGAGCTGCGGCGCTTGAGGTTCTCGTCTTAATTCACCTTGTGGTGTTGGGTGCTTTCTGACCTGGTCTACCTGCTGCGAGATGTCGGGGATGCGCTGTCTTAATGCACCTTGTGGTGTTGGGTGCTTTCTGACGGCGGGAGTACTGCCAGAGGAAGATGACCACCTTCCTGTCTTAATGCACCTTGTGGTGCTGGGTGCTTTCTGACCTGGTGTTCCTTGGTATTGTGGGGGGCGGTCTGTGGGTCTTAATGCACCTTCTGGTGCTGGGTGCTTTCTGACTGGGTGTTAGCGGCTTAACAAGCATCTGCCTAGTATTGTCTTAATGCACCTTCTGGTGCTGGGTGCTTTCTGACGAGAAGGAGGCCGGCAGTATCACTGCCAACATTAAGTCTTAATGCACCTTCTGGTGCTGGGTGCTTTCTGACGAGAAGGAGGCCGGCAGTATCACTGCCAACATTAAGTCTTAATGCACCT
>NZ_JH470356.1:14302-24474 GCF_000239715.1 Actinomyces sp. oral taxon 849 str. F0330 | reverse complement strand
GGTCTTAATGCACCTTCTGGTGCTGGGTGCTTTCTGACATACTCTGTATGTCGTCGATGAGAAGGAGCTTCAAGGTCTTAATGCACCTTCTGGTGCTGGGTGCTTTCTGACTCGAGAACGGGGAGAGTCTCATGATCTCTGAATACGTCTTAATGCACCTTCTGGTGCTGGGTGCTTTCTGACCCCTGCCTCTGGGAATGGCGTTGTTGCGCCACTTCCAGGGGCTGGAGCGCCACCGGCTCCGCAAGCACCCCGCGGGACCGGCCAGCACGCCCCCTATTTAACCACCTTTCGGCGTCCTGACGCCAAGCGCCACCGACACCCCCTCAGGCACCTCCAGCCACCAACTTCCAACGACGCCAAGCCAAAAGATCGACGTTCCCGACTGTGACTGTCGACACGTCCTGCCTCCTCTATCGGTCCGTCAGGGCTTTGGGTCCCTCAGCTGGAGCGTGCAAGGCGACCGCCGGGAGACGGACTTGATGCTACTCGCTGGTGTGCGAGGTGCCTTCTGTCGTCAGGATTAAGGGTCATCAGGGTCACGGTGTTGCGTCTTAATGCACTTTCTGGTGCTGGGTGCTTTCTGACCGAACCCAAGGAGAACTCATCATGCCTACCTCAACGTCTTAATACACCTTCTGGTGCTGGGTGCTTTCTGACCAGAATCGGGGGTGGCGCAAGCTACCTCCTGAAGCCGTCTTAATGCACCTTCTGGTGCTGGGGGCCTTCTGCCCCTTCTATTCGCGATTGCGAATGACTGGAAGGATGGGTCTTAATGCACCTTCTGGTGCTGGGTGCTTTCTGACAGGTCGTGCACCTATCCGTCACTGGAGATGAATGGCTCGTCTTAATGCACCTTCTGGTGCTGGGTGCTTTCTGACTCCAAATGGATGCAGAGAGGAGCCGATCAAGTCTTAATGCACCTTCTGGTGCTGGGTGTGACCCTAAGGCGCTGGGGCTGCTGCTCATTGCAGCGTCTTAATGCACCTTCTGGTGCTGGGTGCTTTCTGACAAGCAAGACACTACCCCAAGCCGGTCACAGAGCTGGAGTCTTAATGCACCTTCTGGTGCTGGGTGCTTTCTGACCCCTGCCTCTGGGAACGGCGTCGTTGCGCCACTTCCAGGAGCTGGAGCGCCACCGGCTCCGCAAGCACCCCGCGGGACCGGCCAGCACCGCCCCTATTTAACCACTTTTCGGCGTCCTGACGCCAAGCGCCACCGACGCCCCCTCGGGCGCCTTCAGCTACCAACTTCCGACGACGTCAAGCCAAAAAGTCGACGTTCTGGCCTGTGACTGCGAACACTATCCGCTTGTGCTGCCGTTTCGGCATGCTGCCGGGCCCCTTCCTCTCCGTCTCCTCCTGCCCCTCGATGCTGAAGAACGTCGACGTCCCAAGTCTCTGCGCTCGCCGCCTTCCCTCCGGTAGGGTCGCCAGAAGTTAAGGGGTAGACGGCCATGTCCGCCACTCAACACGCCGCAAAGGAGCCCCGTCGAGTGCCCGCCACCGTATTCGTCCGCTTCGATGCGCCCGGCCCGGTCGAGGCCACCCCCCGTCGCCTTCACGCCGCCTGGGGCAGAGTCCTCGACCTCCCCGAAGGAGTCAGCCCCGAGCGCGCCGCCCGCCTGCCCGCCCTCGCCCACCGCCCACCCCACGACCAGCCCGGCCCCAAGCCCTACTGCCTGGGCGACATGACCCAGACGCCGGACGGCCTCGGAGTCGAGCTGCGATTCCTCGACGACCGCCTCCTGGACACACTCGACGCCTGGCTCGCCTGGGGTGGCGTCCTGCCCATCGGCGACGGCGGCGAGACCACCACCGTGCTCGCCGCCGTCGAGGCCCAGGTCCTCGAACAGGCCGACTGGGAGGACCTCGCCGCCCAGACCGCCTCCACCGCCTGGGACATCCGCCTGCTCACCCCCACCGTCTTCACCTCCCGCGGCCACCACGTCCCCGAGGTCACCGCCGCCTCCCTGGCCACCAGCCTCCACGCGCGCTGGCGCCACTGGTGCCGCCCCCTGGCCCCCGAGCTCCCCGAGCGCGAGCGCCTCACCTCCGTCCTCATCACCCAGGACCGCACCCGCCGCACCGTCGTCGGCCTGGGCATGCCCCGTGCCGACCGCCGCGGACGCCTCTCCAGCCGCCGCATCCCCGCCAGCGTCGGCACCCTACGCATCAGCGCCCCCGCCGCCGGCTCCATCACCGCCGTCTTCTCCCAGCTCATGGCCCTGGCCCGCTACACCAGCGTCGGCTCCCACAGCGCCTACGGGATGGGCGTCATCGACGTCGTCGCGGACGCACCATAAGGGGCGCGGGCGCACCCCTGGGCCTCAACCCCCGTGCCCTCAGGCGCGTCCTCGGGAGAAGGAAGCCGCCAATCGGCCCGCATCCCCGGATCTTCCCGGCCACGCCCGGCGCGAACGTGAGCAAGCGCAATGGGACCTTTGCCGTGCTATCCGCTAACGTCTGAGGAATCAGTATGTTGAAGGGACCTACCACACGATGAAAGATTCTGGGCGTGAGCCCGGCCGCAAGGACTCGGAGAAGCCGGGCAAGGCCGGCAAGAACGATCGCAGCAAGCGCGACCGCAGGCTCCGCGACTCACTGGGCAACCCGTTCCTGTGGCTGGTGCCCTTCCTCCTGGTCGTCGTCCTCGGCTGGGCCGTTTTCTCCTCGATGTTCGGCTACCGCACCATCGACACCTCCGACGGCCTGAAGCTCCTGCGAGACAAGGCGGACACGATCGAGTCGATCACCGTCATTGACGGCAACCAGCGCGTCGAGCTGGACCTGAGCTCCACCTACGTCCAGCCCAAGAAGAAGGGCGACTCTGAGGCGCGCCCGCTGGGCAAGAAGGTCGAGTTCTCCTACACCGATGCCCAGGCTGAACAGGTCGACCGCCTCGTCCAGGCCGCCGCCCCCAAGGACGGCTTCAACTCCGTGGTGCCCACCACCACCTGGTGGTCCTCACTCATCCAGCTGCTCGTGCCGGCCCTCCTGCTGGGCGGCATCATGTGGTGGCTCATCGGCCGCATGGGCGGCGGGCGCGGCGGCGCCATGGGCTTCGGCCGCTCCAAGGCGAAGGTCGGCTCCAAGGAGATGCCCGATGTCACCTTCGACGACGTCGCCGGGGAGGACGAGGCCGTCGAGGAGCTCGAGGAGATCCGCGAGTTCCTCTCCGAGCCGGAGAAGTTCCGTGCCGTCGGCGCCAAGATCCCCAAGGGCGTCCTCCTCTACGGCCCGCCCGGAACCGGAAAGACCCTCCTGGCCAAAGCCGTCGCCGGCGAGGCGGGCGTGCCCTTCTTCTCCATGGCCGCCTCCGAGTTCGTCGAGATGTTCGTCGGCGTGGGCGCCTCGCGTGTGCGTGACCTGTTCGACCAGGCCAAGGAGAACGCCCCCGCCATCATCTTCGTCGACGAGATCGACGCCGTGGGCCGTCACCGCGGCTCGGGCACCGGCGGCGGGCACGACGAGCGCGAGCAGACCCTCAACCAGCTCCTGGTCGAGATGGACGGCTTCGACGCCAACACCAACGTCATCCTCATCGCCGCCACCAACCGCCCCGACGTCCTGGACCCGGCGCTCCTGCGCCCCGGCCGCTTCGACCGGCAGGTCAGCGTCGAAGCCCCCGACATGGCCGGGCGCGCCGCCATCCTCAAGGTCCACGCCAAGGGCAAGCCCTTGACCGACGACGTCGACCTCGACCTGGTGGCCAAGCGCACCCCCGGCTTCACCGGAGCCGACCTAGCCAACGTCCTCAACGAGGCCGCCCTGCTCACCGCCCGCTCCAATGCCCAGCTCATCGACAACCGGGCCCTGGACGAGGCCATCGACCGCGTCATCGCCGGTCCGCAGAAGCGCACCCGCGTCATGCGCGACCACGAGAAGCGCGTCACCGCCTACCACGAGGCCGGCCACGCCCTGTGCGCGGCCGCAGGCGCCTACTCCGACCCGGTCACCAAGGTGACGATCCTGCCGCGCGGGCGCGCCCTGGGCTACACGCAGGTCATGCCCCAGGACGACAAGTACTCCACCACCCGCAACGAGCTGCTCGACCAGCTCGTCTACGCCATGGGCGGGCGGGCCGCCGAGGAGATCATCTTCCGCGACCCCACCACCGGTGCCTCCAACGACATCGAGAAGGCCACCTCCACGGCCCGCAAGATGGTCACCGACTACGGCATGACCAGTGCGGTGGGCGCCGTCAAGCTCGGCACCACCGAGAACGAGACGGTCCTGGGACTCAACGCCACCAACCGCGACTTCTCTGAGGAGGTCGCCGCCACCGTCGACGCTGAGGTCCGCTCCCTGCTGGATACCGCCCACCGCGAGGCCTGGGAGATCCTCACCCGCAACCGCGCCGTGCTCGACGAGCTGGCCGAGGAGCTCCTCTCCCGCGAGACGCTCCTGGAGAAGGATCTGGAGAGGATCTTCACCGGCGTCGTCAAGCAGCCCGAGCGGCCCCTGTGGCGCAGCGACGAGTCGCTGCCCGTCGTCGAGGTCGCGCCAGCCACCGTCGCCTCCACCGATGGCGAGGCTGGCGGCGAGTCGGGCGACTCCCACGGCGGCGACTTCTGGGGCTACAACCAGTGAGCTGGCCCGGGTCCCGGCGGGCCCGGCAGGCGCAGAGAGACAGAGGCCGACCATGAGCTATGACGCCGAGGGCGTGCGCCGGGCGGTGCGCGAGCTGCTCGTCGCCATCGGGGAGGACCCTGACCGCGACGGCCTGCGCGACACCCCCGAGCGCATGGCGCGCGCCTACGCGGAGATGTTTTCCGGCCTCGGGCAGGATCCGGCCGAGCATGTCGAGCGGGTTTTCGACGTCGGGCACGAGGAGATGGTCCTCGTGCGCGACATCCCCATGTACTCGGTGTGCGAGCACCACCTCCTGCCCTTCCACGGGGCGGCGCACGTGGGCTATATCCCCAGCGCCGACGGGCGCGTTACCGGCCTGTCCAAGGTGGCGCGCCTCGTGGACGGCTATGCCCGGCGCCCCCAGGTCCAGGAACGGCTCACCCGGCAGATCGCCGACGCCCTCGTCGAGCGGCTGGAGTGCCGGGGCGTGCTCGTCGTCGTCGAGGCCGAGCACCTGTGCATGTCCATGCGGGGCGTGCGCAAGCCCGGCTCCAACACGGTCACCTCCGCCGTGCGCGGCATCATGCGTAACGCCGCCACCCGCTCCGAGGCCATGAGCCTGGTCCTGGGGCGGAGGTCCTGAGCGCGGGCTGACAGTTAAGAGATCTCGACACCGGGGACGGCCGATGAAATAGTGGAGCGATGAGTCCCACGTACAAGAGGCTGCTGGTAGCGGTCGATACTGGGCTGCTGCTCTACTGGACGGCTGTCTTCCTCAACCTCCTACCGTGACTTCGACCCACTGTGGTAGGGGCCCAACGTTCTACTCATGGTCATCCCGGCGCTCACCCTCGGCTCCATGGTCTGCCGACGGCTCGAGACTGCGGAGAACCACTCGTGACGGTCAGAGGCGACCAAAACGGCTTCCGCCCTGGTCTACACCATGATGCCGGTGTAGACCAGGGCAGGAGCTGGATGGATCAGTGCAATCAGTAGCACTTGCAGATGAGGTTGAACCAGCTGTGGCAGTAGCCTCCGGTGTAGCCCATCCCTCGGCAGACCTCGCCGCACTTCGTCTCGTTGTGGGGGCAGGGGCCTTCGGCACCCTCGAGGGGCATGTGGCTCTCCGAGTGCAGAGCGTCGGAGAAACTAATGTCAGTCAGGGTGCTGGTGCGACGAATGAACTGGGACATGTTGTCTTCCTTTCCTGCTCCGGCGTCCTAATGCCGGAGCTGTCCGAGATGGGTGATGTATCACGCACTTTTCGCCTCGAAGGGAATGTGCGAGTGGGTGCAGAAGGGAAAATCAATTGAAACGAATGGTCGAGCATTGTCATCGGATGAAATCCTGGTGGAGGAGATTTCACTCCTTAATGTTCGATTCCTTCTTTCTCTATCTTTACTCCCTCTGACTCTTAAATGCTATGTGCTCGTTCTTGGGTTCTGCTATGCGTCGTAGGAGGGTAATTTTTCTGACTCTCGTCCTTAAGGACGAGAACTGTGTCCGGCGAGGTAGCACAGTCGGGCCCTTGTGTGGTCTGTTGAGTGGCGGTGGATGGATGCGCTAAGGGTTGCGGGTTGTAGAGGGCTTGATCTTGGATCATGGCGTGCAGAGTCAGCATGCGGTGGGCCTGTACGAGACGACACCGAGGGCCGCGGTACGCAGCATCACTGAGGAACTAGGGATCGCCCGGGAGTGCTGTGCCAGGGGCTGACCCGGTGCGGGACTGGGCGTAAGGCTGGCGCCGATGGCGGGGTCGGTGTCCAACCTGCTGCGTCCATGCAGGTCCGGCAGCTCTCGGGCGGGTAGACGCAGGAGACTACCTCGGAGGCGATCGCCCGGCTGATGTATGCCTGGGGTATCACTGGATGCCGACGACGGCGTCGGGTGTGAATCGTTCTGAGACTGATGGAAGCGGTGATGGCAGAAGGGGCGCTGCGTATGGGGCGGAGGAAATACTCGCTAGAACTGGGGCGGCCGCGAGGATGACGGTGGAGGCACTGGCAGGTCTGGCTTGGGTGAAGGATGTGATCAGGGTGGACGCCGGTGAGCCCGGCATCCACCCTGAGGACTTTCACACGTAGGCACAACAGGCTGAGGTTGTCCAGATCCTCCAGCCAGGCGATCGCGGATAACAACTACAAGGTGCTGATCGCCCTATCGTGCCGTCATCACTATCAACCTCATCCATCAAAGTCGAATTGGTTCGCTGCACTGCGCTCTAGCGCTATCGCCCTCCTCAGTCCTGGGCAAGGGCCTGGACGGGAGGAATCCTGCTGGCGTTCTCGGCAGGGCGCAGTGAGGCTACGACACCGACGGTGGCGGCAGCTAGGAGGATGCCGACGAGAGTCAGTGTCAGCCAAGGGATCTCGATAGTGAGGAAATTGCCGGAGTCAGTGTTGAGCACGGCGGAGGCACCCGCGATGCCCACCCCGCAGCCGAGCAGGACGCCGATGGTGCCGCCCAAGAGCGCGGAGAGGACGGCCTCGGCGATGAGCAGGCGTCTGATCTCGCTGCGCTGGGCACCGGTGGCGCGTAGGACCCCAAGCTCACGGGTGCGTTCCAGGACACTGACGTTGAAGGTGTTGGCCAGGCCCGATAGGGCGATGAGCAGTGTGAAGATCAGCATGGCGCCGATCGCGATGGAAACCTGACGAACCTGATCGGTGAAGCTGGCACGGGTTTCCTGGGAGTCGGCGACGTAGAGGCCGCTACCTGATAGGGCCTCGCGAACAGCCGAGACAGGCGCCTGGTCAGAGCCGTCACCGCTGGTGCGCACCCACAAGATAGAGGCTGTCGAAGTATTGCCGATCAGTCGCTGCGCGGCGGCAGGTGTGACGGCGGCGTCGAGACCCTCCTTAACCCGGACGGTGAGTTCGGTACTGCCAGCAGGACCCGTGAGGGTCACGGTTGTTCCGTCGGGGATGTTGTAAATGCGATCCAGAACGAGAGTGTGGTCGTCGAGAGTCTCCAGCGCCTCCTGGGAGCGCAGGACCGGGGAAACCTTCTCCTTGTCGACAGCAGCGATGGTCAGGGACTCCTCCTGGCCGTTCTGGCGGCTGCCGGTCATCTTGACGTTGATCCAGGGGACGGACACAACGCTCTCCACGCCGTCGACGGCTGCGATCTTCGCGACGGTCGACGATGGATCCTGATCCGCGGCCAACTCTCCTACGGTGATGTCGATGGGGGTGTTGTAGCCGACGTAGGCCTGCAGGGAGGAGGAGAGACTGGACAGGCCACTGGACATCGCGGCCGCTACCGCCACCGAGACGAGCAGGGACGCGGTGGTTGCCGCCGCGCGGCCGGGGTTGCGGGCCAGGTTGCGGGTGGCTAGGTGGAGGATGGGGCGGCGCATCTGGCCGCAGATCAATCCGATGAGGCGAGATGTTCCGACGACGAGCAGCGGAAGAGCGAGGATGATCCCGAGAACGGCCAGCACCGCTCCTGCCCCGATGATCTGTAGGACGCGCCAGGCGACCCCGCCCTGAATGAGGCCCAGTCCGAGCACGGCGATGACCACACCCGCGACGGCGGTAGCAATCCGTCGTCTGCTCAGCGACTCCTGGCCGGCGGTCTGACCGGTCAGCGCCACGAGCGGGGATACCCGGCTGGCCTGGCGCGCTGGCCTCAGCACGGAGACCAGAGTCACTACCGTGCCAACAAGGGTCGCCAGAGCGAAGGAGGTCCAGGAGATGGTCAGGTGACGGGGCTCGACGCCTTCGATAAGGCCGGAGCGGATCACGGGTACCGCGACGACGGCGCCGACGACGGCGCCGGCCACGGACCCGGCCAGCCCGGTGAGCAGGGCCGTGCGCAGCACTGAGCCCACGATTTGGCGGCGGGTCGCCCCCACACATCGCAGCAGCCCGATCTGGCGGGTCTGACGCGCCATGAGCGTCGTGAAGGTCGTGGCGATGACGATCCCGGAGACGACGACGCACACCGGAGCGATAACCTGGAGCAGGGTGAGCGTCTTCGAAGCAGTGGCGTCAGAACTCGCGGCACGCATGGTGATGATATCGGAGGCAGTGTAGGCCTGCGCACCAGGCTGCGTAGCAGCCAGAGCCTCGGTGACGGAACTGAGAAGTTCCTTGTCACTGGTTCCCGTCTGAGCGGTGACATAGAGGACGGCGGGGTCGCTGGGAAGCCCCATTGCGGCTTGGGCCTCGCCGGGAGCGAAGATGTAGGGGGTGTCGCCAGTGTCGCCCCGGGTGATATCGGCCGCTGGTTGGACCACCCCTACGACGGTGACGGTTGTGGGGGAGGCGTCCTCGGAGGCCTTCACGGTGAGAGTACTGCTGACCTTTACATTCTGCTGCCGCTCCAGGACTGAGGGGGAGACGGCGATTTCGTTATCGCCCTGAGGCAGGCGGCCCTCCACCAGGCGGGTGCCGCCTGTAATCTTCGGAACGTCCAGAACGATGAGGCTGCCTCCCTGCCCCTCACCCGAATCAGCGACTTGGATCCCTCCCTCGACATAAGGACGCACAGACGCGACCCCGGCAAGGGCGGAGACCTTCTGCACAGCCTGCTCGGAGATCCTGCCGTTGGTAGTTTTATCTCCGGACCCTGCAAGGACCACCACGTCGGCGTCACCGACACTGGCTCGAGCATTCTCGGTCACCTTTGCCTGCAAGGAATCGGAGATGATGAAGGCGAAGGCGATGAGAGCGGCGCTCATGGCCACGGCCACGAGCGCCGCAGCAGTACGGCGCAAATCCAGCAAAGCGGGCATCAGCGGGCCTCCATCCCGGTGGTGTTGGGATTCCCGAAGCCGAGCGTCTGGGTTGAGCTGGGAGCCGCTGCATGGCGGGCGGTGGGGTGGGGTGCCGGCGGTGCGGAAGCAACGTCCGGCCTGGATACGCGGTGGGACTCCGGTGCGGCCGGCGGGGTGATGGGGCGGCGCACGGGCGCGGGGGCGGCCGTCGATGCTGTCGCGGCGTCGAGTCCTGTGGCAGAGCCGGCTGGTGCAGCCGGTGCCGCCATCGGTGCTGCGTGGGCGTGAGCAGGGGGTGCCTGCGGGGCCGGGTGGTCAGCAGATGCGGTGTGGGGTGTGTTGGGGGTGTGGTGGTTGGGTTGGTCGCCGGTGATGTGGCCGTCGCGTAGGCGGATGATGCGGTTGGTGGTGGCTGCGGCGTGTTGGTCGTGGGTGACCATGACGACGGTCTGGCCGAGTTGTTCGCACATGTGGGCGAGGGTCTGAAGTAGGTTGGCGGCTGAGGTGGTGTCGAGGGCTCCGGTGGGTTCGTCGGCGAAGATGACCTCGGGGCGGCCTATGAGGGCGCGGGCGACGGCGACGCGTTGCTGTTGGCCGCCGGAGAGCTCGTTGGGGCGGTGGGTGAGGCGGTCGCCGATGCCGAGGATGGAGATGACGGCGTCGTACCAGTCCTGTGGGGGTTTGCGGTGGGCCAGGCGCTGGGGTAGGAGGATGTTCTCCTCGGCGGTGAGGGTGGGTAGGAGGTTGAAGGACTGGAAGATGAAGCCGAGCTGGTCGCGGCGTACGGCGGTGAGTTGTTTGTCCGTCATGCCGGACAGGTCCTGGCCGGCGATGAGGACGCTTCCGGAGGTGGGGGTGTCCAGGCCGGCCATGCAGTG
>NZ_JH470356.1:1712-14136 GCF_000239715.1 Actinomyces sp. oral taxon 849 str. F0330 | reverse complement strand
ATGAGGGCGCGGGCGACGGCGACGCGTTGCTGTTGGCCGCCGGAGAGCTCGTTGGGGCGGTGGGTGAGGCGGTCGCCGATGCCGAGGATGGAGATGACGGCGTCGTACCAGTCCTGTGGGGGTTTGCGGTGGGCCAGGCGCTGGGGTAGGAGGATGTTCTCCTCGGCGGTGAGGGTGGGTAGGAGGTTGAAGGACTGGAAGATGAAGCCGAGCTGGTCGCGGCGTACGGCGGTGAGTTGTTTGTCCGTCATGCCGGACAGGTCCTGGCCGGCGATGAGGACGCTTCCGGAGGTGGGGGTGTCCAGGCCGGCCATGCAGTGCAGGAGGGTGGATTTGCCCGAGCCGGAGGGGCCCATGATGGCGACGAACTCGCCGCGGCCCACAGCCAGGCTCGCTGAGTCCAGGGCGATGACCTGGGCGTTGCCCTCGCCGTAGACTTTGGTCAGACCACGAGCCTCAACAACTGTGGCGACAGCAGAGCGGGTACCTGGATTTTGGTGCGGCATGTTGCGTCTTATTCCTTCCTCGCGGAGCCATGGTCGGTGTGTAATGCGGTTCCGTGAATAATTGGTGTATGGCTGAATTGTTTTGGAGGTTTGTGGGGAAGGTCAAAATATATTGAAAGAATAACTTATGCTAGATGTTGCTCTTGTGGGTAAATTCATTTACGTCACAGATCGCATCTTATGCGAAAGTCTCCAATCCTGAGGCATTTTAGTATGGCCGGACTCTGGTGGTAAGTGCTGACTTCACTAGTGTTTTTAGGTGAGGTAAGGTTTTGAGTGTATGGAGATGCTTGTGCGGATGGACACAGAAGCAGGGTCCCTCCGAGGGTGAGGGCGGAGAGGCTGAGAAGGGCGGTCTTGCGCATGATGGACTCCTTGTGGTTGGTACGTATCCTGATTCTGACTTACGTGCAGGCCTTTCGCTATTATTCTTATGGATGAAGATGCGTGCTACTTTCTGCGGACGCTCACTGTTGCGCTATCTCTGATGGTGAACATAGGTTACTTGTCAACTATTTTTGCTGGTGGCGTGCTGCTGACTGGAATACTGAAGACGGTGGTCCAGCGGTTGGGGGTGTGGGCGGTGTGGAGTGCCCCGCCAAGGGATTCGATGCGTTGCTGGGCTTGGGGTAGGCCGAGCTGCGATGAGGTGGTGGTGCTGGGCGGTTGGGTGGGGCAGATGGGGTTGGTGCACATGCACTCGAGGGTGTTGTCGTCCATCTCGATGGTGAGGGTGGCGGTGCTGGAGGAGGGTGTGTACTTGGCGGCGTTGTTGATGAGCTCAGCGATGACGTGGACGAGCTGTGGACGGATGTCCGGACCGATGCCGGGGTTGTCGAGCAGGTCGGTGCCGTGGGTGGTCAGGTGGGCGTCTCGGTGCGCGAGGGTTTCCTGGGCGGCATGGATGGTGTCTGTTAGGGGAGGCGGAGGTGAGGAGGCCAGGAGGAGCAGGGAGTCGTCTCCTTCGGTGGCATTCATGGCTTTGAGGCTGCGTCGTAGCTGTTCGACGGCGGTGCGTACGGGGGCGATGACGGCTGCGAGTTCCTGGTTGAGACGTTTGTCGTCTGGGGCGGCCAGGCGGGCTTGCTCGGCGATCATGATGGCGTGGCTGAGGTCGCGTACGACGGTGTCGTGGAGCTCGGAGACGACGAGGCGTCGTTGCTGGTCGAGCTTGTGCTTGCGTTTCTGCTCGGTGGTACTGGCCTGGAGGCGGTGGTGGCGGATGAACTCACCGATCATCAGACAGGGAACACCAATGACCAGAGTCTGGGCAACTCCTTGAAGCCACGTTGATGCTGCTGAAAGCTGTACCAGCATCGTTGCGAAGGCGAGTGCATAGGTCATGTCGCGTCTGAGGCCTCTGGCCAGAAGCATGACGCCGAGTCCCCAAGGTAGCACTAATGCGATAGCGCCCAGGTCGTCGGGTGAGAAGCTGGTGAGCCAGGCGAGTACGAGGCTTATGACTGCCCCTGCGGCGGGAAGCAGGGATGCGAGAGGGAGGCAGGCCAGGCTCAAGGCCGTGGTCAAGAGGCCGCGGGGTGTAAGAGGAGTCCCAGTGATTGGTGAGACGACGAGGAGGGAGACTGCGACTCCTGTGTGGAGTAGATGGGTGCGTCGTGTGGGATGCCATGCGAAGGAAGCCTGGCTGTTGAGGGAAGGAAGAGGCATGATGATCGCTCCCGGATCGGGTGAACTCGCTATGATTCTTCCATGAGGATGGATCCCCTTTCGACTGGCCTAGAGCACAACAACGATGCGGAGAGGATCCGGGTTGTCATCGCTGATGACGACCCCTTTGTTCTGCAAGCCCTCAGAGCCTACCTGAGCGAGGCGGAGGAGATCGAGGTGCTTGCCGCCTTCGGGACTGCAGCGGAGGCCTTCAGCTTCCTGCAGGGTTGCCGGGTCGACGTGCTCATCACCGATGTGCGGATGCCGGGAATGGACGGTCTTCAGCTCCTGACCAAGGTCAAGTTGGAGATGCCGGAAGTCGCCGTTATCGTCCTCACCTCCTTCGATGAGGATGAGGCCATGCGAGCCGCGCTGGACCAGAAGGCTAACGGCTTCCTCCTCAAGGACTCATCACCGGAGGAGGTGATTCGGGCCGTCATTGCTGCGTACAGGGGCGGAACAACCATCTCCCCGACCAGCACCTCCCGCCTCGTCTCCCGCTTCCTGCGCCCCGTTTCGACCCCGCGCCCCGGCGTCACCGAGGCTGAGCAGGCTGTGCTGGTTCTTCTGTGCAACGGGTATTCCAACGCGGAGATCGCCGAGCGTCTCTTCGTCTCTGAAGCCACGGTCAAGAGCCATGTTTCCCATCTCATGAAGAAGTACAAGGTGTCCTCACGCCTCAAGCTGGTGGTTGCCATCCATCATCAGGATAGGTGACGGTTTCTCGCATGCTGGCGGCTGGCTGCGTCATCCGGGAAGCCGGAGCGCACCCGCTCCGTACCAGGTATTACCCCCGCCTGTGAGGGGCTCGCACGTCAGAGCCTGCTTCTCACTGGGACAGGGGATCGGAGCCGCCGACGCCTTCAGCTGCTTCTCGACGTCGCCGGCCGACACTCCGCGTGACCTGAGGTCCGCCGCCGCCGCTGCGACCTGGGGTGCGGCGAAGGACGTCCCCATCTGGTACCAGTAGTACCTGCAGGAAGCCTGCCCTGACGGGCAGTCACTTAGAACCTCGTCGGTTCGAGGAGAGCCGTCGTCGTTAAGCGCACCCAGTTGACGGAGCTTGCCCGGCGATGCTGTGGTGAGGATTCCTAACTCCTGCCCCCGGGTCACGGCATTGCCGGGTTCCTCCACGGGCGGCTCACCCCCGAAAGTGACGATGTCGATCGAGGAGCCTATATTGGAGTAGCCGGCCCGGACGCCCTTATTTGTGATTGCTCCCACGGTGATGACGTCATCGGACTGGGCCGGCATGGTGACGCACTGCTCGGTGACGGGGCGCTCGCCCTGACCGGACCAGCCCGAGCTGTACGGGTCCGAGGTGCCGTGATCGAGATCGTAGGCCTCGTTGCCGGCAGCGGCGACGAGAACCACCCCGCGATCGGCGGCGTACCTCAGTGCGGAGGTTACCTTCTCCATATCCGTCTTCTGCTGCGCCCGTTCCTCAGGGGTGTCAGCAGGGGCATTGTCGCAGTAGCGGAACCAGGGGTCGACGGTGAAGCTCATGACGAGGACGCTCAGGTGCGCGTCCGCCCCGTACCGGATCGCCTGGCTGACCGCGTCGGCGGTGAACGTGCCCGTTCGGTCGCCGGCCTTGAGACTGACGATCCTGGCTCCAGGAGCTGCTCCGACGGTGCCGTGCCCATCTGCTGCGGCCGCGATGACCCCGGCGACGGAGGTTCCGTGGCCGGCGCCGTCCTGACCGGGATCGCCGCAACCGGCGTCTCCATCGCAGGAGCCTCCTGACAGGAAGGACCTGCTCGTGGTGGAGTCGTACGCGGCGGTCAGGTCGGGGTGGGAGGCGTCAACACCGGTATCGATGACGCCCACGGAAGCACCGCTGCCGGTAGCGGAGGAACCTGGATGATCCTGCCAGCTGAGGTACCACTGCTTGGACTGAAGAGGGTCGCCCGCAAGCAGCGAGCCATTGGACGACGACGGTGCGCTCGAGACGGCACCCGCCGTCGTGCTTCCCGCGCCCAGGAGGAGCAGGATCGCAGCGGAGATGGCCAGTGTCTTTCTGCGAAGGCTGGGTGCCGGTGCCATAACGCTCACCACCGGGCCACCTCCTCATAGAGCTCGCGCACAGGGGCGAGGGTCAGGATCACTGAGCCGTTGTGCTCGACCCAGGACAAGAATCCGGCCTCGCTGTTATACGGAGCGCGCTCTCTGCCTATGACGAGATCGACCGCGTGACCACGGCGGCGCGCGGCGTTCACCAGGGCCGCGTCCTTCTCGACGTCCCCGGAGAGCATATCGCCGTGCTTATCCAGCAGACCCCGCAGCGCGAGGAGATCGCCCTCAACCGCGTCGCGGTTCTCTGTGGAGGGCTGATCGGTACGGGGGATCCACCCTGTCATTCCGCTCTCGTCCCGGGAGGACAGAACGGTCTGGATGGATTCCTTGATGTCGGAGCGCTTGATGCGGCTCATGATCGGTATTCCTTACGTAGTGACTGGTTACTGGTGGAGGGGGCGCTGAGAGGACTGGCTGTGTTCGCTCATCCAGACCTCCTCGAGGCGGCGACGGTCCACGATCGACTGCCGGGAGTCGAATACGTGACCCTCACCGGGGAAGATGGACAGGGTGACGTCGGCGTCGGCGACCAGGAGGTTCTCGTACAGGTAGAGCGACTGCTCGGGAGTTGTCGCGGAGTTCTCATCGGAGTCCCCACAGGTCAGCAGGAAGGGGATGCCCCGGTGCGCGTGGGCACAGGGGAGGACGGTCATCATGCTGTACAGGCCAGGATCGGAGGCGGCGGTGCGCCGGTCGTGCTGGAATCCTGCCGGCGTCGTGTAGCGGTCGTACGCGCCGCTGCGCAGGAGCACCCCTCTGGGGGAGGATATGTCGCGCAGCACTGAGACAGCAGCGAGCGCCGCCCCGAAGCTGTGACCACCCAGAAAGGGAGACGTCGGAGAATCCGGTAGCTCGTTGGCGATCACGTCCAAGGCGGTCTGCCAGGCCTGGTGCAGCTCGGCGAGGATCTTCTCTGCGTGGACCTTAGCTAGTGCCTGGTAGTCGATGCCTACGCGTACCACTGGGCGAGAACCCGCATGGCACCAGCGGACGCTGTCCGGCTGCAGCGATCCCAGGTCGATGGGTGTGGGTTCGGAGGCCTCGGTTGGCAGTGCCCAGGAGCTGTCGAACCAGATCAACGGAACTGAGCCACGTGCCGACTCGGTCAAGGTGATGTCGACCGAGCGCTCGGGGAGGATGCGGGTGATCACGGTGCCGGGGACGCCATCGGCAGGGTCCTCCGACGCCGGGCACCACAGTATGGGGGCGGGGGCGGTCTGTGGAGTACCGGGTGCTTCGGCGGCACCGTCAGTGCCCACGAGCCGGTGACTACCGGTGGCGGTAATGACCTGGATCTTCTCGTTGGCCTCGTTGGGAAGAATACGTTTGATCGGGCTGTCGCCGGTCCATGAGCCCCCGGGCCACCGAAGGACTTGGGGCGTACCGAGCTCGACCCATGCTCCGGTTAGTCCGGGAATCCCGGTGTAGTGGCTGACGCCGTCAGCAACAGTGGCGATGACTGAACCGTCCTCAGCACAGTATGAGGTCACCTCATCGATCAGACGCTCGGTGAAGACCACGGTGCTGTGGTCACCGAGTGAGTAGCGAGAGACTGAACCGCGAGGTAGATCGCCGATGAGGGATACCGATAACGAGGGTCCTGATTCCAGGCCCTCCTCGGTTTCTCCGTGGGAGAGGTTGATGAGGTAGTGAGGGACGTGGTCCTCCCGCATGAAGGCGGCCAGCTCCTGGGATGTGCCGGCCATTCCGATGAGGAAGGGAGAGCCGGCTTCGAGGAGGACCACCGATCCCTGAGGAAGCCCGGGAAGCGGGGCGTCGTCGAACATGACGGTGCACAGGGAGGAGGTGAAGAACTCCTCCACCAGGGCATCTGGCCATAACTCGTCATCACTGTTGAAACAACTAACCGCCTTGGATGGGGAATGTTCCTGTCGCAGCCACACGACGTGGTCACCAAAGTGCCACAGCCGGGTGGAGCCGGCCGGGTTGGGGCGAAGACCCAGGAGGGAACGCGTACTGGCTCCCCACCGGGATACCGCGGTTCCGGCCTCGTCGTAGGTGCTGACCTGGACATGCCCGTCATCCTGCCAGGCGGACAGGACCCAGCCTCGTGGGCCGAAGGGCAGCGGCAGTCCGTCACCACGTTCGACGAAGAGGAGCGGGTGACCGGCACTAACGGTTCCCAAGTATCCGCGTGGTACCCGCGAGGGAATGAGGTCTCCGGACAGCCGGTCGTAGGTGACTCCTCGGTAACGGAGCAGGTCCATGCGAGTCTTGGGGAAGGTGTGGAAGACCGGAGCCTCCAGCACGGCTCTGGTGTCGGTGCGGTGGTCCACCAGCGCGTGGATGCTGACCTGGTTGATCCCTTCTCGCTGGTGCTCGACGGGGAGTAAGGAGGATGCTGCGTTCATGTAGATGCTTCGTTTCCTGCTCTGGTTAAAGTCAGCGTCGGCACCTCCCTGAGCCTGCCGAGCTCCATGCGGTAGGCCCGATCGGTCATGGCGAAGAGACGGGCGTCGTGCGTGGTGACAACGATGCAGTGATCGCGTTTGAGGTCGAGCAGTGTGGCGATGAGGCGGTCGGTGGACTCATCGTCGAGAGCAGCCGTGGGCTCATCGAGCAGGAGTACCCGTGGGTTGAGGGCGAGGGTCCGAGCGATCGCCAGGCGGGCGCGCTCTCCGCCGCTGATGCGTGCCCCGCGTTCTCCGAGCATCGTGCTCGTCCCGGAGCGGTCCCCCAGGTGTGACAGGTCGAGTCCGACCCGGCTGCACAGCTCGTGGATTCTGGCCTCGCTGATGCCGGGACAGACCGCCTCGAAGTTCTCCCTGATGGTGCCGCTGCGGAAGAATGGTTCCTGGGGGCAGTATTGAACGATGCTGTTCCAGGCCTCTGTACCAGTGGCGACGGGGGAGAAACCGGCGACAGTGATGCTGCCCTGAGTGGGTTGGTTGGCCCCGGCGATTAGATTGAGGAGGGTCGACTTCCCGCTTCCAGACGGGCCGACGACGGCGACGATCTCTCCGCATCGGGAGGTGAGGCTGACCGAGTCGAGAAGCACGGTGCTGCTTGCGCCGTCGGCGACCGAGAAGTCAGCCTCTCTGACCAGGAGTGCTCCGCCATTGGGGACGTCGACCGGTGTTGGGGGAGCCTCGTACCACTCCTCCTGCGACTCAAGGAAGTCGCTCACGCGAGACAACGCGGACCATGACATTGCCAGGCCTGTGCGGACTCCGGAAGCAGCCTGGAGCGGGGCGTAGAGCTGGGGCGTGAGAGCAGCTAGAGCAGCCAGGGCTCCAGGGGTCATGTTCCCCTGAACCACGGAGTACCCACCGATGATGAGCACGGCCACGGTTCCCAGGGCGCCGACGAGGTCCAGTGATGAGGAGAAGGCGCTGTCGAGGGTGATCATGCGGGTGTAGGAAGCGCGTACGTCAGCGGCCGTCTCCTCGGCCCGACGCCGGTCCGAGGGGATGTCGGCCGCTGTGCGGGAGAAGAGGTGACCGGTGACGCCGACGCGTTCCACCACGGTGCCGCTGAAGGTGGACATGGCGTCGAGCATGCTGTCGGTCGTGGCACTGAGCGTCCGGGAGACCCGCTCCGTGGGCAGGGTCAGAATCAGTGCCAGTGCGAGGACCACCAGGGTGATGGTGAAGGACCGGGTCCACATGATGCTCAGCAGGATTCCCAGCCGGGCGGTGAGGCCGAGGGCCTGCGGCAGGATGGTGGACACGAAGGCCTGTGCCTGTGCTGTGTCATTGGTGATCCGTGAGAGCAGGGAGCCTCCCGGCGCTGCGCTGACGGTGGATGAGGACAGTCGGGTCAGCTTGTTGAGCATAAGGACCCGCAGGCGCTCCTGGAAGCGCTGCCCGGTGAATGCTGTCATGCGCTGCGAGGCCACGTTGACTGCTGCGCTGGCGACTGCGGCGCCGGCTGCCAGAAGGCCCGGCAGGAGAATACCCGCCGTCGTGGGCTTCTGAGCCAGGCCATCGATGATGCGTTGGAGCATCAGCGGGGAGACCGTGCCCAGACCGGCCTGTGCAGCGACGAGAAGTGCCGCAATGATGATGGAGGGGCCGGATGCTCTCAACGCGTGACCACATGGTGAGGACAGCACCCGCCGTACGGATGTCATGCCTGAAGAAGAGCGAGCCGCCGACTGCGCCATGACTGAAGCACCTCCCTGCACTCACCTAGGCCCGATTGGACGTGGGCGTCCGATGGAGCGGTGGAGCTCATCGAAACGACGGCGGGGTAGGCGGAGACTTTGACACCTGCCTCGCGAAGCGAGGCGACCTGCTCGGAGTCGCGGTCCACCCACAGAATGGAACCGTCGAGCTCGGAGTCGTCGACATCGTGGTTCTCCATGACCTTGAGCGCTGAGCATGCCGTGCACGATGGGGACAGGATGATGAGGAGCTGATCATGATTCGCGTCGTCGACCTCGGTGCGGCTCAGCCGGTTCCACAGGTGCATGGCGGCGGTCATTACGACGGCCGATGCCAGGGCGATCACCAGGCGAAGGGGGCGGGGGCTCGTGATCGCCTCGCCGCTGACAGCGCTGGTCAGCAGGGCGGCAGCCGCGACGACGCACCCCCAGATATGGACGGGACCGACTTTCATACCCTCGATGCCGAAGCAGCCGCACTCCTGGCCCTTGAGCGTCGTGGCTCCGACCACGAATCCGACGTAGATGACGGCGAGAAGGAGGGATGCGACCCGATAGCTCGGAACGGCCAGCGCCATAACGGACACGACGATCTCAGCGGCGATGACGAAGTTGCTGGAGAGATGGAAGCGCAGGAAGTTCGCGCCCTCAGGCCAGGCGAGGCGGGTGCGGGCGGCCGCCCAGATCTTCGCTCCCGCCGTCCCCAGGAGGACCCCGGTTGCTCCTCCGATGAGCAATGTGATGAATGGGCTATTCATGAAGGCCCTCCTGGGGGTTAGTGATATTACTTGAATCGACAATCATGCCGGACTCAATAGCGGACTCAATAAGTGGTGAAAGCGGGACCGGACTGGTGGAATGGAGGGCCTCATCAAGGAGCATCCCGTTCTCCTCGTCCAGCTCGTGGACGGAGAGACGACGGAGGTCGGCGAGTGTCCATCCCCCGTTCTCCAGGTGCGTCAGGGTCATTCCGTCAGCGAGCCTCCAGCGCTGAGCCATGAGGTCACCCACCTTTCTGTTTCTACGGTTTCCTTGACGTCCAGTGCGTACTTCTGGCGGAGGAAGGGGTCTTGTCCGATCAGGGCCATTCCGTCGACGTCGATGCAACCCTGGGCGGCGAGGGAGCCGTCGGCCAGCTCCTCCTGCCAGGAGTGCCACATCTCGCCGGCCTCCCTGACAGCGCGCAGGCGGGCCGCGGCATGGTCGTTAACGGGCTCTTTCCCAAATCTGCGGAACAGCGCTGCGTCATAGGTGCGGATGCCGTTGCGGACCTTCATGGAGCGCTGCTCAACAGGAACCTGGGCGAAGGGGCTGATAACGGCAGGGTCGTGGGCTGGACGGTAGAGCGAGTCCGATGATGGCGATGAGTTGCTGGAGACCGTCCACAGAAGCTGGGCTACCCGCGGCGAGAGCCCCTTCGTGGCTTCCGTCCATGAGGACAGCGACACGATCCTTGCAACGTCGATTGCCTTGATGGCCTCAATGCTGAGCCACTGGGGTTCAGGCTCCACGATGATTGGTTCTAAAGTATCCGAAGCATGCTCGCCTGAGTCCGACGTGTCCTTCTTGGCTAGTAGCCGCTGGAAGAAGCCTCCACCTTGGGTATCGCTCTTCATCTCGCTCGAAATGGCTCCGATGAGGTCCCGAATACCCCGTGCATCGATGCGGTTCGCCTTGGTCTCGGGTGGAGTGGATGTATCTTCCAAGGTAGGCGCCGCAAGAGCGTTGAGATAGCGCAGGATGATGTCGTCAACGGGCGTTGGTGTCGAGGAGAAAGGGGCGGCGGCGTTCCGGCGCAGGGCCTGGGCCAGTGCCTCCTCAGCCGCCTCAAGACTGATGGTGCCGATGCTGTACTGCTCCGGCTGCAGGGCCTGGATCTGGTCGTTGACGAGCTGCGTACCAGGCATTTGGTGAAGAACGTCAGTGAAGATCGACTGCCCGAAGGGCGGTCGGACGTCTGCGATGCGGGCGAGAATGAACCGAAGAGAGGCGGAAATGTGCTTGTTTGAGAGCGTGCCCTCATCAACTTGTTCCCAGATTCCTGCGTTGTTGATGAGTAGTTGGTTGCTGTTGGCCCAAGGGGCGTCATGTTGACTCATTTTTGCATGCATTCTTGACTGTTTGAACAGGTTTCTTTGAGGGTGGTATTGTTGATGTGTTGAGGTTGTGAGATGTCGTCATCAATTGGGGTGGTGGTGTAAATTGGTGAACATATCTGCTGTCGTCCCTTTTTTGGCTGCTGTATCCGCTAGGATGGGAGGTTGTTTAAAGTGTGGTGCGGGATGATTCGTCTTGCTGGCTTACGCATGAGGGGCATTAAGAGCGCTAAGTGTCAGTTCGATCCTTGGTGCCTGTCTGCGTCCTGCTGGAAAGGGTATTAGGTGTCTGTCGACATGGAAAGTCTCCTAAGGGTGGTCTGCGGAGGATGGCGTCCTCCCTAAGGGGGACTCGCTGTGAGCTTGAGAACTTTGATGTATGAGTCAACTAACAGAAGAACGCTGCTGTCGAGAGGGATGGGTGGGGTGTGCAGAACGACTTGTGTCACAGACCTCCAGTGGAAAACTGGCCTCAGCCTGGAGGGGCGAGGTGGGATCCCGTAAGTAATAAATGGGGGCTGTTGATTTCAGTGCCTGCCCAGCCTGTGGTCGGGTTAAGGTGTGTGGTCACCTCGAATTGGAAGGCTACGAGTCTGTCTGGCAGTCCTGGTAGAGGGGGTTGCGACAACGCTATGAGCTTGGTTCGCCACATGATTATTGAAATACTGTGGCGGATTATCTTCGTTGCGCTACCTTGGCGTGCCTCATTCGACAGTTGCCGAATGTTGATCGAGGTTCCTCTACGGGGCTGTCGCTGCAGTTTCGACAGTCGGTGGCTTGGGGTGTCAGGAAAATAGTTCCATGTGGATCTCCTTATTCACGTGAGGTTTGTGTAGGGGTGAAGGAGGCTGATAGCGGGTGCGGATGCAGCTCCGATCGTTCTCGTCGCGCGGTCAGTCCTCAGAGAGAGCCGCGACCGGTGGTGCCGAGGTGGCCCGCCCTGCCAGACGCAGTGAGGCAGGCAGACCGACGGCCAGAGTTGCGGCAAGGGCGTTGAGAAGCGCGAGGTAGGGGATGGATGGCGACGGTCATCCCCTCCATCTGGCCAGCTGTCGCGTGGGTTCTTGTCGTCCTGAGGATGGAGCTGCCGGCGGCACGCAGAACCCCGATCTCCCTGATCCGCTTGAGCACCGAGACATCCGTGGTGTTGGTCAGCCCGGACAGGGCGATGACCAGGGTGGCGCCCAGAACCAGGCAGACGATTCAGGGGCAGCCTTGTGATGATGGATGACATCTGCTCAGTCGCGGCGGCGCTACCGTCCACCATTAGGGGCTGGCCGCGGATGGCAACAATGGGCTCGCGCTCAGTCTCCGCCGTCATGGTGCTGCCGGTGGAGCGAACGCACATGGTGGCGTTGGTGGGGGCATCTCCGTTGAGGCGCTGTGCCACTGCCGGGCTGACTGCGGCTCCCCAGCCCTCCTGGACGCGGGCCGTCAGTTCAACGCTGCCGGCGGGGCCGGTCAGGGGCACAGCGAAGCCGTCGGGGATGTCATAGATGCCGCCCACGACGTGGGGACTGTCATTGTGGTGGTTGGGTTGGTCGCCGGTGATGTGGCCGTCGCGTAGGCGGATGATGCGGTTGGTGGTGGCTGCGGCGTGTTGGTCGTGGGTGACCATGACGACGGTCTGGCCGAGTTGTTCGCACATGTGGGCGAGGGTCTGAAGTAGGTTGGCGGCTGAGGTGGTGTCGAGGGCTCCGGTGGGTTCGTCGGCGAAGATGACCTCGGGGCGGCCTATGAGGGCGCGGGCGACGGCGACGCGTTGCTGTTGGCCGCCGGAGAGCTCGTTGGGGCGGTGGGTGAGGCGGTCGCCGATGCCGAGGATGGAGATGACGGCGTCGTACCAGTCCTGTGGGGGTTTGCGGTGGGCCAGGCGCTGGGGTAGGAGGATGTTCTCCTCGGCGGTGAGGGTGGGTAGGAGGTTGAAGGACTGGGAAGAGTGAAGCCGAGCT
>NZ_JH470356.1:0-1509 GCF_000239715.1 Actinomyces sp. oral taxon 849 str. F0330 | reverse complement strand
AGAGCTCGTTGGGGCGGTGGGTGAGGCGGTCGCCGATGCCGAGGATGGAGATGACGGCGTCGTACCAGTCCTGTGGGGGTTTGCGGTGGGCCAGGCGCTGGGGTAGGAGGATGTTCTCCTCGGCGGTGAGGGTGGGTAGGAGGTTGAAGGACTGGAAGATGAAGCCGAGCTGGTCGCGGCGTACGGCGGTGAGTTGTTTGTCCGTCATGCCGGACAGGTCCTGGCCGGCGATGAGGACGCTTCCGGAGGTGGGGGTGTCCAGGCCGGCCATGCAGTGCAGGAGGGTGGATTTGCCCGAGCCGGAGGGGCCCATGATGGCGACGAACTCGCCGCGGCCCACAGCCAGGCTCGCTGAGTCCAGGGCGATGACCTGGGCGTTGCCCTCGCCGTAGACTTTGGTCAGACCACGAGCCTCAACAACTGTGGCGACAGCAGAGCGGGTACCGCCGGCCATTGAGGTGAGTCCTTGAACTGGCGTCGCGTCTCCCTCGTGGGTGATCTGAGAGAGGGGTGGGCGGGGTTGCTGCGTCATCTCAGTCATCTCACTGCCTTGCGTGCGTTGTGCCGTTGGACCGGGCCTTGGTCGTATGGGTGGGCTGGGCGCTCTTAATTGATCCTTCAGAGCCTAAAAATGCTGTTATTGCAGAGAAATGCTTCGAAGGAATGAGCGTCGACACCAGCTCCTTCTTTAGGAGGAGGGGGTGTTGTCGATCCTCAGTCCCGAGGTAGTGGTGGCTGTCCTGTCGTCGTGCAGGTGGGGGGCATGGGAGCGGATCGTGTCCCGGCTCTCAGTTTGCGGCGGGCTGAAGATGTTTCGGTCCTCCCACAGTGCCGGACCAACCGTTAGCCTGACCCTGTGACGATTCTTCCCGCCGCCGCCCCGGCACCCCTGCCGGGGCGCGTGCCCCGCGACCGAACGCTCCTCATGGGCGTTCTCAACGTCACCCCCGACTCCTTCTCCGATGGCGGGCGCTGGGCCGACCCCGAGGCGGCCGTGTCCCGCGCCCGCGAGCTCATCACCCAGGGCGCCGACATCATCGACATCGGCGGGGAGTCCACCCGCCCCGGCGCCCGGAGAGTCGACGTCGACACCGAGATCTCCCGCGTCCTGCCAGTCGTGCGCGCACTCGTCGCTGACGGGGCCGATGGCGCCGATGGAACCGCCGGCTGCGCGATCATCTCGGTCGATACCATCCACGCCTCCACCGCCGAGGCCGCCATCGACGCCGGCGCCCACATCATCAACGACGTCTCCGGAGGACTGGCCGACCCCGCCATGCACGGGCTCATCGCCCGCACCGGCGTCGTCTACGTCTGCCAGCACTGGCGCGGAGACCCCGAGACCATGGACCGGCTCACCGACTACCCGGGCGGCGTCGTCGCCGGGGTGGAGGCCGAGCTGCGCGAGCGCCTGACCGAGCTCGACGCCGCCGGGGTCGACCGCTCCCAGGTGATCCTGGACCCCGGTCTCGGTTTCGCCAAGACCCACGCTCAGTCCTGGGAACTGCT
>NZ_JH470355.1:172429-175749 GCF_000239715.1 Actinomyces sp. oral taxon 849 str. F0330 | reverse complement strand
TCCCGCGCCTGCGTGCGCGGGTCCGCCCTAGCCGCGAGCTCATCGACGCTCGCCGCCAGGGCCACTCGCTGGGCGCGCAGTCGCTCCTCGATCTGCTCGGGACTCAATGCCTCGGAGCCGGCCCTCCCGGTCTTCCCAGCCTTCCCGGCGCCGCCAGCCGCGCCGGAGTCCCCGCCGGCCTGCGGGCCGCCGGTCATGACTGCACCGTCCGGGGTCGTGAGAAGGCCTTGAACGCGGCGACGGTCGCCGTCACGCTCAGGCCCGCCAGGGCCAGGCCGGCGACCGTGACGATCCCCAGCGATGCAGGGTCGCCGTCGCGAGCATCGTCGAACAGGCGGGCGACGCGCTGACCGAGGGTCATCGTTCCGGGCTCGTAGGGGTCCACGCCGCCGGCCTCATCGGTGCCGCTGCCGACCAGCGAGGTCAGGCGGCTCTTGACCTGCCCGACAGCCTCCTCGGCCTTCCCGAGGGCCTGGCTGCGCAGGTCCTCGACCTTCTCCCTAGCCTTGAGCTTGGCCATCTTGGTCAGGTTGTCCGGCACCAGACGCGCGGCGAGCTCGTCGATGTCGACGGCCAGCGCCTTGCGGCGGGCCTCCATATCGGAGATGAGCGCGTCATCGGCCGGTGCCGGGGTCTGAGCCGGTGCAGCGGCGGACGGGTTGGCGTCGGGGGCGGTGTTGGCGCTCACTGGGCGTTCCCCCTCTCCCTGCCCGATGCGATGGCGTCCTTGACGACCTTGACCGACTCCATCAGTCCCTCCTGCGGCGCGGGGGCCTCGGCCTTGGCCGCCTCGAGCCGCTTGCGACCCACCAGGGCCAGCGGGACGGCGATCGCGATGAGGACCAGCGCCACCACGAGGAAGGCCGCCCATAGCGGCATAACGTGGGACAGCCCCACCGTGAGCGACCCGAGCATCAGTCCGAAGGCGAACAGGGCCAGGACCCCCGCGGCGCCGAGCAGCATTGCGGCCGGCTTCATCTCCTTGGCCATGCGCTGTCCCTTGACCTTGGCCAGGTCGATCTCGCCGCGCACCAGCGCTGAGATGTTCTCCGAGATACGGGCGATGAGCTCGCCCAGCGTGGGCTGGGCGCTGCCGGCTCCCCGGGGAGGCGTGGCGGAGGCCGACGACGTCGCCTGCGACGGCGGGGGCGGTGGCTGGTTGTTGGACATGAACGGACCTTCTCGTGTGAGATGCAGCGTTGGGTGCAATCGACTGACTGCTAGCGGCGGGATCGCGACAGTGAGACGACCCGCCACCCCAAGAATCTCACAGGCCGCGCCATCGTGGAACAACGCTGGCCCGGGCGGGTTTGTAGGTTTGGGATATGGGGCCCGGCTTTCGCCGCTGGCGATCTGTATCGGCCGCCTCGGCGGTGCCGCTACTCCTGGTTCCAGGCCTGCCAGAGGCTCGCGTACTCCCCGCCGAGCGCCACGAGCTCGTCGTGGGTGCCCAGCTCCACGATGCGCCCGTCCATGACGACGGCGACCCGATCGGCGTCGGCGGCCGTGTAGAGGCGGTGGGCCACCTCGATAACGGTGCGCCCGGCCAGCGCCGTGGACAGGGTCCGCTCCAGGGTGCGCGCGGCACGCGGATCCAACAGCGAGGTGGCCTCATCCAGGATGAGCGTGTGCGGGTCCAGCAGCACCAGCCGGGCCAGCGCGACCTCCTGGGCCTGGGCCGGAGTGAGGCTCAGGTGCCCCGAGCCGATCATCGTGTCCATCCCCTCGGGCAGCTCGTCCACCCAGGCGTCGGCCCCGATGGCCTCGATGGCCTCGCGGATCGTGTCGTTGGAGGCCCGTGGGCGGCCCAGGCGCACGTTGTCGGCCACCGAGCCCACGAACACGTGGTGCTCCTGGGTCACCAGGGCGACGTGGCGGCGCAGCTCGGCCTCGGTGAGATCCGTCAGCGCCACCCCGCCAACGGTCACGCTCCCGGAGGTGGGCGGGTTGATGCCGGCCAGCATCCGCCCCAGCGTCGACTTCCCCGAGCCCGAGGGCCCGACGACGGCCAGCCGCTCCCCGGGCACGAGCTCCAGGTCGATCCCGTGGAGCACCTCGACACCCTCCCGGTAGGAGAAGCGCACGTCGTCGAGCACGATCCTCTTGCCATCGGGCTGCTCGCCGGTGGGGGCCCGGTCGTCGGGCACCTCCTCCACCCCCAGGATGCGGGACAGGGAGGCCTGGGCGATCTGGACCTGGTCGATCCAGAACATGAGCTGGCCCACCGGCTTGCGCAGCTCCATCGAGTAAAGGGCGACGGTGGTGATCGCCCCCAGGGTCGCGTAGCCGCGGGCGGCCAGGAACCCGCCCCACAGGAGGATGACGACGACGGGCGCCCGCCAGGCGACGTCGAGCACCATGAACAGGCGCACCCGCAGCATCGCCGTGTAGCGCTTCAGGGACCAGGCCTCCTTGATGGAGGCCATGATGGCCCGCTCGCGGCGCGCCCCGATGCCCAGCGCGTCCACGGTGTGGGCGTGCTCGACCGTCTCGGAGACCGCGCCGTTGAGGCGGGCCTGGGCGGCCGACTCGGCCCGGTAGGCGGGGATGGAGATCGGCAGGTACCAGCGCATCATCGACCACACCGGCGGGAAGATGACCAGCAGCCCGAGCGCCAGGAGGGGTCGGCGAAGGCGGCGGCCAGCAGCGTGAAGACGATCGTCACTACGCACACGAGGATCTGCGGGATCCCCACCCGCACGAGGAACTCGATGCGGGAGACATCGGTGGTGGTGCGCCCCACGAGGTCGCCGGTGCCGGCGGACTCCACGGCGCTCAGCGGCAGGTGCACCACCCGGTTCATCATGCGCTCGCGCAGGTCCGCGAAGACCGACTCGCCCAGGGTCCGGGCGTACTTCTGGGCGAAGCGGTTGATGAGTGCGCCCACGAGCGTGACCGCGATGATGGTCAGCACGATCCGGTCCACGTAGCCGGCGTCGGCCCGCCCGGCCGAGACCCGCCCGACCAACCGCCCCAGCAGCTGCGGGGCCACGAGCGTGGACAGGACCGCGACGATCTGGAGGGCCAGCACGACGGCGAAGCGCCACCGGTAGGAGGCCATGATCCCGAAGGTCTTGCGCAGAGCGACCGGCCCTGGCGCGACGGGAAGCGCCATCAGCAGCTCACCTCCGTATCCTCGCCCAGGGCCCGGGAGACGACGGCGCGGTAGTCGGCCGCCTGCGCATCGCCGGAGCGGGCCATCGCCATGAGCTCGCGGTGCGTGGAGCGCAGCAGCTCGGCGCCGCTGGAGTCGAGGAAGACGACCTCGTCGCAGGCCTCCAGCACCAGCGGGGAGGCGGTGACGACGACGGTCGTGCGCC
>NZ_JH470355.1:165660-172018 GCF_000239715.1 Actinomyces sp. oral taxon 849 str. F0330 | reverse complement strand
GTAACGCCCGCCGGCTGCGGGTCGGGGCCGCCGCGCACGTCGAGGGCCTCGCGCAGGGTTCCGGTGAAGAGCTGGGCGGTCGCCCCGGACACGACGATGCTGGCGCGCACCTGGCCCAGGGGCATGGTCGCCAGCGGCCTGCCCGCCAGGGTCACGGTGGGACCGGAGTCGGTGAAGCGGCCCAGGCGCGTGGCCAGCTCGGCGGAGACCTCCGGATCGGGACACACCAGGGCCGTCATGCGGCCCTCCTCCAGGCGCAGGCCGCTTCCGGTGTCCACCAGGTTGCCGCTGACGGGGCGGGCGGCGGCGGGGTCCAGGTCGAGGCGCTCCACGAGGCTGCCGGCGGCGGGTGTGACCTCGAGCAGGCGGCTCAGGCGCCGGGCGCCGACGATGGCCCGGGTGTAGTCCTGCACGGAGTTGGTGAAGACCCACAGCGGCCAGGACAGGTAGGCGGTGTAGCCGTAGAAGGTGATGAGCCCGCCGGGGGTCAGACTTCCCGAGACGGCCATGCGGGCCGCGATCCACACGACGATGGCGGCGAAGAGGCCGGGCAGTAGGACCTGGAGGGTCATGAGAGTGGCCTGGGAGGAGGCCACCTCCACGCCGCGGCGCCGCAGCTCCTGGGAGGCCTCCCGGTAGCGGCGGGCGAAGACGTCCTCCCCGCCGATGCCGCGCAGGATCCGCAGGCCCGCCACTGTGTCGGTGGTGATCGTGGTGACTGCGGACTGGGCCTCGCGCTGAACGGCCTGGCGCTTCTGCAGGGGGCGGATGACCAGGGTGACGATCGCCGCCACCAGCGGCATGCCCAGGATGACCACCAGCCCCAGACTCACCGAGGTGCGGAGCATGAGGACCGCCACGACGATGAAGCTGGCCGCGGCCCCCAGCAGGGCCGGCAGGTGCTCGATGAGGTTGCCCAGGTACTCGGCGTCGGAGGCGATGATGGTGGCGACCTCGCCGGTGGAGACCTGCCGGGACAGGTCCGCACCGGTGGCGGAGACCTGCCGCCCCACGAGCCGGTCGACGTCGAAGGCCGTGCGCATCCAGGCCGCCACCCCGAAGTAGGACAGCATTGTGTCCCCGACGGCGTAGACGACGAACAGCACCAGCAGCAGGGCGCCGATACCCCAGACGCGGGCGTTGAGACCGTTCTCGATCCCGGCGTCGAGGGCCTGGCCCAGGAAGGCGGGCACGGTCGCCTGGATGATGTTGGAGGTGCAGGCCGCCAGGGTGGCCAGGGCCACCGGGACGGTGGCGCGGCGCAGCAGCCACCGCAGAAGAGCCCCGGCCCCGATGGACGGGGGCTGGGGCAGCGGGGCGTCGGGGGACATCGACAGGGTGATCGGGGCGGCCGGGATCGACCGGGAGAACGGTTCGGGCATGATCGCACGAGGCTACCGGAGCGAGCGCGGGTGCGGCAGGGGGAGGAGCGGTGACGAGGAAGATAGCGGGTGCGGGAATATCCGGTGAGTGTGGCCCGGGTGTCTCTCGGACGGATCCCGGGAGAGCGCCGGTGCCCCGGTCCGCTCCCGGGATGGCGGGGAGTCGGGCCGGGGCACCGGAGTCGGCGGGTCCGTTCGTTATTCCAGTGCCGGCTGGATGATTCGGAACCGCCGGCTGCCGCCGCGAGGCGCCGGCAGGTATGGGGGTGATGGCGGGCGGAACAATTCGTACAGCTCGTACTGTGCCCTACCGAATGGGCGCGCGGTACTGACGTATCTCCTACTTGCCCTCCGGCGGTGTCGTCTGTTCGGTGATCGGTCGCCGCCCGTCCGCCGACCGCCTGCTGACTACTCGGTGGCGATGGCGTCCAGGACGGGGAGCCTAGAGGCGCGCAGCGCCGGCCACAGGGCCGCGATAACGCCGACCACCACGGAGAGCACGAGCATGCCCACCATCTGCCCCCAGGGGATGCTCAGGGATGAGAGCCCCTGATCCTCCAGGATCTTCTTGAGGGCCGCGGCCAGGACCACCCCGGTCGCCCCGCCCAGGACGGTGCCGTACAGAGCTGTCAGGATGGACTCGGTGATGATCTCCCCGGCCAGCTGGGTCTTGCCCAATCCGACGGCGCGCATGAGCCCGATCTCCCGGGTGCGCTCAGAGACCGAGAGCACCAGAGTGTTGACGATGCCCAGGACGGCGATGACGATGCTCAGCCCCAGCAGGCCGTAGAGGATGGCGAGCATCTGGTTGACCTGCTGGCCGATCTGGCTGGAAATCTCGCTGGCGTCGCGTACCGCGTACTGGTAGGTGTCGGCCACGATGCTGCGGGCCTCGCCCCGCACCGTGTCGAGACTGGCGCCGTTGTCGAGGGTCAGGAACATGCCCATGGGCGAGTCCAGGACGTGGGCAGGGTCCGTGCTGGCGCCCGGCGAGCCCCAGGAGCCCACCGACGCCGCCAGTTCGGGGGAGTAGAAGTAGTTCGCGTTGAAGCCTCGCGGGTTGATGACGGCGCCCACCGTCGCCTCGACGGCGCCGTTGGGACCGGTGATGGTGACTTTATCTCCCATCTTGAGTCCCGCATCCTTCTTGACGGCCACATGGGTGGCGTCCAAGTCCTCCATCGACCCGGAGCTGAGCTTGACGTCATAGGCCCTTGCGAATGTGACCGGGTCGATGACGAAGGCGGCCGCGGTGGGATCCTGCTTGTCGTCTGGCGTGGTGACCGCGTCCGTGTAGATGCTGTACGAGGAGGTCTCCTTGACGCCGTCGATCGCCGCGATCTCCTTGACCTTCCCGTTCGAGAGCCGGGCGTTCAGGCTGCTCATCGTGGCTGGTTGGACCAGGAAGTCGGCCTTGAGGGACTTGTCGACCTCGTCGGCGGTCGAGGTGCTGAAGGAGGCGGCCAGCGTGGCGCCGGCGCACACCAGGGCCATGCCCACCATGAGGGCGCCGGAGGTGTTGGCCGTGCGGCGCGGGTTGTGGACGATGTTGCGCACTGCCAGGCGTCCGGACGGCCGCAGCACGCGGAATGGCAGTCCCAGGGCGGCGACCATCGGGCGCGCCAGAGTCGGGGAGACGATGAGCAGTCCCAGGATCACGCCGCCCGCGCCCAGTCCCATGATGAGGCGGCGCTGCTCCAGGTCTGCGTTCACCCAAGCGGCGGCGATTGCGGCCGCTCCGGCCGCCAGCAGCAGCCCGCCCAGGATCGTGCGCAACACCAGCGACTTCTCCCGGGAACCCGACACGCCGCGCATGGCCTCGACCGGGTGGGTCAGGGCGGCCTCGCGCGCCGGCAGCAGGGCGCCGACGATGGTGACGGCCAGCCCCACCGTCAGGGAGATCGCGATGATCGGCCCGGTCAGGCCGGTGCCCTCCAGCAGCGGCATGCCCATGGCGTCCAACAGCTTGGCCAGCCCGGCCAGGAGCCCGGCCCCCGCGGCCACGCCCAGGGCGGAGCCCACGACGCCGATGACGACCGCCTGGAGGAACACGATGCCGAACACCGATCCGGGCGATGCGCCCACGGCCCGCAGGAGGGCGAACTCCTTGACCCGCTGGCGCACACTCATCGCGAAGGAGTTCATGATGATGAAGGAGCCCACGAACATGGCGATGATGACGAAGACCATGAGGAAGGTCTGAATGAAGCCCAGCTGGGACTCGATGGTCTTGTTCTGCTCCTTGATGAGCTCGGCGCGAGTCTTCACCTGGGTGCCGTCGGGAACGACCTTGGTGATCTCGGACTTGACCGTGTCCACCGAGGCTCCGTCGGCCAGGTCGATTGAGATGCCTGAGACCCTCCCGTCCGGGGCGGCCATGGGCAGGAGCCAATCCGGGTCCATTCCCACGACCGTCGCACTGGCCATGGAGGACTCGAAATGGAATTCACCGACCACGGTGACCTCGGTGGGCTGGCCCTGGATGACGATGTGCGTCTTGTCCCCGACCTTGAGGCCGGAGTTCTTCAGGGCCCCGGACTCCAGGGCGATCTCGCCCTCACCCTGGGGCCTGTGGCCCTGGGCCCAGGTCAGGCCCGGCTCTTCGTCATACAGCGGCAGGAAGAGCGTGGGCGCTCCCATGCTGGAGACCGGGGTGTCGTTGGAGCCCACGAGGACCCCGGTCATCTGGGCGCCAGGGTTGGCGGCTTCGACGCCGTCGACCCGCTTGATCTGCTCGGACAGGGAGCCGTCAATGGGCTGGGTCTGCAGAGAGGAGGAGCTGGAGCCACCACCCTTGCCGTCGTCGGTGGCGATCTTGGGTCCCTGGACGTACAGGTCCGAGGTGATGGTGGAGGAGGTCAGCTTGGAGAAGGTCTCCGACATGGAGGCGCGCAGGGCCAGTGTGCCCGATAGGAACGCCACCCCGAGCATGACGGCGAAGGTGGTCAGGAAGAACTGCTTGGCATGGGCGCGTACGGAGCGCCAGGCGACTCGGTTCACGGCTCACGCCCCCTTGGAGGCGTCGGTGTCCCGGGCGCCGGCTGCGGGCGCGGACTCGGCCTCGCTCAGCTCGCGCAGGGCGTCCAGGACCCGGTCGCGGTTGGGGTCGTTCAGCTGGGCGACGACGTGCCCGTCGCGCAGGAAGATGACGGTGTCAGCCCAGGCGGCCGCCTCCGGCTCATGGGTCACCATGACCACCGACTGCTTCAGGTCGTCGACGCTGCGGCGCAGGATCTCCAGGACCTGCTCGGTGGAGTGGGAGTCCAGGTTGCCGGTGGGCTCGTCGGCGAAGACGACCGCCGGCTCGCCCACGAGCGCCCGGGCGCAGGCCACGCGCTGGACCTGGCCGCCGGAGAGCTCGGCGGGCCGGTGGGACAGGCGCTCCCGGAGGCCGACGGCGTCGATCACCTGGTCGAAGCGCTGTCGATTGACCTTCTTGCGGGCGATGTCCAGGGGCAGGGTGATGTTCTCTGCCGCCGAGAGCGTGGGGACCAGGTTGAAGGACTGGAAGATGAAGCCGATGCGCTCGCGGCGCAGGCGGGTCAGGCGGCGCTGACTCATGGAGGAGACCATGTCGCCGTCGAGCATGATCTCCCCGGAGGTCACCGAGTCCAGGCCCGCCAGGCAGTGCATGAGCGTGGACTTGCCTGATCCGGAGGGGCCCATGATGGCGGTGAAGCGGGCCCGGGCGATGTCGACGTTAACCGCGTCGAGGGCTTTGACCGCGCCCGAGCCGCGGCCGTAGACCTTGGTGAGGCTGCGGGCGGAGACTACTGGGTTGTCGACGGGGCGGTGAGGAGTGAGGACGGATGGGGCTGCTGGTGCGGGAACTGAGCTACTCATGCTTCGAGTGTGGCAGCGGCGCAGTCCGGTGTGCTCCTCCTGGCGGAGGACTGTCCCCCTGACCTCTCGGCTAGTCAACCCTGACCTGTGGTAGGGGAGGTCCCTGAGAGGGAGACGTGGAGGCTGGGCGGGTGCGATGTTTTCGCTGGTTGGCCTCCGCGTGGTGCCGCCGGGTCCCTCCCGGTGCGGCGAGCCGGTGATCGAGGGACGAACTTCGCCCGGCCTGTTTCCGTTTCTTGACCGGTTTGACGGATTCCCGACTACCATCTGTGCTGATCGGCGCCTTGCGATGAGTCCAGGAAGGGCTGTGCGAGCCCGATCAGTCGAGATAACCCGAACGTTCTCCCGGAGGGACTCTGCATGGATCCCGTTCAGCTCATGATGGCGGCTCACCAGGCCGATGAGGCGCTCGCCGCGCAGACGCCCGACCAGCCTTTGCAGGCCGCGATCGCCCAGAGCCGGCCGGATCTGTGGGCGGCGCTGTCTCGCAACCCGGCGGCCTATCCCGATCTGCTCTCATGGCTGGCCAGCACCGGGAACGTCGAGGTCATCGCCAACCTCCGTGCGCGCGGATTCCTGCCCGCCGACGCCGTCGCGCCCGGTGCCCCGGTCGACGAGCCCGGACCGGCCGTCGACGCGAATGCCGCCGTCGTGCCCGAGGAGAATCCGGAATCCGGTACCTTCTCCGCGGAGCAGCAGGATGCCGAGGCCGCCGGGGGAGGCGTCCCGAGTACCGAGGGCGAGCAGCCTCAGGCGGATGATGAGGCCGAGACACAGGTCGGTGAGGCCGAGACGCAGACCGCTGAGATCTCCTCTGACGAGTCCCCTTCTGACGAAACCTCCCCGGACAAGGAGGAGACCGAGGCCGGGGCAGGTCTCGCAGGGACCACCGAAGAAGACACCCAGAGCGGCGAACAGCCCGAGGAGGAGACTCCGGGGACCGCGGTGGACGAGGTAGCGGCCGAGGACCAGGGACCTGCAGATGACGACGGTGCGGCCTCCGGTGCTGCCGCCGACGGCGATGCGGCTGGGACGGTTGAGCCTTCGGACGAGACACCCGCCGACGGCCCCCAGACCGTTGCAGCGAGCGAGGACACCCCCTTCGTCGCGCCGGCCCGGCCGAGACCGAGGCC
>NZ_JH470355.1:155374-165150 GCF_000239715.1 Actinomyces sp. oral taxon 849 str. F0330 | reverse complement strand
AGGCGCCGCCGCCAGGCAAGCCGTCAAGATCGCGCCGTCCGATCCTGGTGGCGCTGGTGGTCGTCCTTCTCCTCGCCGTCGGTGGTGGCGGGGTGTGGGCCTGGAAGCACTTCGCCGGCGGGAACCGCGATTCCGGCAGCAACGCGCGCAACGACGCCACCGGTGCCAACCAGGACAAACAGAGCAAGCCCAAGGCCGACCAGACCGCCACCAGTGCGACGGCGCTACCCTCGGGGGAGATCAAGGCCTGCTCGGACATGCCGACTCTCAACGTCACATCGGTGGAGGACGGCCAGGGCCAGCTGCAGGTCAAGGCCGATGTCAAGACCTCCTGCGCTGAAGGCGATTTCCTCGCCGGATCGTCCAACCGGATCCTGATCTACAGCTCAACGGCTCCGACCGGAGGCTCGGACGTGGACCGCCTCGTGGCCTCGGGCACCTTCGACTTCTCCGCCTCGCCGCTCATCATCCCCGGTGGAGGGCGGACCGTGACACTGAGCTTCGGGGAGCAGCACTACTTCCGCACCGCCAAGGACATCGACGTCAAGGACCTCAAGGTGACCCCGTCCTTCGACCGGGGCTCCCAGCCCTCCGTCGCACCGGACAAGTCGAAGGCCCCTTCGGCTTCCTCGACCTCCTCGTCATCGTCATCCTCGGCCTCGCCGGCGACGGTATCGGCGTCGTCGGCCTCCGACTCGAGCCAGGACGAGCAGGACGAGAAGGCCGCCGAGGAGGCCCTGCAGTGGCAGTCCAAGCACGATCGCCCGCTCATCATGGGCAAGTACCTGGGCAAGTGGACGCCGCAGCTGTCCTCGAAGAAGGCGGGACTGGTGGCCGATGGGAAGACCTGGACCAACCGCTCGATCCTCGCGGACTTCCTCAAGGTGCGTCAGGCCAACCCAGACGCCGCGCTGGTTTTCAGCGACGACTGGTCGGTGTTCGACGCCGGCGGCAGCTGGTGGGTGGTCCTGTCCGGGGAGCTCTACGGCACCGCGGAGGAGGCCAATGCCTGGTGCGACACCCAGGGCTACGACGCCGACCACTGCTACGCCAAGCGCATGGAGTCCAGTGGGCCCTCGACCGGCACCACCAAGACCCGTTGAGCCGCCCCGAGCCCGCGGGGCCGCCGGGACCGGAGCACGGTCCGATGATCACGCGGGCCCGGGATACGGGTGGGTCAGGACTGGTTACTGTTCTTCAGCGCCAGGACTCTCGTGACCGACTCGTCCACCCGGGCCGCGAAGGCCGGGTCGGACTGGGCGGTGGAGACGAGGGCCTTGGCCATGTCGGCGGCCAGTGTCGGATCGGCCGAGGCCAGTACCATGTCGCAGCCGGCTCTGATAGCACGCACCGCTCGCTCGCCCGCAGGCACGTCCTTCACCTGGGCGGCTGCGGAGACATCGTCGGTGATGACCATCCCGGTGAAGCCCATCTCGGTGCGCAGCATGTCGGTGACGACAACCGAGGAGAAGACGGCCGGCGCCGCCGGATCGATGAGCGAGTAGGTGGCCGAGGACACCATGATGACCTGCGCGCCGCCGCTGATGGCTGAGGCGAAGATGCCGACGGCGGCGTCGCCGCTGCGGGCGGTCGTCGTGTCGGTGACCCCCGAGGCGGTATCGGTATTGGCCGTGACCCGTCCCAGGCCCGGGAAGTGCTTGTAGACGGGAATAATGCCGGAGGCCTTCATCCCCTCGGCGAAGGCGCCCGCCTGGGCGGTCACCGTGGCGGCGTCGCGCCCGTACTCCCGGCCCCAGCGGCCGATGGGCTCGTTGGTCGATGGCGTAGCGACGTCGACCAGGTCGACGACGGGGGCCAGGTTCATCGTCGCCCCGACGTCCGCCAGCTCCTTGCCCCAGGTGCGCGCCGAAGCGAGCAGCTGCTCGCGCGGCTGGGTCGACTGGTCCATCGCCGAGGGGATGTCGGAGAAGCCCGAACCGGACATGACCTGGACGTCGCCGCCCTCCTGATCGGTGGCCACGAGCATCGGGGTGTCATGGGTGGTGGTGGAGTCGACCTTGCCGGTGAAGCTGCTGATGACCTTCTGGGTCTCCTGCTTGCCGGCGGTGGAACGGCCGGCGATGAAGATGTTGCCGACGTGGTGGCTGGTGACCGCGTCCGTGGAGGCCTTGGCGGGAGAGGCCGCGTCCACCCCGACCATGATGAGCTGACCGACTTTCTCCTCCAGGCTCCATCCCTCCAGTGGGCCGGCGGAGGCCGAAGCGGTGGATGACGACGTCGCCCGCGATTTCGGGGCCGGGGCGGGAAGCGGGTTGGCTGGTTCGGGCGTCGGGACGGTCTGTGTGGGGGATGCGCTCCCGGCCGATGCGGAACCCGGGATGAGGGAGCACCCCGCCAGGGATCCGGCGCCCAGCAGGGCCGCCAGGAGCACTGGCCGTCGACTCGGGTGGTGCTGCGGGGACTCGCTCGGGACGGCGGGGGCGGGAGGTTCTCCTGCGCCCGGAGCGGCAGGCCGATGACGGTCGTTCATGCCAGCACACTAGGGCAGGTTCAGGGGGTGCGCGAGGTATTGGGGGCTGTGGTCTATTCCCGGTTCTGCTCCCCGTTCCGCCCCGGGCACTACTCCCAGCCCAGCTCGTGGAGACGCTCGTCGGGGATGCCGAAATGGTGGGCCACCTCATGGATGACGGTCACCATGATCTCCTCTACCAGCTCCTCGCGGCTGGTGCACCAGCGCTCCAGCGGCCCGCGGAAGATGAGGATGCGGTCGGGCAGCACCATGGACCAGCTCTCGTCGCGCTCGGTGAGGGGGACGCCGTCGTACAGCCCCAGAAGTGTGGGTAGGCCGGCCTCGTCGTAGTCCTCCGCGGTGAGCATCTCCGGGTCGGGCTCGTCCTGGACGAGGACGACGACGTTGTCCATCGCCTCGGCCAGGTCGGCCGGGATCCGGTCCAGGGCGTCGCCGACGACGTCCTCGAACTCCTGGGCCGACATCTGCTTCGAGGCCTGTTCCGCGAGGGGCGGCCCGGGAGGCGCCGGGGTCGCGGCGTCGTCCGGACTGTCCGCTCCGTCGTCGACCGGCCTGTCCCCGCCCCGGTTCCCGTTTTGCTGATGCGCCTGGCTCACGGGACCAGCCTGCCAGACGAGGTGGGTCTCCCACGACCCGCCCCGAGGTCTGCAATCTCGCCGGAAAACGGGCGGTGAGGAGGGTCACGTCGTCGGGATTTGCGCTGCGGAAGACTGTCCCCTTAGTGTTCATCCCGGTTCGAGGCGCGACGACGTCGAAGGCCCCTGGCCCCCATCGTCTAGCGGCCTAGGACCCCGCCCTTTCACGGCGGTAGCACGGGTTCGAATCCCGTTGGGGGTACGGATTCGCACAAGTGAATACACAGTGAATTCACACTGGCCTCGTGGCGCAGTTGGTTAGCGCGCCGCCCTGTCACGGCGGAGGTCGCGGGTTCAAGTCCCGTCGAGGTCGCGGAAAGGTCGGTCCGATCAGAAATGGTCGGGCCGCTTCCATCCCAAGGCTCTGTAGCTCAGTTGGTAGAGCGTTCGACTGAAAATCGAAAGGTCACCGGATCGACGCCGGTCGGAGCCACTGCGAGAGGCCTGGAACCCACAAGGTTCCGGGCCTTCGCTCTGTCTGCGCGCTCCGCCCGGGACCTGTGTCGCGGGTCCGCCTCCTGATGCGCAAGAGCGGTCGTCAGACGCAAGGGCTGTGGTCACGTGCATGCGTCCGGGCGGGCGCGCCCGAGCGCGCCGGGCCTCTTCTGCGGCTCGCCTGCTGCGGAATCCCTTCGCCGTATCGGTCGCCAAGCAGGCTTTCATGATGGATGATGGCAGACCACATGTGTGCGCCGCCACGTTCGTGAGTGCCGAAAGCCCCGTACTCCGCGCGGCCCCCACGCCACCAGACGACCCGCGCCGCGTAACGGCGCCATATTCATATGGCACAAGATTGCACAAGGAGGACGACATGATCTCAAGGACCGTGCCCCAGCCCCCGGGTGAGTCGATGGAGGAGCCAGAGGAGACTATTCATCCCGACCCCGAGGTCGTCGCGAACGCCTGGGTCGGCGACTGGCGCGCTCTGGAGGAGCGGGCCGCCGAGGATCTGGAGGGCTACTGGGCCGAGCGCGCCGGCGAGCTGGAGTGGTCCAGGCACTGGGACACGGTGCTCGACGAGTCCGGGGCCCCTTTCTACCGTTGGTTCGTCGGTGCTCGGACGAACATCGTCTCCAACGCCGTCGACCGGCACCTGACCAACTCCCACCGCAACAAGCTCGCCCTCATCTGGGTGGGCGAGGACATCGAACAGGTGCGCACCTTCTCCTACTTCGACCTGGGCCGGGAGGTCGAGAGGATGGCCAACGTCCTCAAGGCCATGGGTGTGGGCAAGGGCGACGTCGTGACGATCTACCTGCCCCGTATCCCCGAGGTCTTCTTCGCCATGCTCGCCTGCGCCAAGCTCGGGGCCATCCACTCGGTGGTCTTCGCCGGCTACTCTTCCGACGCCCTGAGCGCGCGCATCGATGACTCGGAGTCCAAGGTCGTCATCACCGCCGACGGCTCGTGGATCAACGGCAAGGTCTTCCCCATGAAGAAGATCGTCGACGACGCGGTGCGCTTCTCGCCCACCATCCAGAACGTCATCGTCGTGCGCAACACCGCCACCGAGGCGGTCATGGACCCCATCCGCGACCACTGGTACCACGAGCTGTGCAAGCTCCCGATCGCCAAGGGCCGCTGCGAGACCGTGCAGGTCGACGCCGAGGACCCCCTGTTCATCCTCTACACCTCCGGGTCCACCGGCAAACCCAAGGCGATCCTGCACTCCCACGGCGGCTACCAGGTGGGCACCTACGCCACCCTCCACGACTGCTTCGACGTCCATGACGCCGACCGCTGGTGGTGCACTTCCGACCCGGGCTGGATCACCGGCCACAGCTACCTCGTCTACGGCCCACTGCTCAACGGCGCCACCGTCTTCATGTACGAGGGAAACCCGACCTTCCCCTACCCGGACCGCTGGTGGAACCTCATCGAGCGCTACGGCATCAACGCCTTCTACACCGCCCCCACGGCCATCCGCACACTCATGCGCTTCGGCGAGGCCTGGGTACGGCGCCACGACCTGTCCAGCCTGCGGCTGCTGGGCAGCGTCGGCGAGCCCCTCAATCCCGAAGCGTGGCGCTGGTTCCACCACGTCGTGGGCGCCGACCGCTGCCCGATCATCGACACCTGGTGGCAGACCGAGACCGGCATGTTCCAGATCACGACGGTACCCTCCATGCCCCAAAAGCCCGGCGCGGCGGGCCGGCCGGTGTTCGGCCAGGAGGCGGCCGTCGTCGACGAGGAGGGTCAGGAGGTCCCCGACGGCGTCGAGGGGAACCTCGTCCTCAAGCGACCCTGGCCCTCGATGATGCGCACTCTCTTCCGTGACCCACAGCGCTACGTGAACACCTATTGGAGCAAGTACCCGGGCCTGTACCTGACCGGGGACTCGGCCAAGCGCGACGCCGACGGCTGGTTCTGGATCATCGGGCGCACCGACGACGTCATCAAGGTCTCCGGCCATCGCCTGGGCACGGCCGAGATCGAGTCGGCACTCGTTTCCCACTCCGCGGTGACCGAGGCCGCCGCCGTCGGCCTGCCCCACGAGGTCAAGGGGCACTCCGTCCACGTCGCCGTCGTCCTGGCCACCGGGGTCGAGCCCTCGCGTGAGCTCGAGGCCGACCTGCGCCAGCACGTGGCGGCGTCCCTGTCGCCGATCGCCAAGCCGGAGTCCTTCGATTTCCCCGAGTCGCTGCCCAAGACCCGTTCGGGCAAGATCCTGCGCCGGGTGCTGCGGGCCCGGGCGCTGGGTCAGGATGAGGGCGATCTGTCCGCTCTCGCCGAGGAGTGAGCGCCTCGGCCCCGACCGGGCCCCGGAGCAGGGGGCGGTCGGGGTCGAGGAAGGTGGCGAGCTCGGGTTCTCAGGTGCCGGAGGTATCCGTCGTGCGATTGCGCCAGTAGGTGCGGCCGCTGACGATGATCCCGAACGCGATGGCGGCGACCGGCCAGATGATCCAGGAGATACCCCAGGCCTCGAAGACGAAGCTCCACAGCAGATAGATGATGACCGTGGCCGGCCAGTAGATGCTGGAGATCAGGCCGATGAGGGGATCGTCCTTCTCCTGGTCGCTGGACTGCCAGGCGTTCTCGCCGGAGCCGCCGGGGTGCGTCAGGGTCGTGTAGGTGGAGGACGCCCACGCGGCGGGCAGGTAGATGCTCAGGCCCGTCGCGATGATGACCAGTGAGATCGCGACGCCGATACCGGAGAGCTCCGACTGGGGTCCCTGATCGGGGGTGAGCATGCTGGTGGCCAGGATCGGCAGCGCGGAGACGATCCACAGGAAGACCGCGATCGTCAGCCGGCGGGTGCGCACCGTCTCCTGGTTGAGGCGTTCGCGGGCCGCCCAGGCGGTGACCACCGGGTCCGGGGTGAATCTGCCCTCGATGAGGTGATGGACGGAGGAGAAGGCCGACCGGCGCTGCACCAGCATGCCCACACCCAGGCCCACGAGCAGCAGGGCGAAGGCTATGCCGATGAAGGCGGCCGTGTTGTCGCTGATGGCTATCCGCCCGGCGTCGGCCAGGTTTGTGAGGACGATGAGCAGGGCCGGGGCGCAGACGAAGAGGCTGACCGCATGGGCAAGGGTCGAGGCGGTGCTCCGCTTGGCCTGGGCCAGGGCCTGAGCCTCGGGCAGTGTCACCGCCGGGTAGGCGGGCCGGCTGGGCTCGGTCGGGGTGCCGGCGGCGGGAGCGGCCTGAGGGTCGGCGTCGGTCCGGATATCCGCGGCGATGCCCAGGACCGGGGCCAGCTCCTCAAGGTTGCCGAAGTCGGTGATGACCTGCCCGACCGCCTCGTTGTGGGTCTTGCCGTGAGCGATGGCGTCGTTGTAGGCGTCCTCCATCATGGCGCGCAGCTCTCCACGGGCCTCGGTCAGGCGCGGTGTGGTCGGGTAGGGGGCGAACATGGCGTCGAGGAAGGTCTCGATGGTGTCCATCAGTGGGCTCCTTTCGCGAAGCGGTCGATAAGGGTCTTGGTGTCCTCCCACTCGGACACCTTGGCCGCCAGGTGTGCGGTGCCCTCGGAGGTGAGGCGGTAGTAGGTGCGGGACTTGCCGGAGTCGGAAACCCCCGCGTAGGAGGCTGCCAGTCCAGCTGACTCCAGGCGCTTGAGGGCCGTGTAGAGGGTGGTCTGCTTGATGGTGTACTCGCCGTCGGAGACCTCGGTGATGGTCTTGGCGAGGTCGTAGGCGTAGGACGGCTGCCGTTTGAGCAGGGACAGGACGATGAGGTCGATGTAGCCGCGAATGGCGTCCGCACTGATCACGTGAACCCTCCTTCCTTGACGTGTAATGGGTGGGGCGCGGGATGGTTTCCGCTCCCTTGTGTGTATCTAACGTACTACGTCACGCGTAGTACGTCTAGTGGAGATTGGGTGAGGTGTGATGCCTTCGTCCGCGGCCGTTCGTCACAGCCCGGGCACAGCCCCGCTGCCTAGGCTTGCCCCATGCTCTTCGTAGCCACCGCCCCTCCCCTGACCCCCAGCGCGGATCCCTCGGCCACTCCAACTCCCACCCCCACTCCCGGTCCCACGGGCATTCCGTCCGTGAACGTCGACGAGACCGTCAAGGTGGTCACCAAGACCACCAGCGACCTTGTCACCATCGGCTGGCAGGCCGGTGTCGGCGCCATCATCGGCATCGCGATCGCCTTCGTGGCCGTGGCGATCCTGAGCTTCATGGGTAAGCGCCGCCTCCTGTACCGCGAGATCGTGGACTTCGGACGCCGCCCCGCCTACGCCGTCGGAACGATGGCCGGAGCCTTCCTGGGTACGCAGATCGCCCTGACCGGACTGCGACAGACCAAGGACGACTCCACGACGATGGCCATCATCGAGCGCGGGGTCACCATCGCCCTCATCTTCGCGGTGACCTGGCTCGTCGTCGCCTTCGCCAAGGCCATCGAGTCCACCGTCGTCAAAGGGGTGCAGGCCAGCGAGAACCAGGGGCGCGCCAACCGAGTGACCACCCAGAGCCAGATCATTCGGCGTGTGGCCGAGGCGATCATCATTATCGCCGGGCTCGTCTCGGCCATCATGACCTTCCCCACCGTCCAGTTCGCCATGGGCTCGCTGCTCGCCTCGGCCGGTCTGGCCTCTGTCATCGCCGGTATGGCCGCCCGCTCCATGCTGGGCAATGTCTTCGCCGGTCTCCAGCTGGCCACCACCGACGCCATCCGCGTGGACGACATCGTCGTCGTCGACGACGAGCAGGGAACCATCGAGGAGATCACCCTGACCTACGTGGTCATGCGCACCTGGGACGAGCGGCGCCTCATCCTGCCCTCGACCCACTTCACCGAGAACCCCTTCGCCAACTGGACGCGAGGGGGAAGCCAGAGCACCGGTACCTTCACCCTCGACCTGGACTGGCGCGTTCCCATCGCCGCGCTGCGTGCGGAGCTGGCCCGGCTCGTGGCCGCCTCCACCGTCTGGGACGGAAGGCAGGCCACCCTCGACGTCTCCGACGCCGTCGGCGATCACGTCACCGTGCGCGTGGTCCTCACCGGGGCCACCCCCGGCGCCGTCGGCGACCTCAAGTCCTACGTGCGCGAGGAGCTGGTCACCTGGCTGCAGCGGGAGGCCCCCTACGCCCTGCCGCGCACGCGGGTGGAGGTCGAGCAGGTTGAGGTCACCCAGGACCTCAGTGCCGAGCAGGTGGCCCGGGCAGCCGAGGAGATCGTCGCCAAGCAGAAGGCCGCCGGGGCGGACGACACCATCGAGACGGCGGCCGACGACTCCTCCGGCACGACCACCGAGGTCGAGGGGGAGACCACCGCCCACGGCCTGGGGGCCCGGCGCGCTGTGAGGCTGGGGCGCGCCATGGGCCGTTCCCTGCTCCATCGCGCCAGACGAGGGGGGCTGGGCCCCAGGTGAGCCAGGTGGCCGGCTCTGATCGAGAGGCCGCGGCGGATAAGCCGGGAGTTCCCCGCGCTCGTCGGCAGCAGATCGGGGCCGCTAGGGCTTCTTGAGCCTGTTGCGCATGATCGTGGTGGAGGCACGGTCCTCGTCTGCCGCCAGCGGTTCGCGTGCGTACCCTACGGCTCACGTTGACTCCGGAAGAGCCAAGCGCAAGCCTTAAGGTGCGAACGCGCGGGCGCACAACCGCAGCATCCCACGTTCGCAACAGGTCCTGGCGCCTGCAACGGTGCCGGTGTCCCTTCCGGATGGGTGCGTTTTCGCTGCGTGAACTCAGTGCGCCCGGTGCCGTCGGGCGGGTGACGATGGCACCATGACTACCGACATGAGCGGCGAACCGTCCGCCGCGACCTCCGCCCCGGCCGTCGACCTGGAGGCTGCGGCGCGCACCGACGCCCAGTGGCGCGCCGCCCTGAGCCCCATGGAGTACCACGTGCTGCGCGAGGCCGGCACCGAGCGGCCCTTCACCGGGGCTCTGCTCGACGAGCACCGCGAGGGCGTCTACCGCTGCCGCGGCTGTGGCGCCGAGCTGTTCCGCTCCACCGCCAAGTTCGACTCCCGCTGCGGCTGGCCCTCCTTCTACGACCCCTCCAGCCTCGAGGCCGTCACCCTGAGCACCGATACCTCCCACGGCATGGTGCGCACCGAGGTCCGCTGTGCCACCTGCGCCAGCCACCTGGGCCACGTCTTCGACGACGCCCCACAGACCCCCACCGGTCAGCGCTACTGCATGAACTCCGTGAGCCTCACCTTTGAGGAGGAAAGAGCATGATCCGGGTCCTGAGTC
>NZ_JH470355.1:97209-155354 GCF_000239715.1 Actinomyces sp. oral taxon 849 str. F0330 | reverse complement strand
GGGCGACTACAACCTCAGCGCCGAGCAGGTCGCGGCCCTGGGGCTGGGACGGGCCCTGGGGGAGGGCCTCACCTTCCCGGCGGCCGGCCCCAAGCGGCGTATCGATCATGTCCTGACCGACATGTGCCCACCGGCCCCGACGGCCTGCCGCTGTCCGACGAGGCGGCCGTGGCCGCGGCGGGTGCCGAGGACTCCGCCGCAGCCGGAGGCCCGCTGCTGCGCGCCGTGGACTGGGGGACCGTGTCCTTCATCATCTCCGACCACGTCGGCACCTGGGTGGACCTCGAGCCAGTCGGCTAACGGACGCCCCCTGGCCGCCGCGATCCTGCGCTGACGCCTGCCCGCACGAGGTCGTATTCCCCGGCTCCGGCGCCGTCGTCGCCCTGATGCGTTCGTGCCTAATGTCGCCTGTTGGAGGGGTAGAGGGTACGAATGCGCGGTCTACCCTACGAACTCGTCGTGCCGCGTCCTATCATCGCCGTCGAAACTTCCGGTGAAAGGGGACGGTGATGGCCGACGTCGTGGCGGGACTGGCCGTCTTCGGCGCCGTCATCGCCGTCGGCTGGCTGCTGGCGCGCACCCGGGCCGTCCCGGCCGACGCCGACGGGGTCCTCACCCGCGTCTGCTTCTTCGCCGCCACCCCGGCGCTGCTCGTGACCACCCTGAGCCGCGCCGACCTGACGGCGGTTCTCTCCCGGGCCACCGCCGTGGCCGTGGCCGCCGAGCTCGCGGCGATCATCTCCGCCTGGTGCCTGCACCGCCTCGCGCTGCACCGCACCATCGCCGAGGCCACGATCGGCGCGCTCGCCTCCGGTTACGTCAACGCTGCGAACCTGGGGATCCCGGTGGCAGTCCTCGTCCTGGGGGATGCGGCCACCATCGCTCCGATCCTCCTGCTCCAGCTCCTCGTACTGACCCCCGTCACCTTCACCGTGCTCGACGCCGTCACCCGTCGCGGCAACCCGTCTCGCCTGGCGACCCTGACCGTCCCGCTGCGCAACCCGCTGCTGTGGGGCGTCGTGGCCGGGACCGCGGCGAACCTGGGCGGGGTGAGGCTGGAGCAGTGGTGCGGGGGCTACCTGGCCCAGGGGCTGGAGATGCTCGGGCGTGTCGCGGTGCCGCTCATGATGCTGGCACTGGGTATGAGCCTGGCCGGGGCGCCCCGGCCCCTGCGGAACAGCGGACCGGACGAGCCTGTACGGGGTGTGAGTCGGCGCGGCGGCCTGTGGGCGGCCGTGGCCTGGAAGCTGGCGGTCATGCCAGCACTTGCCGTCGCCCTCGGGCTGGCTGCGGGACTCGGCGGATCACAGCTGCTCGTGCCCGTGGTCACCGCCGCCCTGCCCACCGCCCAGAATGTCTTCATGTACGCCTCGCGCTACGGGGCGGCCAAGGACCTGGCGCGCGACGCGGTCCTGCTGACGACCGCCGGATTCGTGCCCGTGGTCCTGCTTGCCGCCGCGATCCTGAGATGACCACGGCGGCAAGCAGGACCGCCGGCTCAGGCCAGCTCGTCGCGGGTGGGCGGGTTGGCCCCCGCCCGGGAGACCGTGATGTCGGCGATGGCCGCGGCATGGCGCACGATCCGCTCCAGGGTCTCGGCGTCCACGGCGCGCAGCGCCTCGCGCCGGTCCGCGCCCACGAGGTCCTCGCTCCACAGGGCGTCCTCCAGGCCCCCCATGAAGGAGTCCCCGGCGCCGACCGTGTCTGCCACGATGACGCTCGGGTCGGCGGGCACCTCCAGGCGCACCCCGGAGGCGGACAGGGCCAGCGCCCCGTCCTTTCCGCGCGTGACGACCACGACGGCCGCGCCCGCCTCCAGCCAGGAGCGCAGCACCGTCTCTAGGTCCGCGTCCTTGCCGTAGAGCCAGGCGATGTCCTCATCCGAGCACTTGACCAGGTCGGACAGGCCCACCAGGCGCTCAACGATCTGGCGGGCGTCCTCGGGCTCACCCATGAGCTGGGGGCGGGCGTTGGGGTCGTAGGCGATGGTGGAGGTGGCGCGGGTCTCGCGCAGCACCTGCTCCACGGTGGCCGCGCCGGGGGCGAGGATCGCGGCGATCGAACCGGTGTGCACCAGCAGCGGCGCCTCCCCATCGGCCAGGACAGGGCGCGGCGGGTTCCAGTCCAGATCGAAGAGGTAGGTCGCGGCGCGGTCCTCACCGATAGTGGCCTGCGCCGTGGAGGTGCGCTCGGCGCCGTCGGCGCCCGGAGCTAGGCGGACCCCGGAGGCCTCCAGGTGGGCGCGCACGGCTTTGCCGCGCTCATCGGTACCGATCCAGCAGTGCAATTCGGCGTCGCGGCCCAGGCGCGCCAGGCTCAGGGCGACATTGGCGGGCGCGCCGCCGGGGATGTCCACGGGCTCCTGCCCGGGGTGGATGACGACGTCGACCAGCGCCTCGCCGATGACGAGGGCGGATCCTTGGCGGCCGGGTGCGGTCATGGGTGACTCCTTTGTACGGGACCGGGGTCCGGTGGCTGTGGGCTGAGTGAGACGGAGCGAGATGGCAGGGGCGGTGGACCGGACGGGTAGGGACGCGGCAGCGCGAACTTCCCCGTGGTTGGCCGGCGGCCTGGTCGACGAATGGGGTCGGAAGGCGAATGCTCACAGACTACCGATCCGGCGCCGCCCTGAGGGCGCGTCTTGTCCGATTGATGTCCAAATCTGCCACAAAGGCGGCGGTGAAGTACTTGCAGCGGAGAACAAGCCGCATAATTCCGCGGTTCTCATTCTGGCGCGTGGGGCTCTCGCGCCCCTTTGTGGCAGATTTGGACACGAATGAGATCAAAGACGGCTGATCCGGGGCGAGTGTGCGTCGATGATATCGTGCGATGCCGTGGCTCCGTCAGCAGCCTGCCGGGGCCCGAACTCTTCGTCGCGGAGGCGGGCACGAGCGCGGCCTGGAGCGGCTGATCCGGGGCGGGGCATGCCCTGTCAGTCCTCGGAGTCGTCCTGAGCGACCGCGGCTAGGCGGGCGCGGGCCTCATCGAGCCAGGTCTGGCAGCGCTGGGCCAGGGCCTCACCGCGCTCCCACAGTGCCAGGGAGTCCTCCAGGGGGGCGGATCCCGCCTCGAGGCGCTGCACGACGGCCACCAGCTCCTCGCGGGCCCGCTCGTAGCTGAGCGAGGCGACGTCCTCGTTGGCGCCAGCGGTTCCGTCACCGGAGGAGGCGGACAATGCCGAAGGCGAGGACCCTGAGGAGGGGCTGTTCTGGGTCGAGTACCCGTCCTGGCGGTCGGAATAGGTGCCGGGGTTCATCTCGGAGCTCACGCCCCGATTCTCGCACGGGCCGGGCTACAAGCAGAGCGGGCTGGACGGTCTGAGGGGTGCCCTCGGCGTAAAAGTGTCCAAAAGGGACGACTTTGACGGTGCTGCGTCTCAGCAGCATTTGCACCTGTGCTGGCCAGAGCGTTTTGGTGCGGTGTCGACTGGTTGTTGAGGCTCCAAAGTCGTCCCATATGGACAAAATCTTGACCTGAGTCTCTCCTGACTCCTGCTGGTTCCGGTTGAAGAGCACCGATGCGTCAGCCCCCACTTCTACCCCGTTGCGCCGTTGGAAGTCGTCTCATCGAGGTGTGTCAGCATTCCCTCCAAACCTGCCTGCGCCAGTGCTTCGCGGCCGGCCTTCGTGACCTTGACGGCCCGGCTCCGCCCGATGCGTGCGATCCAGGCGCGATCGAACAGCGCTTGCGTCAGTGCGGTCCCCAGCGGTCCGCCGAGGTGGAACCTTCGCTCAGTGGAGTCCATGCACGCCTCTCCGTGGGAACGAAGCGGCTTCTCCAGCCCCCAGGTAGCCAGGAGGTCCCCTCCGGAATCGGTCAGCCGCCAGGAGGAATCCAGGTGGCCGCGCTCCTGGAGGTGCTCGGCCAGACTCACGCCGAGCCGCCCCGCCAAATGGCGGTAGCAGGTACGGGCTGCCAGCAGCCGCTTGTTGGCGGTCCACGCGTTGAGGCTGTGCGCCGTGGGCAGTACCGATGCTGACATCACCCCCAGGGCCTCGATGACCCGAGCCGCCCCAGGCCCTGAGAGCGTGACGTAGCAATGCCGCCCCTGGCGGACCCTCGTGACGAGGTCGCTTGCTGCCAGTACGTCGACATGCTCGCTGGTCGTCGACCGCGCGATCCCGGCGTACGAGCCGAGCTCGCCCACCGTCCAGGCGCGGCCGTCCATGAGCGCCGCGCACATGGCGGCCCGCGACGGGTCGGCCAGCGCCGCAGCGGTGCCGGCGACGTCGGGAACCGCCTCGGGGAAGAGACGGTCAGGAAGCCGTGACATGCGGCCAGTATGCGCCCGCCCCGGTTCGGTTCGCGCCGAACGATTGCGGCTCTAGCCTGCCGGTGGCCGGCATCAGCCGGCAGACAGGGGCCAGAGGGGACCCAGAGGGACAAGGAGACCACTTATGAGCGGATACCGGCGGCGCGGCGCCCTCATCGCGGCGCTGCTCGGGTTCTTCGTCGTCATGCTCGACACAACGGTCGTCAACGTGGCGCTGGCCCGGATCGGCGCGGACCTGGGCGCCCCGGTCGCCTCCCTGCAGTGGGTCGTCGACGCCTACGCCCTCACCTTCGCCGCCCTGCAGCTGTCGGCAGGGGCGGCTTGCGACCGGATGGGCACGAGGAGCGTCCACCTGCTCGGTCTGGTGGTCTTCGGCCTGCTCTCGACGGCCTGCGCCCTGGCTCCTGCCGGCGGAGCACTCATCGCCTTCCGTGCACTTCAGGGTGTCGGCGCCGCCGCGATCGTCCCTGCCTCCCTGGCAATGCTCTCCCTCATCCATGATCGCCCCGCCGACCGGGCCCGAGCCATCGGCCTGTGGGGAGGGGCCGGCGGAGTCGCTGCGGCCGTCGGCCCGGTGGCCGGGGGACTGCTCGTGACCTGGACCGGCTGGCGGTTCGTGTTCTGGGTGAACCTGCCCCTCGTTGCGGTCGGCATGTGGCTCACCGCCCGCTGCCTGCCCGAGCCGGTGGCACGGTCGCCGCGACGACGTGGAGGCGACCTGTCCGGACAGATCCTCTCCGTCATCGGGCTCGCAGCAGCCACCTACGGGATCATCGCTGCAGGTGAGCACGGATGGAGTCTGGTCGCGGTTCTCTCGACCCTTGCCGGCCTGATCCTATTGGTGGCCTTCATCGTGGTTGAACGCATCGCGAGCCGACCGATGCTGCCGACAGTGGTGTTCTCCCGACCGCGTTTCGCAGTGGCCGCTGCGGTCGGGTTCGCGCTTAACACCGGCTTTTTCGGCCAGCTCTTCGTCCTGGCCCTGTTCCTCCAGCGCTACCTGGGCTATTCACCCTGGCTCGCCGGTCTGGCACTGGCGCCGCAGGCGTGCAGTGCCGTCATCGCCTCCCCGCTGGGAGGCAGGATGACCGCCAGGATCGGGGCGTTCCCCACGATGCTGACGGGCCTGCTCACCGGTGCCGCCGGATTCGCGGGGCTTGCTCTTGCCACGGCCTCGACGCCGTACCCGCTGGTGGCGGCCCTGACCTTCCTGGGTGGTTTCGGCACGGCACTGACCATGCCGGCCGCGACCTCGGCCGCCGTCGCCTCCGCGCCGGTGGGCTACACCGGAGTCGCCGGCAGCGTCATCAACGCGGCCCGGCAGACCGGAAGCGTCGTCGGTGTGGCCGTCCTTGGCAGCCTGATCGCCTCAGGCGACTTCCTGACCGGATTCCATCGGGCGGTGGCTGGGGCATCGATCGTCTTCGCGGTGGCAGCGATCCCCGTCGCCGTCGTCGTCCTCGGGGTGACCGGTCGCCTGAAGCACGTGGACGCACCGTAGGCCTCGACGACTGCCCCTCAAGGTGCCGTCCGCGAGCCGCCAGGCGCGTCCGCGAGGTTGCCGTCGGGTGCGGCCGCCTGACCTCCCCGGGCCGCGGTTGGTGGCGGAGCGGCGCCCGCCCGGTGCTCAGTCGCTATTCAGTCGATGTTGGCCGGACGCGGCCTGGTGGCACCGACGACTTGGGCCACAAGCCGCCCCTGGGCCAGCACGCCCTCGATGAGGTCGCCCTTCTTGACATCCTCCGCGCTGGTGATGATCTTCCCGCCGGGGGAGCGCAGGATCGTGTACCCGCGGTCCAGGACCCCCTGCGGCGACAGGGCGGTCAGGCGGGCGTGATCGGCGCGCAGGTCGGCGGCCGCCAGTGACAGGCGGTGGCCAACGGCCCGGCGCATCCGGTCGCGGGCCTGGCCCAGCTCGAGGACCCGGTCGCGCACGATCGAGGTGGGGTCGGCCATCACCGGCCGGGCCCGCAGCTGGTCCAGGGCCGCCTGCTCGGCGTCCAGGCGCGAGGCGAGTACCGTGCGCAGGCGCTCGCGGGCCGAGTCCAGGCCCACTGTCTCCTGGGCGAGGTCGGGGACGATCCGACGGGCCGCGTCGGTAGGGGTGGAGGCCCGGTAGTCGGCCACCAGATCCAGCAGGGGGCAGTCGGTCTCGTGGCCGATCGCGGAGACCAGCGGCGTGCGGCAGGCGGCCGCGGCGCGCACGAGCCCCTCGTCGGAGAAGGGCAGCAGGTCCTCAACAGCACCGCCCCCGCGGGCCACGACGATGACGTCGATCTGCGCATCGGCGTCCAGCTCCTGGATCGCCCGGCTGACCTCGCCGACGGCGCGCATCCCCTGGACGGCGACCTCCCGCACCTCGAAGGGCAGGCCGGGCCATCGCAGGCGGGCATTGACCAGGACGTCGTCCTTGGCCTTGGCCTGGCGTCCGCACACGAGCCCCACCTTGCGCGGCAGGAAGGGCAGGGGCCGCTTGCGCTCGGCGTCGAACAGGCCCTCGGCGGCCAGGATACGGCGCAACTGCTCGATACGGGCCAGCAGATCGCCGACGCCGACTGGCCGGATGTCATCGGCCTGCAGCTGCAGGGAGCCCCGCTTGGTCCAGAAAGTGGGCTTGGCTCGGATGACGACGCGGGCGCCCTCGCTCAGCTCGGCGCCCGTGCGGGCCAGGACGGTGTCCAGGACGCGCGAGTAGATCGCCACCGACATGGAGACGTCGGCATCGGTGTCCCGCAGGGTGAGGAAGGCCATGCCCGCGCCGGGCCGGCGGTTGAGCTGGATGATCTGGCCCTCCACCCACACCTGGCTCATGCGGGCGACGTACTGGTCGATCTTGGACGACAGCAGCCGCAGCGGCCACGGGTTCTCCGCGGTGGTGAGGTTCGCGCGCGGCGCCGGCTCCCGGGGACTCCCGTCCACGACGGAGCCGGGGGCCGGGCCGCCGGTGGGCAAGGGCTGCGGGCTGGGCTGGGCGGGGCTCTGGCCTGTCACATGCACCACTGTGCCACGTCCGCCACTGGGGACCTGGGTCCCACTGTGGCACAGTGGTTTCCGTGACGACCATCGAGCTCGCCAGTGAGCACAACGACGCCGCCGCGCCCTCATCGAAGGGCGGCAAGCGGATCCTCATGGCCGCCCCGCGCGGCTACTGTGCCGGCGTGGACCGCGCCGTCGACGCCGTCGAGCAGGCCCTGGCCCATTACGGGGCGCCGATCTACGTGCGCAAGGAGATCGTCCACAACAAGTTCGTCGTGGACGCCCTCTCGAAGCGCGGCGCCATCTTCGTCTCCGAGACCGACGAGGTGCCGGTGGGCGCCCGCGTCGTCTTCTCCGCCCACGGCGTCTCCCCGGCCGTCCACGCCGAGGCCGCCGAGCGCCGACTGGCCACGATCGACGCGACCTGCCCGCTGGTGACCAAGGTGCACAAGCAGGCGGTGCGCTTCGCGGCCAAGGACTACGACATCATCCTCGTGGGCCACACCGGCCACGAGGAGGTCGAGGGCACCCAGGGCGAGGCTCCCGAGCACATCCAGGTCGTCAACGGCCCCCACGAGGTGGACCGGGTCGAGGTGCGCGACCCCTCCAAGGTCGTGTGGATCAGCCAGACCACCCTGAGCGTGGACGAGACCCTGGAGACGGTGCGCCTGCTGCGCGAGCGCTTCCCGGAGATGATCGACCCGCCCGGCGAGGACATCTGCTACGCCACCCAGAACCGGCAGGGCGCGGTCAAGCAGATCGCCCCGCAGGTCGACCTCATGATCGTGGTCGGCTCGGGCAACTCCTCGAACTCGGTGCGCCTCAAGGAGGTGGCCCTGGAAGCCGGGGCCGGTGCCTCCCACAGGGTGGACTTCGCCAGCGAGATCGACCCGGCCTGGCTCGACGGCGTCGAGACGATCGGCCTGACCTCGGGTGCCTCGGTGCCGGAGATCCTCGTGCGCGAGGTGATCGAGCGCCTGGCCGAGTTCGGCTTCGACGATGTCGAGGAGGTGCGCACCACCACGGAGAAGATCTCCTTCTCCCTGCCCAAGAACCTGCGTGCCGACCTCATGGCCGCCCAGGGCGCCACGGCCGACCACAAGCGCCGCGAGCCCGCCGCCGGTCACACCTGCTGAGGTCGGCGGTTCCGCACCCTTTCCGGGATGCTGGAGGATGGCGGAGGCTGTGAGACCGCCGGCACACCCCGGGGCGTGCGGGACGAGTCCGACGTGAACGCCGGATTGCGCGCTGTGCGATTACCCTCGGTTACGTGACACACTCCCACGACGAGCATGACGAGTCGGCCGCCGGCGCTCGCCCTCCGGCCGGACCGGGGCGCCAGTCCGACGGGTCCGACGGCGCCTGCCCCGCCGATACCGCTGGTGACGCCGCCAGCGCACTGATCGCCGGAGCCTCCGGCCAGGTCTCCAATGAGGCCCTGGAGCAGGGCAGCGGACTGCAGCGCAGCCTGACCAACCGGCACATGCAGATGATCGCCATTGGCGGCGCCATCGGTACGGGCCTGTTCGTGGCCTCGGGCGCCACGGTCTCCACGGCCGGGCCGGGCGGCGCCCTGGTGGCCTACGCGGCGATCGGCCTCATGGTGCTCCTGCTCATGCAGTCCCTGGGGGAGATGACGGCGCACATGCCGGTGGCCGGCTCCTTCCAGACCTACGCCACCCGATTCGTCAGTCCCTCCTTCGGCTTCGCCATGGGCTGGAACTACTGGTTCAACTGGGCGATCACCGTGGCGGCCGAGCTGGTGGCAGCCGGGATCGTCATGGCCTACTGGCTGCCGGGGGTTCCCCCGTGGATCTGGGCGGCGCTGTTCCTAGCCCTCCTGACGACGCTCAACGCCCTGTCCGCCCGCGCCTTCGGAGAGGGGGAGTTCTGGCTGTCGGCCATCAAGGTGGTCACGGTCATCGTCTTCCTGATCGCGGGCGTGGCGATGATCGCCGGCATCATCGGCGGCAGGCCCGCGGGCTTCGGCAACTGGACTACCGGGGACGCGCCCTTCCACGGCGGGATGTTGGCGATCGTGTCGGTGTTCATGGTGGCCGGGTTCTCCTTCCAGGGCACTGAGCTGGTGGGGGTGGCGGCCGGCGAGGCCCGCAACCCGCGCCGCGACGTTCCCAAGGCGATCCACACGGTGTTCTGGCGGATCATGATCTTCTACATCGGGGCGATCGCGGTCATCGGCTTCCTGGTTCCCTACACCGACCCCAACCTCCTGCGCTCGGACACCTCCGACATCTCCTACTCGCCCTTCACCCTGGTCTTCGAGCGGGCGGGCATCGGGATCGCAGCGGCCCTGATGAACGCCGTCATCCTCACCGCGGTGCTCAGCGCCGGAAACTCGGGTCTGTACGCCTCAACCCGCATGCTGCACTCGATGGCGCTCCAGGGGCAGGCCCCCGCCTGGTTCGCCTACGTCAACCGTCACGGGGTTCCGGTGCGGGCCCTGGGGGCGACGGCGCTGGTGGGCGCGGCCGGTTTCCTCACCGCCGTAGTGGGCCAGGACACCGCCTACACGTGGCTGCTCAACGTCTCGGCCCTGTGCGGGTTCATCGTGTGGCTGGGGATCGCCGTGTGCCACTTCCGCTTCCGGCGCGCCTACGTGCTTCAGGGCAACGACCCGGCCGACCTGCCCTACCGGGCGCCCTGGTTCCCCCTGGGACCGGTGCTGGCCTTCAGCCTGTGCGCCCTGGTAATTCTGGGCCAGAACTACGAGGCCATCTTCAAGGGCCAACTGCTGGAAGTGCTCTCCTCCTACATCGGTCTGCCGGTCTTCGGGGCCATCTGGTTGGGGCACCGGCTGATCTCCGGCTCGCATGTGGTGCGCCTGGAGGACGCCGACGTCTCCGGCGTCGTCGTTCACGAGCGGCACTGAGCCCCGCGTCTGCTGGGCTCATGTCCTGAACCCAATGACCGACGTCGGGGCACCGATCATCTGACCGGTGCCCCGACGTCGACTCGTGCTGGAACCTGCACGAGGGTGGAACTGCTGTGGGTGGGTACCTACAGCTGTCTTGTCTCCTCACGTCAGAGGTGCTCGTTTGGGCGGGAACTCGGGGGTGAGTCTGTAGTTGTCCTGGAGGTGACGGTGGGCCGATGGAAGAGGCCTGGCGGGTCGCCGGTGTGCATGGAGCGGATATCGAGCTGCTGGCGGCATTAAATCCGCGGGGTATTCGTGGCGGAGGCGGGCGCCCCTGGCCTCATGTGTCCTGCCTGGCCCCTGTCCGGCACCTGTCCTGAGTCTCGGTGGCACTAGCACAGCGCCGCCCCTGGCCCACCCCGCCTCGGGTCGGCCTACTCCACGAGGGTGGGGATCTACTGACCGGGGGTTGTGCGTACTGCACGAAAGCCGGACCTACGTGGAGTGCCCCCGACCTTCCTCCAGTAGCATTCCACCCTCGTGCAGTACACGCCAGGCACCATCAGAGCGACTGCGAGCATCTGAGCCGGTTCCTGCCAGCACAGCGAGCAACGACGATCGGGCTCTATCCGCCCGCACCGCACCGGTGCCTTGAGATGCCATGACATCCGAAACTCTCAGAAGTCATGAGGCAACATGGCGGGCACCTACAGCAGGGACTGGACCCGTACCGTGACCCGAGGCACGTTCAGGTTCCCGACGCCGGAGGAGCCGGAGTCCTCCCGTGCTTCGGAGGCGTCGTCGGGCTCGCCGGCCTCCGACAGGGAGCGGATGATGGTCTCCTGGACGTCGCGCACGATGTCCTTGACGGGTCTGGAGCCGTCGATGCCGATCTCGATGACGGCCCTGCGCGAGCCCGCCTCGACGACCACGCCGAAGCGGGCCTGATGAGGATCCTGCTGCCGGATGTGGCTGCCGATCGCTCTCAACGTGCTGCCTATCCCCGGCTCGATTCCTCGGACGCCGGGGACAGCAGTGACCAGGTGGGCCAGCTCGGCCGCTGAGAGGCTAGTCGTCATCGTGGAGATCCTCGATGTGGACGTTGACGGTCGGGGACACCCCTAGGTTCTCATGGCAGGCTGCTCGAACGGCGTCGCGGACCCGTTGGGCGAGCTGCGGCAGGCTGCCCACGCTGATGTGGGCGGAGATCCGGCAGGAGATGGTCTCCGGAACCCCCAGGCCGCGGTGGTTCTCACCTGAGGGCGCGTGCTCGAAGGAGGAACGCAGGGCGCGTGCGCCGGGCACGCAGTCCACGGCGCGTCGGATGAGTGCCCGCAGCGAGAACTCGGACATGCTGTAGGGCCCCAGATCGGTCGCGGGCATCTCCACCTGGGCGCCATGACGAGTCTCGGCGATGATGGCGTCCATCAGGTGGCGCTGCGGCATGACTGAGGCGCTCGCCTGAGACTCCAGCTGGTCCCACTCCTCGTGCAGGGAGGCGATCAGACGCAAGTACTCCCGCGTGTCCGCGTCGTCCTGCTCATGGGGCCGGGTGAAAGACCTGGCCGACGCCGTCGAGCGTCGGACGCTGTGTGAGAGCTGGTTGACGGTGCTCATGCCCACTCCTTCATCTGGCGCATGACGAGAGAGCGGGCGCGTGCCAGCCTCCCGCGGACGGTGGACTCGGTGAGGTTCAGGGCCTGGGCGATCTCCTCGTAGGACATGTCGTCGACCTCTCGGAGCACCCAGACGATGCGCAGCTCGGGCCGCACGGAGGCCAATAGGTCGGCCAGTGCCTCGATCTGGGCGTTGACCTCGCTGGACTCGGCCGGGTCAGTGGTGCTGCTCGACGTCGTCTCCGCCATGGCGCTCGCGGTCTCGAGGCTCTCGGCGTCGTAGGGGTCGGTGGCCCGACGCTGACGCTTGCGCGTCATGCTGGTGGCCTTGTTGGTGCAGATCCGCATGAGCCAGCCCCGAAAGGCGGCAGGTTCCCTGACCAGGTGAAGACTGCGCCAGGCCTGGATGAGGGTCTCCTGGACGATGTCCTCACTGTCGTGACGGTTCCGCACGATCATGTAGGCGGTGCGGAACAGACGCCCCTGATAGCGCTCGACGAGCTGCTCGAAGGCGTTGATGTCCCCGTCCTGGGCGCGCAGGACCAGGTAGTGGTCCTTGTCATGGGGTGCAGCGGACGAGGTACTCGGTTGTGCGGCGTGGTGTGGACGCGGGCGAGGTGCCAGCACTGCCTCGTCCTGTGTCTCATGCGTCATCGCCGTTCCCGGTGATCTTGGGTGAGCGCCGCCCTGTGACGGTCTGCGAGACGTTGCGCGAGTTTGAGGAGCGCTCCAGTCGCACCAGGACGTCTACCTGCCTGGGGCCCGAGCCCAGGGACGTGGTCACGTCATCCTCGAGTCGGCGCCTGAGCTCGGCCACGGCCCATTCGACCTCGCAGTCCTGAGAAACGGTGGTGTCCGCTTGTACCCACAGACTGCTCGGGGAACCGGTGACCCACACGGCGCACTGCTCCACCCCGGGGACTTCCTGAGCTCGCTCGGACAGGGCCTGTGACAGGACGTCGGGGCCGACGGTGGCCAGCAGGACGCCCTCGGAGTCGCTGAGCCTCAGAGGCGAGGCGGCCGCCTTGCGGGGGACCTGCATGGCGAGCAGGACCAGCCCGGCGATGATGGCGAGTACAGACACCAGCGCGGCCGTCGGCAGGAGCCAGTGCGCCTGGGGCGCGATGATGCTGTCCACTCGGTCCTGCGCAGCGGCCAGGAGAGGGGCGGCGTCGGGCCAGGACCGACCGGCACCGAGGCCGGAGGCCAGTAGCCAGGACGCCGCTGCCGCGATGAGAAGTCCGCAGCCGGCCAGGACCGTCCTGTTGAGGACACCAGAAACTGAACGCATGATCGTATCTCCTTCAGCTCGTGCGCCTGATCCGCACGCGGCTGCGTATGATGCCCACGGGTTGGAGCGTCTGCAGGGCCTCGTCGGCCTTCCTACAGGCGGCTTCACGCACTGGGTCGAGGTCGTCCAAGACGCTGAGGACGACGACGTCGACCCGTGAACGACGGGTGGTGACGGCGACAGAGTGGACGCCGCCGATCTGCTCGACCTGGGTCTTCACCAGGTTGGCCAGGTCGCGGCGTCTCACCGCGGTCTGGCCGGGGACGGTGTCGGGGAGGATCTCGACGCGCTCGGGGAGTCCCGGCCACAGGGCCGCGAGGATCATGGCCAGGCCGCACACGGCGGCGATCCCGGCGGCGGTGAGCACCGCGGCGGAGCCGAGGGCGGTGGATCCGACGGCGTCGAGCGTGGTGATGGTGCGGTCCGGCCAGGTGCCGGTCACGATCCGGTGCCCCGTCAGCCAAGCCCCCAGGCCTCCGGCCGTGAGCAGCAGCAGTGCCAGGACGACACTGGGTACGCTGCGGGACGGGCGACGAATGAGTTTCGGGACGGGTGTTCTCATTTCAGGCTCTTCCTGACGTGGCTGCTCGGATTGAGCCAGGAGATCTCAATGGTGATCTTGCCGACGCTCAGCCCGGTGAGGTGCTCGACGCGACCGCGCACGTGCGCGCGCAGATCTTCGATGGTGGAGGACAGTGGTGCGGGAAAGACCAGGCCGAGGTCCAGGTGGAGGACGGCGACCTGCCCGTAGAGCTCGCACTGGGCCTCGGGCTGGGAGGCGAAGTTGCGGCGGGCGCCGATTCCCAGGAGCCCTCCGGCGTTGGATCCGACATTGCCGGTCTCATAGGCGGCCTGGGCTGCGATCTGGGCGACGACTCGGGCCGGAATGGTGGTGGTGCCGCGCTGTTCCCAGGAGGATTCCTCGTCCCGGGCGGGTCCCGGCTGCGTGATGGCGGGCTGGGTCGCGGTCGCCATCGTCACTTCTTTCGCCGATCCAGGATACTTTGGACATCGACCCGGCCCTCCAGGTAGAGGCCCAACGCCAATCCGGCCAGGCCGCACAGGGCCACCAGGACGAAGTCGGCGAAGGAGCCGAAGGCGAGAATGGTTCCAAGGAACAGGCCCACCAGGAGGGCCAGGTACGTTGTCTTCATGAGAACTCCTCAGATCAGGGCGTTGGGACGGATCACTTGAGGTCGGCGGCCTCGGAGTTGTCGGAGTCGTCGTCGGGCAGGTGGACGTCGGTGACGTTGATGTTGACCTCGACGACCTCCAGGCCGGTGGTGCCCTCGATCTGCTCGATGATGTTGCGGCGGATGGCGTCGGAGACCTCGACGATGGAGACGCCATACTCGACCACCACGGTGACCTCGATGGCGGCCTGGGTCTCACCCTTCTGGACGCTGATGCCGCCGGCGACGTTGGTCTGGGCGTTGGGGATGCGGTCGGTCACCGCGCTGAAGGCGCGGCGCACGGCGTTGCCCATGTCGTAGACGCCGGGCACCTCACGAGCTGCCATGCCGGCGATCTTGGCGACGACGTTCTCGTCGATAGTGGTCACGCCGTGCGAGGTCTGGAGGGGGCCGCGAGGGGTCTTGTCCTCCTCGGTCTGCTCGTTGCGCTCGCGCTGCTGGCCGGTCTGGGGGATGGCGTTATTGCTCATTGGAGCCTCTTTCGTTGATCCGTGAGATGGATGGCGACGGAATGTCGTGGTGCGCGGTCCAGCAACTGGTCCGTCAAGGCGCCTCGGTGACTGCCGTGGCCGGTTCGTGTGACTGGCCGACGTGACTGACTGGTTTTGCTGTCCGTCATGATTGCCGCGCTGAAAGAAGGACGCCGTCGGCCGGGTAATCCTCACGACCCCATTCCATGGCTTGCATCACAAAAAGGTGAAGCGGGTTCCGTGGAGGAGGTGAGTACCTCCGCGGAACCCGCTTCAGGGCGCTGAGGGGCTACTTGCGGCCGGTGATGCCCAGGTAGATGGAGATCGCGACGATGGCGGCGATGATGGACGCGACCCAGCGGATCCAGTCGATGCCGGGTGTTTCCGCGATGCCGAAGAAGCCGGCGACTGTTCTTCCGACGAATGCGCCCACTGCGCCCAGCACAATGGTCCACAGCATCGAGATGTCCTGAACTCCTCGCATGACGAGCCTGGCTAGGGCGCCGATGATGGCGCCGGTGATGATCATTCCGATGAATGACAGCATGGTGTCTTCCTCCGAGAAGGTCCGATGAGGTGGAGATGTTCTCCAACCGGACGTTGAAACGTTCTGGCAACGTGTCAGCCTGTCATGAGACGGGAGACAACGCTCCCTGATAGACGCCATGGAAGCGTCAATCGTCACGGGCCGGGAACATGGCATGCGTTACATCGTCGTGGGTCCAGGATGCCCGTCGGCGGTGAGCTCGGGGGCGGTGAAGGTGCGCACCTGGGCGGCGTCGGCGCTGATGAGCGCGGGGGAGTCGACCTGCTCGCCGAGGGTCTCCAGGGACCGGGCGGTCACCAGCAGCCGGTTCTCCATGGAGCCGACCGCCTTGTTGTAGGCGGTGACGCTGCGCCGCAGCGCCCCGCCCAGGGCATCGAGGTGGCCCGCGACGGTCCCCAGCCGCTCATAGAGAGTGCGGCCGAGCTCGAGCAGCTCGCGGGCGTCGTCGTTGATGGCGGTGCGCGCCCAGGCCGTGGCGCAGGTACGCAGCAGGGCGAGCAGCGTCACCGGTGAGGCCAGGGCGACTCCGCGCCCCAGCGAGTGCTCCAGGAGTGCGGAGTCGGCTTCCAAGGCGGCCGACAGCACGGCCTCCGCCGGGACGAAGAGCACCACGAGCTCGGGGGAGTCCCCCAGTGCCCGGTCGTAGCGGCGCGCAGCGAGCTGATCGACGTGCCCGCGCAGCGCCTTGGCGTGAGCGGCCAGGAGCTCGCCGCGCCGGTCCTCGTCCTCCGGGGCGGCGCCACGGACATCGATGGCTGCCAGGTAGGAGTCCATGGGGGCCTTGGCGTCCACCGCCAGGTACCCGTCCCCGGGCAAGTGGACGACGACGTCGGGCCGGGACCGGCCGGCGGCACCGTCACCGGAGTCGGTCGCTATCCCCGGACCGCCCCGCTTCTGGATCAGCGCCCCAATGGTGCGCTGCTCGGAGAAGTCCACGTGCCGCATCATCCCGGAGGCCTCCAGGATTCGGGCCAGCTCCGCCTCGCCCCACATGCCGCGCGCCGAGCGCGAGCGCAGGGCGCCCTCCAGGGAGGCTGTGGATCGGGCCAGGTCCTGCTCGCGCAGCGCAGTGGCCCGCAGCTGCTCGGCCAGGGCCGCGTGCTGCTCGGCGCGCTGCTTCTCCAGGGACTCGACCCGATTCCCCACCTGTTCGAGCTGGCTGCGCACCGGCGCCAGGGCCCGCAGCACCGAGCCGTCACGCTCGGCGCGCTCCTCAGCCACCTGGGTGCGCGAGGACAGCTCCTCGGCCCGGGCCTGCCACTGGGCGGCCTGCGCCCGCAGCTCCGCCACCTGCTCGCCATCAGCCCGATGCGCGGTGGTGCGCCGGGCGATCGCGCCGATGTAGCCGATGACCACGCCGATCACCAGGCCGATGAGGAGCAGCAGAATGGGAAGGAGGACGGGTGAGGAGCTCATGAACCGATCATGCCTCAGAGGTGTGACATCTATTCCGGTTCCTTGAAGGGGCGCATCAGTAGGCGTCCGAGGCCGACGGTCCAGTCGGGGCGGATCCTGCAGGGTCAGCGCCGACATCGCCGGCCGACCAACTCCCAATCGACCGTCCGGACCTGGGCCGACGGTCCCTCCTCGCACCTGTCTACTCCGCCCGAAGGAGGCGAAGAGATCAAGGGCACGGACCCTTTGCTACCTCGGGAGGATGGGCAGCTGCGCAGGCAGTGCCATCCTTTATGGACGTGAACCTCTTGCGTGGTATCGAGCTGACCAGTTCCAGCACGATCTGGACCGTCGGGGTCCTGGCCGTGCTGACGGCGGTCGTCGCCGCGGTCCTCCTGCCGTGGACGCTTCCGGCCGCTACGGGAGACAAGCCCTCCGAGGCACCCGACGTGCTGGAGGCCGCGGAGAATCCCGCCTCCGTCAGCCCCACGGTCCGCCACGTGCTGCGCACCGCCGGCCGTTATACGGCGCGCACCGTCATGGTGGGCACGCCGGTGCTGCTCGTCGTCGTGCTCGGCGGTCTGCTCATCAACCTGCCCATGCACTACGTGCGCACGCTCGGCGACGTTCTCGAGGCCGCCGCCCCGCGCACCCAGGGCTCCTCGCGCGTCACGTCGCTGCCGGATGCTTCCGTCTACGACGCCGTCCCGGCCTCGGCCTGGAAGGCCTCCTTCCAGGACGTCGGCGACGGCTCGCAGAAGAGCAACTGGACCGGCCCGGTCAGCGGCATCTCCCTGCCGGTGCGCGTGGTCCTGCCCTCCGGGTACCGGCCCGACGACGGACGCACCTACAACGTCATCGAGGGCATCCACGGCTGGGTCGGCGACCCGGAGTCCCTGGTGACGGGCCTGTCCTCCCCCAAAGCGCTCCAGGCCGCCATCGACGCCGGGCGCATCCCGCCGTCGATCATCGTCATCCCCTCGGTCAACGTGGACGGAACCCAGCACGACTGCGTCGACATTGCCGGCCGCCCGGCCGTGGAGACCTGGACCGCTGAGGAGATCCCCCGCATGGTCCGGGCCACCTTCCCCAACGTCTCCACCCAGCGGTCGGGGTGGATGCTCATGGGGGTCTCGGCCGGGGCCTACTGCGCGGCGCGCACCGCCTTCGACGTCCCGCAGCGATTCGGTGCGGTCGGCGTCCTATCTTCCTACGATCGCCCCGCCGAGGGGGCCCTGGCACACGGCGGCCAGCAGCTCCAGGCACAGAACGCGCTATCCACCCTGCTGGAGCAGCGCACCCCCGACGGCCTGCGCCTCTATGTCATGGGCACTCAGGACGACCCCTATAGCGCCGCCCGTACGGCCTGGCTCATGGAGGACGTGGCTCAGAAACCCGACTCGGTGTCGATCGACACCCCGCCCCAGGGCGGGCACTCCTGGTACCTGTGGACCGACCGGTTCCCGACGCTGCTGACCTGGTGGGGCTCGGACCCTGAGGTCTTCGCTGCGGCCGGGCTGCCGGCGCCCGAGGGCGATACATGGGCCAAGGCGACCGCCGCCGGCGTCACGCCCATCGTGGCCACGCCTAAGGACCAGCGCACGGTGGGATCGGCCTCGCCGATGCGCGCCGCTCCGTTCGAGATCAACGGCCTGGGTACCATCATCGTGGCCGTCGGCGCTTCGCTGGCCGTGGTCAGTACCGCCCTGGTCTGGTCTCCCCGCTGGGGCCGACGGCGCGGCGGCGAGAAGCCGTCGGCGGTGCGCCTGGGCGGCGCGATCGCGGGGCGATTCGCGGTGGTTGCGCTCGCGGCGGTCCTGATCGCGGTGACGGTGGGGATCGGGGCCAACGCCGGTGGGGGCTTCTACACCTCGTGGCACGATCTGCGGGCCTCGATCCGGGTGAGCGGTAACGCCGGTAGGTGAGAGGCGCTCGCCGCCGGGGCAGCCGGGTCGACCGGCGCAGTCGACTGCGGTCGACGTCGTCGGTAGGCGGGCGGGGCCGTGATGGGCGTTGTTGGGACGCACGGTGTCGTCGGGGCCGTCTAAACTCTCCCGCGTGGCACTTACCATCGGAATCGTCGGACTGCCCAACGTCGGCAAGTCCACCCTGTTCAACGCCCTGACCCGCGCGACCGTCCTGGCCGCCAACTACCCGTTCGCGACGATCGAGCCGAATGTGGGGGTTGTACCGCTGCCGGATGCTCGCCTGGACAAGCTCGCCGAGCTGTTCCACTCCGCCAGGGTGGTCCCGGCGACGGTGTCCTTTGTGGATATCGCCGGGATCGTGCGCGGCGCCAGCGAGGGCGAGGGACTGGGCAACCAGTTCCTGGCCAATATCCGCGAGGCGGACGCGATCTGTATGGTGACGCGTGCCTTCGAGGACCCGGACGTGGTTCACGTGGACGGCAAAGTGGAGCCGGCCGGGGACATCGAGACGATCGCCACCGAGCTGGTGCTGGCGGACATGCAGACCCTGGAGAAGGCGATTCCGCGCCTGGAGAAGGAGGTGCGGGGCAAGAAGACGGAGCCTGTGGTGCTGGAGACGGCGCAGGCGGCCCTCAAGGTTCTGGAGACCGGGACGCTCCTGTCCGCCGGGGCGGCCGCCGCGGGCATTGATGCGGAGGTGCTCAGGACCTTCCAGCTCATGACCACCAAGCCCTTCATCTACGTGTTCAATATGGACGACGCCGGAATGAATGACGAGGCCCGTCAGGCCGAACTGCGCGAGCTGGTGGCGCCGGCGGAGGCGATCTTCCTGGATGCCCAGTTCGAGGCCGAGCTCGTGGAGCTCGAGCCGGAGGAGGCGGCGGAGATGCTGCACGAGAACGGGCAGGAGGAGTCCGGCCTGGACAAGCTGGCCCGGGTCGGTTTCGACACTCTGGGCCTGCAGACCTACCTGACGGCGGGGGAGAAGGAGTCCCGGGCGTGGACGATCCGCAAGGGCGCGACGGCGCCCCAGGCCGCGGGCGTGATCCACACCGACTTCGAACGGGGCTTCATCAAGGCGGAGATCGTGAGTTATGACGACCTGGTCCACTACGGCAGCGTTGCCGAAGCCCGCGCCCACGGCCGAGTGCGCATGGAGGGAAAGGACTACGTCATGGCCGATGGGGACGTGGTGGAGTTCCGTTCTGGACTAACGTCTGGGGGTAAGAAGTGAGTGCGGAGCCTTCGTTCTTCTCGACTATCATGACTACATCCTCGGAACTACCGGGGAAGTCATGTTCTGTTGGGACGTCGTGCGCCGCGACTTTTGAACGAGTTGAGACTAGCGGCGACGTTTGATTCGCCCATTATTTTCTCTTCCCCTATGAACCCTGCAAGTGAAGGAACATACAAGTGGCGGCTTACGAAGATGTATTGAGCTGGGCGGAAAGAAGACCTTGGTGGCAGCAGAAGGCTCTTGCGCGCATTATCGCTGGGGATGCGTTTGGGGAACATGATTATGAGGAAATTGCGCGAAGCCTAATGGAGGAACCTGAGTCTCCCCCTGATGGAGGTTGGTTTTCTAACCTCACACAACCGCAGGTGACGCAGGCCGAGCCCGTTCAACTGGTTGCGGTAAAAAATCTCGCTAACGTCAATCGTCTTGCTCCTGGACAAGAACTTACATTCGAAGAAAACGGACTCACCGTGGTGTATGGACACAACGGTAGCGGCAAGTCTGGTTACGCTCGAGTGATCAGCACAATGGTTGGAGCGCGTCATCAAAAGAAGATCCTGCCGGATGTGTTCGCTAATGATTCTGAAAAGCCATCAGGCGAAGTTGTCTTCAGTGTTGGTGGTGATGAAAGAAGTGCCCTTCTAGGCCAATCACCCGATCCAGACCTCAAGAGCATAGCATTTTACGACGAACACTGCGGGAATAGCTATCTGACTACCGAAGCGGAGATTTCCTACCGTCCTTCAGCGGTGAAGCTGCTGGAGGAGCTCGCAGAAGTCTGCACTGGCGTGTCCCAAGTGATTGAAGCGTGGAAGCAAGAGATAAAACAGCCTGGGCCACTGCCTGAAGTTGATCCTCACGGTTCCGCCGAGGTGTTTCTTCGTGATCTCAGTGCCTCAACAACGGATGATGCTATTGAAGCAGCGATCCAGTGTCCTCCTGACGCTGCCGAGCAGCTGGAAAAGCAGAAGAAGACAGTTGCTCGTCTTCGTGTCAGCGACCCCGCTCAAGAGAAAGAGCAACTGGTTGCAACTTCCGAAGCACTCGCTACGATTGCCGATCATCTGGAGACTCTTGATAAACATGTTGGAGTGCAGGCCGAGAAACAACTCGCTACCCTGATCACGAATGCAAATTCCGCTCAGGAAGCGGCGAGTATTGCTTCGCGTAGAACGTTTGCTAGCGAGCCTTTAAGCGAAGTTGGATCAAGCGTCTGGAAAGCCCTATGGAGTGCAGCAGAGTCATATTCAAAGGTGGCTTACCCCGATCATGAATTCCCGTACACTTCCGATGGTGCGGTCTGCGTCCTATGTCAGCAGCAGCTTGGCGATGATGCTGTTGGCCGGCTTGAGAGGTTCCAGCAGTTTGTCGCTGATACGACAGCCGCGGAAGCACAGCGTGCACAGAGTCAACTTGATCACTACCGGGATGGGCTTAGGAGATTTATCAAGACTCCAGAACAGATCTCAGAGTCGGTCATTAAGCTGAAACTGAAAAATGATCCCAGGGTGGAAGCTCTCAATTCTATTGTTGAGGCCCTACGAGATCGCGCATCTGCGCTCGTTGCGGGTGAAGTGGCACATCTGGTTGATGTTGCTACTACTGTGACTGTTCTTCGGAACGATGCTGTCACTCATCGTGACCAAGCCGATAGCATGAACTCAGAGGGCTTCAAAGTGCAACTGGCGCAAGCAGAAGCGCAAGAGCGTCAACTGCGCGATCAGATTGCGATGCGTGATGGGCGGCAATTCATTGAAGATGAACGAACTCGACTCCAGACGATAAGTAAGTTTGATAAGAAGCTGTCCGAGACAAGCACCCGTTCAATTACATTGAAGGTCGGTGAACTTACCCGTGCTTACGTAACTGAGGAGGCAGACGAGTTCTTTACTTGCGAGGCTCAGAATCTCGGCCTAGAACGCGTTATGTTTAGGGCCACCAAAGCGCGACAAGGCTCTCAACTTCATAGGGCACAATTTCGAGATGCTCGCTCAGGAACGAAGCTCACAGATGTTCTTTCTGAGGGGGAGCAGACTTCACTTGGTTTTGTAGGTTTTCTCACAGAGGCACACTTCGATGCTAGTAAGTCAGCCTTGATCTTCGATGATCCGGTTTCCTCTCTTGATCATATGAAACGTGAGTCTGTTGCTAGGCGAATCGTCGAGTTAGCTAAAGATAGACAAGTTGTGGTGTTCACACATGACGTAGCCTTTACCATGTTCCTGCGCAAAGCAGCAGAAGAGTCCACCGTTCCATATGCTACGCGAGGTATCGAAAAGCTAAGGAAAGCTGAGTCTGGATACACGACTGTGCACCATCCCTGGACCGCGAAGGATTCAGCCCAACGTATAGAGACATTAAGGCAGGAAGTTGCGGCCCTTCGTCGTAGTGAAATAGGGATGTCTGAGGAGGAGTATCAACGAGAAACTGAAACCATCGCAGGCCACATGTCTCAGACTTGGGAGCGGATTATTAGTCAGGTCATCGCGGAGCCTCTGGTCGACTTTGCGTCGTTAGAAGTTCGAGTCGGAAAACTGCGAATTATTGGTCGTGTTACAGAACAAGATGTGAAAACCTATGATGGCTCCTACAGTCGCATCTCTGGGTGGGCATCGCGGCATGACCCCCATCCTGAACTCAACTACGTTCCACCAACAGTCGAGGAGTTGAATACTGAAATTGAAGTCATTGCAGATTGGCTCAGAAGGATTAAGAGGTATCAGAGTTAGTGATAAGGAGTCTATGCTTCACGATCGCTCGCAGCGAATGACTATTCTGGCTCAGATGCGGTGTGAGGAGCGTTGAGTGCAGCCGGTAAATGTGGCGGAAGGTGATGTGGTGGAGTTCAGGTTCAACGTCTAACTGCTGGCGGTGGCGCCTGATGGGAGAATGGTATGAGCGCGTCTAAGGCCGAGCTCCCGGGGACGGTTCGGAAACCCCGGGTGGAACTGCCATCCGGATACCGCTATGGTGTGACTAGATATGCCGATTTCATCCTCAAATACGCCTTCCCCGGGAAGTTCGCAGACGTTACGGGCAACCTCGATGAGTTCTTCATAGATTACGCCGAGGATATTAAGCAGGGCGGCGGTTCCCGCGCGCGGCACACTGCTCGACACGACGCCGGTCTCACGAGGCGCGGCTGGAGCAAGCACAACGTCACCATCGAAAAACTCGTTGATGGCGAACCGGTGTACCGAGTTCGGAACCATGAGATCGATGTCTTCACCATGGGCGACGACGGCACCTACCCGGGTATAGCCGACGAGATGGAGTGGAATAATAAGGATCCATTCTTCCATCGCGATCTCAACAATTTTCAGGCGCTGCATCGTGAAGGCGTCATAGCTGTCGGCATCATTATTACCCGGGGGCCGCGGCTCCAAGAGGTTCTCGAATACCTCGGAGCTCATGGCGAATACCCCAACACCAAGTACGGCAAGGCGACCACTCACTGGGATAAGCTCGTTCCCATGATCGACATGGGTGGCGGTGGAGAATGCCCCCTGCTTTGCATCGGCATTGAACCGGAGCGAGTGCGAGGGCTTCCCGCCGATGTCCTTCGAGATTTCAGGTTCTCGGACGGGGGAACTTTGGCCCTTCCAGACGAGAGTGGTGACAGCCACAAGTAGATCTCATGTGAGATCTACTTGTGCTAAACTGTGCGTGTGACACCGAAAGTTGCGCCACTGCGCGAGAATCTTGATATTGCCCCACTTCCGCGCGTTGATGGAGGATTTAAAACTGTCCTGGCCGATCCTCCGTGGCGTTTTCAGAATCGTACCGGCAAGGTGGCCCCTGAGCATCGTCGTCTCGACCGCTACTCGACCATGAGCCTGGAGGAGATCAAAAGCCTTCCCGTGTCGGAGGTGGTGTCAGACAATGCGCACCTGTATCTCTGGGTTCCCAACGCCCTTCTGCCCGAGGGTCTGCAAGTCATGGAGGCCTGGGGGTTCCGATATGTCTCCAACATCGTCTGGGCCAAGCGCCGCAAAGACGGCGGTCCGGACGGCAGGGGTGTGGGATTCTACTTCCGAAACGTCACTGAGCTCATTCTTTTCGGTGTTCGAGGCTCCATGAGGACGCTTGCTCCGGCGAGAAGCCAGGTGAACATGATTGAAACGCGCAAACGAGAGCACTCGCGCAAGCCGGATGAACAATACGATCTCATCGAGCAGTGCTCTCCGGGACCGTTCCTGGAAATGTTCGCCCGTCACTCACGCGAGGAGTGGGTCACGTGGGGGGATGAGTCCGCGGAGGACGTCGTTCCTCGGGGGCGCACTCACAAGGGGTACGCCGGTGGACCGCTGCTCGTCCCCGCGGTTCAGCCGCATGGGCGGCTCAGCGCCAAGGATCAGGCCGTCATCGGCAGGAGGCTGCGCGCAGAGTACGACAATGGTGCCAGTATCCGCGACCTCTGCGCGCAGACCGGATACACCATCACGCGTGTGCGCACGTTACTCACCAACGCCGGCGTGATCTTCCGGGAGCCTGGGCACCACTGACAAGGCAAGTCCGGCGGTGCCCGGCTGCCGCCTGCTCAGGACGCCGCGACGATCGGCTGGCCCTCACTGGGCTGGACCACGACGAAGCCCGGCCCGTGGAAGGCCAGCTGGAAGGACTCGCCCGAGCCCCGGCCGATGAGGGAGCTCACCTTGAAGGTGCTCTTGATCTGCGGCTGAAGGTTCGCCGACCAGCAGATCGCGGCCTGCGGGTCCACGAAAGTCGGCTGCTGCGAGCAGTCCAGGAGCAGCGGCGGCCCGTCGGAGGATACCGCCACCACGCCCTGCCCCTGCACCATGAGGTTGAACAGTCCGCCAGCGAGGATCCCGGCGTTGCCCAGCATCCGGATGTCGTAGCTGAGGTGGGCGTCGAAGGCTAGGAGGGAGTGGGTGTTCACCGTGATGGCGTCACCCTCGAGCTGGAGCAGGAACACGTTGTGCGCGCTGCGGGCGAAGAACACCTCTCCCTGCCCGGTGGCGCGCATGAGGTTGCCGCCCTCACCGGTGACGGCCTTCTTGACCATGCCGCCCAGACTCTTTGATCCCTGGTAGGAGAAATCGATGTTCCCCTGGTATGCGACCATCGCCCCCTGAGCGGCGAGTACCTCCGGGCCCAGGGCGACGCGAAGCATCTTGGAGGACTGGACGGTCCAGCGCTGGCCGGTTTCCTGCTCGCGGTTGGCTTGTTCGAAGAGGGGACTGCGCACGGAGGGTACCTCTGTTCCAAGGGTTGGGACGGTGACGGGAGTCTGTCGGCTTCAGGCTACAGACTGGATGGCGTCGGCGGGCACAACTCACGACGCAATGGGGATCCCTACCCATTCGGGTAGAGACCCCCACTCGACACTCAGCAGCGTTGCGGCCGCCGGCTGTCAGCGCCTCGGCTCAGGCCCTGCGGCGGTAGGCCAGAAGCACACCTCCTGCGATCGCAGCCAGCGCCAGAGCGAGCGGGATCCCCACATACGCCCCGGTCCGGGCCAGAGACGATCCGGAGTCCTCCTGTGCCGGGTCGCTCGGTGTCGGCTCACCGGACGCAGAAGTCTCAGGGCTCGCCGACGGCGAGGGCGTGTTTACCACCTCGGTGTAGGCGTTGACGAAGGAGGTGCTCGCCACCTGGTCCTTCTCCGAGACCGTCACCGTCTGGGCCTGCGGAGCCGCCAGGGTATAGCCGTCGATTGCAGCTGACTGGCTGTTCTCGGTCACGGTGCACTGCGTCCCCGTGGGCACCCGTGGCCCGGCGACTGCTTCGCCGTCGGCCTTGGCCTTCAGCGTGCCCTCGGTCCCGTCGGTGCAGGTGTAGGAGAAGGCGAACTGCTTGTCGCCGGCCTGCGCACCCGTCACCATCTTGAGCACCGAGAAGGAACCGGTCTGGCGCGTGTAGGTATTGGTGAAGGACAGGGCGGCGTCCTTCTCCGTGATCGTCGCGCTCTGCGCTTCAGGAGTCTTCACGTCGTAGCCGTTAACCTGGGCCGACGACGTCTTCTCCGACACCGAGCACGTCGCCCCAACGGGCAGCGCCGGGCCGGAGGCGGTAGCACCGTCGCCGCGAGCCGTCAGCTCGCCGCTCACCTCGCCCTCGACGTCGGAGGAGCAGCTGTACTCGAAGGTGAAAGCCGCGTTCTTGTGAGTCTCGGCGCTATCGCCCTCCACCTTCTTCGACACGGTGAAAGTGCCGCGGTCCAGGGTGTAGGTGTTGACGGCCGAGACGCTGACGGCGGTGGCGTCCCCGCCGAGCACATCGAAGGTCGCCTTGCCGTCCCGTACGAGCTCGCCGCCCACGGCCAGGGTGGTCGACAGGCTCGTGCCCTTGGCGGAGGCGTCCTTCTCCGTGAGCGTGCACGAACCGGTCGGCACGTCGCCCACATGCGCTGTCTCACCGGCCTTGACCATCACCTGCCTGGGGGAGCCGGCCTTGCCGGTGACCTTGTCGGTGCAGGTGTACTCGAAGGTGAACTCCGCCGGCGCTAGCTGCGCGCCGTCGCCCTCCACCGTCTTGGACACCGAGAAGCCCCCGGTCTGCCGCGTATAGGTGTTTATCACCGACACCTCCGCAACCTGGTCCTTCACGATCGTCGCCGTCGTTGCGGAGTAGGCGGTGGAGACCGCGTAGCCCTCGCGCTGGGCCGAGGCAGCGTCCTCGCTCAGGGTGCACACCGTCCCCGTGGGAAGGGCTGGGCCGCCCACGGCGGTGCCGTCCATCGGGACATCGAGCGTGCCCTGGGTGGCCTCGGGGTCGTTGCAGGTGTAGCCGACCTTGACGGCCTCGCCCGCCTGCGGGGCGTAGTCGCCCTTGGCACTCTTGGTGACCGAGAAGGTGCCTGTGTCACGGGTGTAGGTGTTGGCGGCGGTGACGGCCACGGTCTGGTCCTTGGTGATGGTCACCGTGTCCTGCGACAGGCTCGAAGTCACCGAGTACCCGCTCTTGGCGGCCGCGGCGGTGTCCTCCGCCAGCGCGCAGGAGACTCCGGTCGGGATTTGCGGGGAGCTCACGGCCGTCCCGTCTCCGGGGACTGTCAGGGTTCCCTGCACGCCGCCGTCGCAGGTGTAGGTGAAGGAGTATGAGCCGTTGGCCGCCCCCTGCGGACCTCCCTGGACCGACTTGGCGATGGAGAAGGCGCCCGTGTCGCGGGTGTAGGAGTTCGTGAAGGCCGCCGTCGCGATCGGTTCGGCGGGGTCCTTGACCGTGACGGTCTGCTCCGCGGGAGCGGTGAGCGTGTAGCCGTCGAGACGGGCGGACTCGGCGTCCTCCTTCACCGTGCACGTGGTGCCCTGCGGGAAGGTCGCGCCTGCCTGGGCGGCCGCCCCGTCGCCCTTGGCGCTCACCTGTCCGGACTGGCCGTCGGAGCAGGTGTAGGTGAAGGCGAAGTCCTTGTCGCGAGCGCCCGCAGCGGCCTCAGGGCCGACGACGGTCTTCGTGACCTGGAAGGTGCCGGGCGCCTTGGCGACGTCGGCGGTGTTGTTGAGGGTCGCCTTGATCGACACCCGGTCGCCGATGGTCAGCGTATTGGTCGTGGTTCTACCGACCGCGAAGACAGGCTTTCCCCAGGCATACCCCGAAGGAGCGGGAGATGCCTGGCCGGTGTCCTCGGACAGGGTGACGACGGTGCCCTTGGGGAAGGTTCCCTGGAAGGTGTTGGTCTTGCCGATACTGATGTTGAGGACGGCCGTACCGGAGAGACCATCGGCGTTGAGCGTACCGGGGGCCTGCCAGCCGGTGTAGCCGCTGGCAGGGCCGGGCAGGACGTAGTCGACCTTGACCGGCAGGGTCGTGTTCGCGACGTCGACGGCGTCCAGGGCCGCGCCGTCCAGGGTCTTGGAGACCTCGAAACCGCCGAAACCGGGGGCCATGTCCACGGTCACCTTGAAGGAATCGGTGTAGCTGCGCGTGAACTCGCCGCGGGCGTCGGAGTGGTCGAGCGAGGCGGCATTGGTGTACCGCACGCCGGCGATGGCCTTGCCGTTCTGGGAGGTGAACGTCACCGGGTAGGAGATCCGGTAGTTGGACTCAGGGGCGAAGGGGCCCGTCACCTTGATCGTGGCGACCTGCCCCTGGATGTCCACGTCCAGGTCGAAGTCTCCGTACTTCGCGCTCAGGTCCTTGCCCGCCGCGTTAGTCAGCGACACCCCGGAGATGCTGGGCTCGGCGGCGCTGTTGCGCAGTCCGAGGTACCACCTGCTCTTGTCGTTGTTGAAGATCATGCCCGAGCCGAGCGTGTCCGTGATGGTGATGGTCCCCCGAGTCTGACCGTCCGAAGTGATGGGGGTGCCTCCCTTGGCCAGCTGCTCCTTGATGTAATCCGAGCCGAAGTTGACCTCCCACGTCATGGCTGAGGAGGCCGACGTGATGACCGAGGAGACCTTGCTGAACTTGAGGGCCGTGTATCCCCGCGCAGCGGGGCCCTTGATACCGCCGCTACCGGGCAGACGGACGCTCACTTTCTGGTTGCCGTCGACAGTCATATCCACTGACGCGGCCGTGGTGGGCTGTGTAATGAGGAGCAGTGCCTGACCCGAGCCCTTGAATTCCTTGAATCCCGCCGCTTTGAGCTCTTCAACTTTTTCGTTGAAGGTGCACTCCATGGTTCTCTCCGTCAGCCTGCATGCGCCCACCTCGGTGGAAATGCCGTTGAAGGGAATGTTGAGTGGTACGGTTTTCGGGTTCTCCAGGTTCTTGAAATGGGCGCCGAGGTCGATAGAGAAGGAGTCTCCCGGGGTCACGGTGGTCTTAGTGGCGTCCCACGTGTAGGACAGTTTGGCCACGTCCTGCGTCGTGAGGGCCTCTCCTGGGGCGTCGTTGCCGTCTCGATCCGACTTGATCAGAGCGAGATCGGATAGTGCGACGTCGGTGTTGACGGCGGCCTGGGCCTGCAAGGGAACGATCGTGCTCAGCAGCAGTGTCAGGAGGGCGAGCCAGGTGGCCGGCGACTGCCCCCGTGGCGCGACGCGCCTGAGATCGGCAGGAACCTGCATGTATACATCCTCTTCACTAGGGATCGGCGGTCTGGGGATGACCGTGAGTAACTGGTGAAGAGTATCGCGAGGAGGAAAATCAGAACAAGACTTGTGGTGTGCCTGTCAGGGGCTCCAGAAATGTTATCGGAATGTCATAAAAATGTTGTGAAAAAGAAACTTTTGGGGCTGTATCAAAAGTGCTTTCCCCTGTGTTTGCGTTGTGGTTCGGGGGTGTCTGCATGTGGGGTGGGCGTTCGTGTTTGTCCAGTCTGGAGGGTGTGTGCCTTGCTCTGTCAATGAGTCTCGGGGTGCGATCCTGTTTGCATCAAGAAATGCCTGTATCGCATTTCTAGATGCCTTGAGAAATGAGGGGGGTGTTTTTGTGAGGGTATTCAGGAGGGGGGTGGGGTGATTTCGGCTGACGTTGAAGTCGTGGTGCGATGCCTCGTCCATGTGCCTCACTCATGACGCGACCTTTGAGGTTTGAGTCGTTCTCATGCTCGCCGGCGACTACGCGAGCTGGCAGGAGGCGTCTGTAGGCTGTGCCCGGCCAGGACTCTGCTCAAGCCCTATCACGCCAGCAACGCACGTCCTCGAGCCGGCCGCAGTCAGCCCAGGAAGGGAGCCCGGCAGTCTCATGACCATCGACATGATCGTCGCACTCATTGGCGCCTCGGTTGTCGCCTACGTGATCGCCAACAGGTTTCGCCTCATCGCTCCAGTACTTCTCATTGCCGCGGGCGTGGGCGTTGCCCTGCTCCCGGTGGGGGAGGAGATGTACCTGCCCAGCACGGTGGTCCTGACGATCTTCCTGCCGATCCTCCTGTACTGGGAGTCCCTGTCCGTCTCCCTCAACCGTATGCGGCGAAGCCTGCGCGGCATCATCCTCAGCGCCACGGTCCTTGTCGCCATCACGGCCGCCCTCATCACCCTCATCGGCGTCCTCATGGGGCTGAGTGTGGGAGCCGCTCTCCTCATTGGGGCCTGCCTCGGTCCAACCGACGCCACCGCCGTCTCCAGTCTGGGACGCGGCATCAACCCCAACGGCCGCACCATCCTTCAGGCCGAGTCGCTACTCAACGACGGCACCGCCCTGGTCATCTTCGCCATCGCCCTCCAAGCCGCGCAGGACTCTTCCGGCGTCACGGCCGGGCTCGTCACACGAGAGCTCCTCCTGTCCTTCGGGGGAGGAATCGGTGCTGGAGTCCTCGTCGGTGCGGCAGTCACGAAGATCGGCATTCGGGTCCGCACCATCACCGACGACCCCATGCTGGCGACGATCACTGCCCTGGCCACCCCGTTCCTCACTTTCTTCCTCGCCGAGGAGTTCGGCGGCTCGGGAGTTCTGGCCGTCGTCACCTGCGGCATCATCATCTCCCGCTTCGCCGCACCGCACTTGCCTCTCGGTTCGCGTGTCCTCGGGACTCCGTTCTGGACCATCCTCACCTACATCCTCAACACCATCCTCTTCGTCATGGTGGGCGTCGCACTCCCTGGGATCGCAGCCGACCTTCCGCGCGCCGACCTCACTCGCGGTCTCGTCCTCATCCCCATCATCTACATCGCCATGGTGGCGGGCCGATTCGCCGGGCACCACCTCATCATCTTCTCCATCCGCGCCCTTGACCGCCGCCCCGAGCAGCGCCTGCGCCGCACCAATATCCGTGGCCGCATCGTCTCCACGGTCGCCGGTTTCCGCGGCGCGATCTCCCTGGCCATGGCGCTGTCCATCCCGGCCTCTTTCGGCGGCGTCGCCTACGCCGAGCGCAACCTCATCATCCTCGTCGTCGCTGGCGTGACGCTCCTGTCCCTCCTCATCCAGGGGATCGCCCTGCCCCACGTGGTCCGCTGGGCCAACGCCAAGCCCTCGGTCGGTGCGCAGACCGCCGAATCGGTCGAGTCGCAGGAGATCGAAGCCCTCGCCGACATCCTCGACGACACCATCAGTCAGCTCGATGCCATTGCCGAACGCGTGGGCGTCGACGACGATGAAATCATCGCGGTGGTGCGCGCCGATTACCGACGTCGCCGCGAGTCTGTGCTCAACTCAGCCGCAGAGGATGAAGTAGAGATCTACAGCGGCCCGGAGAGCGCCCTGAGACTTTCCGTCATCGACCAGCTGCGCGAGCGCGTGCATGACCTGCGCTTCGCCGGCCGCATCGACGACTCCACTGCGTCGCGAGTCAACCGGCGCCTCGACGTCGAGACTCTCCACATCAACGGTCCCATCGACGTCGAGTAAGCCGGCGGGAAAGAGCAACAGCGGGAGTTGAGAGCCAGGCCCTGCCGGTCGGTGACATCGGTCGCCTCCGTGCTGTTCGCGTCGCCAAAGCGTGCCCGATGATTATCTGCGGTCATGTCACCGCGACGTGAACCGCGCTAGCTCACCTAACCAGATGTGAGCATCGGTCACGTATGCCGTTTGCGTCGCCTACGCTACCGACTGCAGCGGCACAATGCTCTCGAGCTGCTCGCGCAGCGCCCGGCGCTCAAGCCTGAGCTCATAGTGGCTCTGCAGGTTCATCCAGAGCTCGGCAGATGTGCCGAAGTACTTGGCCAGTCGTACAGCGGTGTCTGCGGTGATGCCGCGTTTGCCGTGCACGATCTCGTTGATGCGACGCGGAGGCACGCCGATGGCTGTGGCGAGCTTGTTCTGGGTGATCCCGAAACCCTCGATGAAGTCCTCCATGAGGACCTCGCCCGGGTGAATCGGGTCGATCCGGTCAGCATCAGTGGTAGTCGACGAGTTCGACATCATCCGCACCTCCTTCATGCCAGGTGAAGCAGAGTCGCCACTGGGCATTGACCCGAATGCTGTGCTGGCCACGTCGATCGCCAGTCAGCCGCTCGAGTCGGTTGCCCGGTGGGATGTGCAGGTCTTCGACATCGGCTGCTGCGTGTAGAAGCTCCAGTTTGCGTAGCACGGCGCGCCGGAGCGACTTGTCGAGGGAGCGAACGTACTCCTCGTGCCACAGTCGCTAGGTCCCCTTGTCCGCTAAGGACCTGATCACGACAACAGGGTATAACGGAGGTCGCTAATAACGCTAGGCGTTAACTGGAGGAGAGCAGGGCGGCGATGTTGTGCCGGGCGCGTGAATGTGCTGGCGAGCGTTGATGCCATCGAGATCGTCGTCAGTGACGACTGAGAGGCTTCATCCATGGGGTTCACTGTTGGTCCTCCTGTGTCATGCGAGTGGTTCAGTGTCCAAATCGGTGACAAAGGAGCCCCGGTATCGCCGACGCAGGCGAATAGACGTTGGAATCATGCGGTTTCTTCTCGCCCGTTCTGCTCTGTTCCAGGCCTTTGTCACCGATTTGGACACTATCGGACGTCTCGTTGGTGAGAACGGAGGGCCGCTGGGGTCCTTCAGCAGCGCCGGGTCCACCTGTGCTCGATCCGTGCCATGCCAGCTCGCCGGATGTGAGCAGAGAGGTCACTCACGCGAATCTCTCTACCCTGCGGCCTGCGGCTGAAGGACAACAGCCTGCGGCCCGGGGCCGGCCTGCAGCCGCCAGCCGGCATCCGGCATCGGTGGCGAGCCCGGTCCACGGTTGGGCCGTGCCGCTGAGGAGGACAGCACTGAGGGGTGGGACGCGCCGGCATCCCACCCCTCAGTCAGTGCTCAGAGCCGGATCGAGCCGGCTCATCGCGTGTTCAGTTCTTCGTGCGACGCACCCGCAGAATCAGGTAGCCGCCCATGATCCCGGCGGTCGCAAGGCCCAGGACCAGCAGCGCGTTGGCGCCCGTCTGGGACAGGCTATGCCCCGGCTTCGTTGTAGCCCCCGTTGCCGAGGCGCCCGGAGCATTGGCCCCGTTGGTCGGCTGCGCCATGGCGCCGTCAGTCGGCCGGTCGATCTCGTCGGGCTGCGTACTGGGCGCAGGCGTCGTCCCCGGAGTCTGGCTCGGCGCCGGGCTCGCGCTCGACGATGGCTGACTGGACGGCGTTGGCAGGGAGGTCGCCCGCGAGCTCGCCGTCGATGGAGCTTGCTGCGTCCGGCTCGGCGCGGGAGCAGAGCTCGGGTGTCCACTCGGCTGTCCCGACGGCGTGGCGCTGGGCTGCTGGGAGGGCGCGGTTGAAGGCTCCGCCGTCGGCCCCTGCGAGGGCTCGGCAGACGGCTCCGGCCCTGCAGAGGGCTCGGTGGTAGGAGCAGTCGGCGCGCTGCTCGGCTCCGGCGCGGGCTCGGTGGTCGGCCCCGCGGTGGGCGCACTGCTCGGCGTAGACGTCGGCTCAGCACTCGGGGCAATGGTCGGCTCAGCACTCGGGGCTGTGGTCGGCTCGGCAGACGGTGAAGGGCTCGGCGACGGGCTCGGGGCCTGCGTGCACTGGTCGCCGACCCAGGCCATGGTGAAGTTGCGGTACCAGATGCCGCCGTAGTTCGCGCCTTCGCTGGCGTCCTCGCTGAGCAGCCCGATGCTGCCGTCGGACTGCACTGCGATCGTCGTGTAGCCGACGAAGGGCTCGTGGAAGACTTTGCCGGTCACCCAGGAGGCGCCGTCGTCGCAGGACATCGAGATGGTGCCGCGGTCGCGCGACCACGGCGTCGGGTTGGGCGAGTGGCTCAGCAGCAGCACCTTGGCGCGCGAGTCGCCGGGGGCGGCGTTCGGGAAGGCCCGGATGATCTGGGCGTTGTCCACCGAGTCGGGCAGGTTCTTGTCGCTGACCGGTTCGCTCCAGGTCTGCCCGCCGTCGGCGGAGGTGGCCACCTTGCGGAAGCCCGTGCCGTCAGAGGCGCGCGAGTTGAGCATGAGGGAGCCGTCGGAGAGCTCGACGACCTTGTTCTCATCCATCCCGGTGCCGGTCGGCTTACCGGCCTGCCAGGTCTGTCCGTGGTCGTCGGAGTAGACGGAGACCGCCTGCACCGCTCCTGCGGAGGTCTTGATCGTGTACTGCTGCACCAGGCGTCCGGCGTGGGCGCCCTGGCGGATCTGGATCCCCTGGCCCGAGGCCGCGAAGCGCGAGACCCAGGGGTTGTCCTTCGTGATGTCCGCGGTGATGGTGCGGTGCGTCCAGGTCCAGCCGTTGTCGGTGGAGGAGGAGACCTCGGCCTGGATGACGTTGCGGTCCTCCGGGTCGGTGCCGGCCCTCGAGCCGCCCCAGCCCTGATCGTAGGACTTGACGTGGAAGTTGAAGATCGTACCCGTCTGGTTGTCGACGACGTAGCTCGGGTCGGAGTAGCCGACCTTCTGGCCCGTTTCCGTGCCCTGGTGGATGTATGTGGGCGCCGACCAGGTCTTGCCGCCGTCGGTGGAGCGGCGCTGGACGATGTGGTTCGGGTTGGGGGCGTCCCCGCCCTTGTTACCGTTGTCCTTGGGTCGCTCGTCGTAGGAGACCAGCAGGTCCCCGTTGGGAGCGGTGGTGATCGCCGGGATGCGGTAGTTGTCGCTCGCCGTGTTGGCGGCCAGGTGCTGGGCCTGGCTCATCGAGGCGGGAAGCTCGGTGCTGGCGTCGGGTGCCGGGGCCGGCTCCGCCTGCGGGTGCTGGCCGACGACGCTGATCGGATCACCGGCGGCGGTGAGTGTCTGGAGGGCGGCGCCGTCGGTGCCGGTTGCAGTCAGCGTGATCGACGGCGTCCACCGGCCGGCGTCGACGTCGGCCTGCGTGATCGTGTGGGTGAGCGGCTTGCAGTTGTAGACAGCGCCCTTGCCCGGCTTGAGATTGTCCCAGTGGCACTGGCGGTCCAGGTCGTCGAAGGAGGAGTCGGTGGCGGCGACGTTGATCGTCTTATCGGCGACCGAGCGCACGCGCACCGTGTAGCTGACGGTGTCTCCCAGCTTGTAGGTCTCCTGGCTCGCCGACGGCGTGAAGGACTCGACCCGCAGTGAGGCGGGTTTGATCGGGCTTGTGTCGCCGCTGATCGTCTCCGGGGTGTTGAGGGCCTGGCCGGCGTACTCAACTGCCTTGACCTCATAGGCGATCTGCGGAGTGAAACCGCCGGCCTTGAGGTCCTCTGCGGTCACCGTGTGCGTGGCCAGGCCGGCGCAGTCGGTCTTGGTCACCCCGGCGGGGACGTTGCGCCAGCGGCACTTGGTGACGTTGCCGGACAGGTTCGTCGAGGCCGGGGCGTAGGAGTGGGCCTCGCTGCTGGTGTTGGTCAGGGTGAGGTTGAAGGTCATGACGTCGCCGACGGCGTAGAGACCGTCCTCGGGAGCGTTCACCTGAGTGATGGTGACGTCCATCAGGCCATCGGCTGTGGGGGTGGCGTGCGCCGGGGGTGCGGCGGCGATCACGCCGGTGATGGCGAGGGCCATCGAGCTCAGGAGGGCCGAAAGGCGCCTCAGGGCGGAGGGGTGGGGTTTTCTCATATGGGTTCCGTTCGGGGTGACGAGGCGGCCTTGCCTCTCTGGGTGGGGAACGCCGACGAAGGATGTCTGACGTCTTACGATAAGGTAACGGATTGTTGCGAATCTGCAAAGTTGCGCGAGTCGTCAGGCTCTCGGGGCTGGCCTGTGGTCCGTTCGACAGAGGTTGGCGGGCCGTCGGTGCCCGTGGTGGCGCCGACCGGGACGGCCTCGGGGCCCGGCGATCGCGCCGCGCCGGTGGGCCGAGTTGGAGCTCTCAGTGGTGTTGATTCGGCCGCGTGACCCCTGCTGGAACTTGCCGGATCGCCGCACGTGAATCCATCTGCGCTCAATCGATTGTGTCGAGCGCAGGATTTCGGGAATGCTCGGTGATCACAAGCTGTGAACGAAGAACGTTATCCCCAGGGTGGGGTGGTCGGGGTGTTGACCGTGCAGGTCATCCTGCACGATAGTGTCATGGGAATTCGATACTATGCATATGCTGTTGAGAAGGAAAAGTGTGCATGTTCGGAATGGGGTGGGAGCCGTGGGTCAGGGTGCTGAGACCTGAAGAGATGAAGGCGATCAGTTTGGACTTGAAGTCGTTGTGCCTGGAAGAGGGTGTGCCGATACCGGAACACGGTGATGGAGTCAGTGGTGGAGAACGTATGTCCTATGTTGCCAGCTATCTTCGGGCGGCCTGTCGATTTGCTGACGTGCTCGTCGGGAGCGGGCGCGGCATGGTTTACATGATCGGCTGAGCGATGCCGCAAGGATCGTGCTGGTGACCTGAAGAGCGTTCTACCTGCCTAGTCCCGCCGCGTTGACGTCCGTACTTGCGGCTCGGACTTGGCTGGTGTTCTCTATCGGTAACGATGACGAGCCTTCTCGAGGAGCTCGATCAGATCGGCGTTTGAGACGGCGAATCCTGAAGGGAGGGCGACTGATTTGCTTTTCCCTGCCCAGGAAACCTTAAGTACGAGGAACTGGTTTCTGCCGATCGGGTCGGTGGCCAGGAATTCGCGTCGACGCTCCCTCCCGGTATCGGTCAGATAATAGTGAATGGCGGCTATTGTTCCTGCGCGGGAGCGTATTGCCCGGAAGCCTTCAACGTCGCGCCATTCTACCTGTTCGATGATGTTGCCGTTCGCGTTCTCTAGCCTCAGTCCCTGGAATGTGAGCACCAACCGAATCCTCTGAGTCAACTGCCTGTAGGTTGCCACGGATGCGAGTAAAAACAGGGCGGAGAGTGCGAGTCCCATCGTCAGTAGTACCAGGGGTGCCGCCGAGTTGCCGGGTGCTGCTGGTGCGGTAAGGATGATGGCAGCGCTGATCGCCGTGAAGACGCTGAAGACGATGAGCTTGAGGATGAGCCGAGTTCGAGATGAGGGAATGACCAGGGTGCCGTCGCGCTCCAGCACTCCGAGGTGCTGTGCGACGCGCTCCTCTCTTTGTGGCATCGGCCGCTCCTCCTCTCCTCTGTGTGCTCTGACGTCGAGTTCGATGCTGTCATGTGAGACGCAGTGACGCCCGACGGCCGCTATATTGCGATGCAGATCACGTTTTCTGTCGCCCTATGTCCACTTCTGCGGACGAAGAACGCACCCACCCTCACTCATGCACTTGATTGTCAATATCGACACGAGTGACACTGCCTCCTAGGGTGTGGACCATGATCGACGCTGGGGTTCAGGAGACTCTCTTCTTCCCGCTTCTGGGGCGGGCCCGTGCTGCGCGGAACTGGCCGAGCTGCTTCCGGGATTCCTGGTCCGAGCGTCTGGTCTCCATGGTCTCCGCCGTTCACCCTGGTATCGAGAACATGGATATGGGTGCGATGCCCGCCGCCATCTACGCCTTGCGCCACCTTGCGGCCGTCACAGAGATCCGGCGCTACCTGGAGACCCGCCCCGGAGCCGCCGTCGTCGATCTCGGATGCGGACTGGATCGACTCGTCGACGAGGTCGACAACGGTCGGGCGCTGATCCACAACCTCGACTTCCCCGGCGTTCTCGAAGCCCGACGCGCCTGGGCCGAGCCCCATGAGCGAGAGCGGGAACTGCCCTTCTCCTTGACCGATCACCGCTGGATGGATGAGGTCGACGCCAGTGGCGGACTGATTGCCGTGGCCTCCGGGGTCTTCTACTTCCTGGAGAGCAGTTCAGTTCGAGACCTCGTCAGTGCGATGGCCCGCCGCTTTCCCGGCGGCCGTCTGATCTACGACGCCGAGTCCCCGGAGATGGTCGCAATGAGCGAGCAGGCCGTACGGGATCGAGGAATCGATGCGGCCCCCATGCCCTTCCGGGTCGCCGACCCCTGCGCTGCACACACCTGGAGCTCTCACGTATCCCAGATCAGGGTGAACTTCGACCTGTCCTCCTACGCCACCGATCCCTTAGCACTTCCTGCGCAGGTACTCGATGGCTTCGCCAAGATGAGGGAGAGCCGGGCTCTCTACGAGGTCATCGCCGATTTTGCCGTCGTAGGGGAGTCTCGCTAACACGTTGATCGCGGCAGGCTCGCCTTCCGCGATGAGGCCTGAGAGACTTGGGGACATGCGAATCGCCATCGGTGCCCCGGGCAATGGAGTCCTCTTGAAGGACGCTCTTGAGGAACGACTGGCCGGGGACGAGCGCGTGAGCGACGTCGTCGACCTGTCCGCTCCGGACATCACCTACCCGGAGGTCTCCTTCCGGGTCGCCAGAGCGGTCGCCGAGGGGAGGGCCGACCGCGGTGTTCTCATCTGCGGGACCGGTGTGGGTACCGCCATCGCCGCCAACAAGGTGCCGGGCGTGCGTGCGGCGACCGCGCACGATCTGCTCACCGTGCGCGGCTCGGTGGAGAACTATGACGCCCAGATCCTGTGCATGGGGCAGAACGTCATCGCGGCCCCCGCCGCCTGGGCGCTCATCGATATCTGGCTCGACCTGCGCCACGACCCCGCCAGCAATTACGGCCCCAAGGTTGGCGAGATCGAGGCCTACGAGGCGAGTGAGGTCCGCCACCGGGCGTGATGGGGGCAGGTTCTGCAGTTCCGCCCATAGTCTTTATGCGACTTTCATGGAACCTCGTCGAGTTCGCCGCTTATCAGGATGCCTGAGAACTGTGTGCGTGCCGAACGGAATGTCCGTGTCCAAATTTGACACAAAGGGCCTCCGGCGGTCTTGTCTATGATGCTGGAACCGCGGAATCATGCGGTTTCTTTTTGTGCATCCGAGTTGGGATGGAGCCTTTGCTATAGATTTGGACACCGCCCAGCAAATCTTGGCCAGTCTTGCTGCGTATGGGGCCTCGGTGCCCGGTTCACGACCCTCGTGAGGAACCTCGCGCTGTTCTGCATTGAGTGCAAGACTGCACTGAGTGCAATATGAGTGTGTGACCGGAACCGACCTGCGCGCCACCCATGCGCAACGCACCCGCGCCGCCATCCGCGCTGCCGCGTTCACCCTGACCAGGGAGCGTGGTTACTCCGCTATGACGGTGGACGACGTCGCAACCCTCGCTGGAGTCTCCCGGCGCACCGTCTTCAACCACTTCTCCTCCAAGGCCGATCTCCTCGTCGTCGGCCTGGAGCCCCCTGAGCCCAAGGCCATCGAGGCCTTCGTCAACGGTTCTGGAAGCCTCCTGGAGGACCTGGGAGCCCTGCTCGCCTCCGGCGCCGAGGCCGTCGAGTCCGAGGGCGGACGGCTCCTGTCCTTTCTGGAGCTCGTGCGAGACAACCCGGAGATCGAGCGAACCGTCCACGAGCGCCTGCGCGTCATCGCCATCTCCCTGACCGACGCCACCAGTCGCCGCCTGGGCGCGGAACCCGATGACCCGCGCGCTCGCGCCGTCGTCGCCCTGGCCATGGCGATTCAGCGCAGCGCCATGGACCTGTGGTGCGGACGCACTCATCCCTGGGAGCGGCGCCGAGAGGAGGCGCCGGCACGAGCCGAGGTGCCCGAAGTCTCGGTCCAGCATCCCGAGATCCGCTTGGCGGACGCCGTCCGCGTCATGGTCGAGGCAATCTCCGACGTCGTCGCTCCCCCTCGTTCCGCAGAAGCGGCCTCCGGTGCTTCCAGCGGTCTGACGCCGTCGCACTCATCGGGCTAGTCGCCCTCGGCTCTCTCAGTCCTCCTCACTGTTCGTTTTACCTGCCTACCTCAACCGTAAAGGTCGTATCCGTGACTCAAAGCACCTCGACGCCGGCACCCGCCGGCACAACCCTCCACGAGCCGGGGGCCGACTTCCACCCTGACCGCCGTTTCTGGGCGGTCTACGCCTCGCTCCTGGTCGTCATGTTCCTGTCCGCCATGGACCAGACCATCGTCGGTACCGCCCTGCCCACCATCGTTGGTGACCTCGGCGGCGCCGCCCACATGGCCTGGATCCTGACCGCCTACACCCTGGCCGTCACCGTAGCCATGCCGGTTTACGGCAAGCTCGGCGACCTCGTGGGCCGAAAGAACCTCTTCCTGGTGGCCATCGCCCTGTTCCTGGTCGGCTCGGCCCTGTGCGGGACCGCCAACACGATGACCCAGCTCATCATCTACCGCTTCATCCAGGGCCTCGGCGGCGGCGGTCTCATGATCTCCTCCCAGGCGATCACCGGCGACCTCATCCCGCCGCGCGTACGCGGCACCTACATGGCCCCCCATGGGAGCCATGTTCGGCATCGCCTCCATCTTGGGGCCCATCATCGGCGGTTGGCTGACCGATTCCGTCTCCTGGCGCTGGACTTTCTGGATCAACCTGCCGCTGGGCGTCCTCGCCTTCATCGCCATCGCCCTGGTGCTGCGCCTGCCCAGCAGCCGCCTGACCAGCCCCGTCGACTGGTGGGGGCTCGCGTTCATGGACGCCGGCGCCGTCGCCATCGTCCTCATGGCCACCTGGGGCGGCAACCAGTACGCGTGGACCAGCCCCGTCATCATCGGCCTGGGCACTGCGGGCCTGATCTGCTGGGGACTGTTCGCCTACGTCGAGACCCGCGCCGCCGACCCCATCCTGCCCTGGTCGATCCTGACCAACCGCACCTTCATCGTGGCCACGGTGGTCGGCATGCTCGCCATGGGCGGGATGATCGGCGTCATGAGCTACCTGCCCACCTACCTCCAGATGGTCTACGGGTACTCGGCCACCGCCTCCGGCCTGCTCCTGGTCCCCATCACGATCGGGATGCTCGTCTCCTCGATCCTCTCCGGCATCCTCGTCTCACGCACCGACCGCTACAAGATCTACCCGGTCCTGGGGCCCCTGGTCGCCGCCGGCGCCTCCTTCTGGCTCTCGCGCCTGTCGACGACGTCGCCCGTCTGGGAGATATCGGCCGCCACCTTCTTCATGGGAGCGGGCATCGGCATGTTCTTCCAGCTCCTGGTCACCGTGGTGCAGAACGCCATTGAGGCCAGGCACCTGGGTACGGCCACCAGCGGCAACAACTTCTTCCGCGAGGTCGGGGTCTCCCTGGGCGCCTCGCTCATCGGCGCGGCCTTCTCCTCAGGCCTCACCTCCAACCTCACCGATCGGATCGGGGAGCTGGCCCGCAGCGCCGACCCCGCCGTGCTGACCTCTCTTGGTCAGTTCCGGGAGGCCGACACCTCCTCGCTCACTCCCGCCCTGGTGAACCAGCTGCCCGCCGCCCTGCATGACGCCGTCGCGAACTCCTACGCCGATGCCCTCCTGCCGATCTTCGCCTGGATGATCCCGCTGTTCGTGGTGACCTCCGTCGTCGCGATCTTCCTGCCCGAAGTCCCCTTGTCCCAGAAGACCGGGATGGAGCAGATCGCCGAGGTCGAGGCCAGTGAGCCTGCCGGCGGCGAGTCGGCCGGTGAGAGCCTTCTGAAGGCGTAGAGCTCAGCGACTGAGGAACAACATATGGGTGGTGGGAAGACCGGCGACAGTCTTCCACCACCCATATGCGCTCTTCGGCCTCGTTCGCCTCGTTGCTCGCGCTAATCGGAAGTGCGGGCGCCGGCCGGCTCGGGGAACTTCAATGGGCGGAGATGCGGGAATGCGCCGGCGAGAATCAGCCCGATAACAGGAGGAACGGAAATCGCGTCCTGGAAGAACATGATGGCGAGCAGCATGCATGCCATTCCCAGGGCGATTCCCCCGAGAACTCGGATGTTCGGAGGATAGGGAGTCCAGACCAGAATCGCCCAGATCAGCGCTGAGCCGCAGCAGAGCGCAAGGACGCTGTGAAGCGGGAGAACAGAAACATTGTCACCGCCGGTCGCCTCCACCCAGTACAGCGCCGCGAATCCGACGGCTGAGGCGCAGGCCAGGGCGACTGGCGCCCAGACATGCACAGCCTTATGGGAGCAACGCCCCGAGGCCCACAGTCCGATCGCCACGAGAACGGGAATGAAGGCGATGAATCCGATGGGAACCCCCAGGGCCAGGAGCGTCTTTCGCGGGGCGAAGGTGACGATCCCGGTGATTCTCACGATGACGCAGCAGGCGGCCAGGGCTCCAAGGACAGTGGCGCAGGCGCCGAGGAGACGAATGGACAGCACTCGTCTGTCAGACAGGATGTTCAGCGGGCGCTGCCGGGCCGGCGTTGAAAACACTCTAGGAGGCGAGGGCCTGACCGGTGCGGTGTAGGGAAGTGCCGGCCCAGCCGACGGAGCGACTGCCTGTTTCCACTGAGACGGGTAGGACGCATTGCAGCCGGCGATCAGCGGGCCCTGAGCGGGCTGCATAATCGGGTAAGGGGGGTGCTTGGGGCGGTTGGAGGACTTCGTGACGGCGAAGAGCGCGAGTGGAGCGACGATCGCGCCCATCCACAGGAACGCATCCACCGCGAAGGTGAACGGGGCCAGGAGAGCCCCGACGAGGAGCCCGACGATGGCCCGTAGCCCTGGTTCCAGACGTCTGCTGATGGTCAGACCGCTGACGGTGATCGCCGCCGCCAGCGCCCATGCGACCCAGGATGCGCGTAGGAGCGTCATATCAAGATGGCCGAGTATCGGCTGGATCGGGCCGAGCGACGGCTCAAGGGAACCGGAGTTCGCGGTCTCGATGTTGATCACCAGGGCGATATCCGCCACCGCGTCGATGATGCCGTATCCCAGGGACACGATGCTCGCCGCGAAGGCGTGTTGCGGGGCCAGCCATCTGTGCTGGCGAGCGAAGCTGATGGCTGCGATCATGAGGAAAGCGAGGGCGAAGGAGATAGTGACTCCTCCTGTCCACCGGAAGATGAGCTCATCGGGATCGAACCTCGGAGCGAGATCCGATATCACCGTCGCGAAAGCGAAGAACCATGCCATGCAGAAGGCGAACAGTACTGTCGAGATGGCGCTGCATGCCAGCGTCATCCTCCTACCGAGCCTCATACCCGCACGGTAGGCGAAGGAGCGCTTCTCGGGGTGTGGGGGCGGGTGCGCGGCCCCGGTGGCGGATGCGCCGGGGGCGCTGGGGCTGTCGCTGTTGCGCTGATGATCGGAAGGCATCTCGTTGACTCCGTTGGGAACATAGGAGGTCGATCAATGCCTCGAAAGACTAGTGGAGATCGCTGGAGGCGTCCAGGGAAGTTCTGCCCAACAGGTAGATTTGCGAGAGGAGATCGCCGACGCCCGCATCCAGGTCGAGGATCTGGTGGCTCAGTGCTTCCACATCGGTTGAGCCCGGTTCTCTGTCAGGCCGTCATAGGTGAGAGGATGCCATGGTGATCGAGAGGTTCAGACGACCGCCACCAGCAGTGCTGCTGGCGATGGCGGGGCTGGCGCAGAGCGCCGTGACTCGTGGTCGGAGAATGACGCCGTCGTCGATGGCGGTGGCTGCTCCGGTACTCGGGGTCTCGTTCTGTTTGCTCGCTGGAAGTGCAAGCAGTTTTCTTCGGCACCACACGACGGTCGATCCGATGAGAGTCGAGCGCGCGCAGTGCCTCGTTGTGGACGGTCCCAACCGACTGACGCGCAATCCCATGTACGCAGGCCTGGCGGGAGCACTGCTTGCGCACGCGATTGCGCGCAGGAGCCCTTCTGCCGTGATCCCGCTGATCGGATTCGTCTGGCTGATCGACCGATACCAGATCCCGGCGGAGGAGAAGGCGCTGGAGGCGAGGTTCGGGCAGGCCTATCTCGACTACAAGAAGGCCGTTCCTCGCTGGCTGGGTACTCGAGGCGCGTCGATGGACGACCCCGGTCACGAGCTGACGATGCGCGACGCCTGAGGTCGGGTGATGCGGCTCGCGCGGTCGGCCGGAATGATCCGTGAACTCATGTAGTTGAAGGTTGCATGAAAGCATTCGGGTTCCTCAGCTTCGGACACTACGGACACGGTCGGGGCCCCGGCGACCCCGACGCCGGCCAAGCGCTTAAGGACGCCGTCGAGATCGCGGTCGGCGCCGACGAGATCGGTGTCAACGGCGCCTACTGGCGCGTTCACCACTACGCCCGCCAGGCCGCCGCCCCCATCCCGCTGCTCTCCGCGGCCGGCGCACGTACCAAGCGCATCGAGGTCGGCACCGGTGTCATCGACATGCGCTACGAGAACCCTCTCCACCTGGCCGAGGAGGTCGCCGCCCTCGACCTGCTCACCGACCAGCGCATCGCCATCGGCATCTCCCGCGGCTCCCCGGAGCAGGCCCGGCGCGGCTGGGAGACCTTCGGCTATGTCGGTGGTGCCGACCCGCGCGGGGCCGACGTCGCCCGCGCCCACACCGCCCAGTTCCTCGACGCCGTCCGGGGCGTCCCGCAGGCCGACCTCGATACCAGCAACGGCATGGCTCCCGGTGCGTCCTCCCGCCTGCGCATCGAGCCGCACGCCCCCGGCGTGGACCGCCGCATCTGGTGGGGCGCCGGCTCGCGCGAGACCGCCGAGTGGACCGCCCGCCAGGGCCTGAACCTCATGAGCTCCACCCTCCTGACCGAGGCCACTGGCGAGGGCTTCTCCCACCTCCAGGCCGAGCAGATCCGCCGCTACCGGGAGACGTGGAAGGAGGCCGGTCATGACTGGACCCCGCGAGTGAGCGTCTCGCGCTCCATCTTCCCGATCGTCTCCGACGCCGACCGCAGGTTCTTCGCCCTGCGCGGCGAGGACTCCCACGACCAGATCGGCATCATCGACGGCCTGCAGTCGACCTTCGGGCGCACCTACGCCGCCGAGCCCGATGTTCTCATCGAGCAGCTTGCCCGGGACGAGGCGCTCTGCGCCGCCGACACCGTCATGCTCACCATTCCCAGCCAGCTCGGCGTCGACTTCAATCTCCACATCCTCCAGGCCTTCGCCGAGCACGTCGCCCCGGCACTGGGCTGGCGGCCCAACACGGCCGGACCGGTGACGAGTGACGCCCCGGAGGAGTAGCTGTACTGATCGGGGACATCCGAAGACGGTGAAGGGGGGCGCCGATATTCGTCTGAGGCGGGATGCAACCAGAAGATGAAAGGAAACGGGCTGGCGATAGAGCACCGCGAAGACGGGGTTGACGGGTCGGCTTGAACATGACGTGGCCTGTGGGGTCCGGGACTCGCCCGGGCCCCACAGGCCCGTGTCGTTGAGGGTGGCATCTCCCTGGATTCCCATAACTCCAGGGGGACTCGCCCTCCTTCGCCAGAACGACTCGCGTCGGGCTCCCTATCAACCCGAAGCGGCCTCGAAATCCGATCGGTCATCGGGCTCCCCAACCCTCGCGACCGGTTCCGTCCGGCGGCAGTTACTATGTAACCCGCTGCCCCTGTGGGGGCACTTCAATATAGCTGAGAGTTGTCTGGGAAGTCTCTCCATGTTATTTATTCTGTTTTCATGGGGTTGTCGGGTTGGGTTCCGGTGTTATGCAGTTGACTCCGTCTTGGTGGGTAGCTTTAAAACGTATAGGCGTCCCTGTTAGTGTCCCTTCGGGTTCTGATTCCGCTGCTTTCTGTCCATCATTATTGATGGTCGAAAGTTCTCAGGGGGCTGTGTGCTGGAGTGTCGGTGAAAAAATGTGACGACCGCACAAGGGGGCTGCTGTGGTCAGTGAAAAGACGCACATCTCACCCAATCGGCATGCCGTGCGATCGGTCATTTATAGCGAATTATCAGATCTCATTTCGGAAACGGGGTGTATTGTTCAGCCGTCCAACCGGAAATCAGCGGGCGGAAGGTGAGGATTACCCGTCTCGCCGCGCCGGACGCCGTCGCGCCCCGATCTCTTCAAGGAGCACTCGCTTATGCCTAAGGTCACCGGAGCCACCCATGAGGTGGGCGTGGACCAGCTCTTCTTCTCCACCACTGACGCGCGCGGCGTCATTCGTCATTCGAACAATGTGTTCATCGAGCTCTCCCGCTACCGACGCGACGAGCTCTCCGGTGCCCCGCACAACATCATCCGCCACCCGGAGATGCCCGGCGGCGCTTTCAAGGCCATGTGGGACACCCTCAAGACCGGCAGTCCCTTCGCCGCCTACGTGCGCAACCTCGCCGCCGATGGCAGCGAGTACGACGTCTTCGCCGCCGTCACTCCGCTGTCCGACGGGGGATATCTCTCGGTGCGCACCCGGCCGGTGTGCACGGACCTGTTCGACACCGCCTGCACCATCTACCGCGATGCCCGGGCAGTGGAGGATCGGGCCATCGCCGACGGCGCCAACCGCCGGGCGGCGGCCGAACAGGGGCTTGGCCGTATCGCCGAGCTACTGGCCGGGGCTGGTCTGTCCTCGTACGAGGAGTTCCAGAACACCGCCCTGCCGGCGGAAGTAGCGCGTCGCGAGGAGCTCTCCGACGGCGTCCCGGTGCGCCCCGATGCCACCGGGGACCTGCGCGTCATGCTCGATTCGGTCACCATGATCGCCGACGGGCTCGACTCCTGGATGGCCGGCCAGCAGCAGCTCGCCGAGCTGTCGGCCTCGCTCAAGGCCGCGGGCAAGGGCCTGACCCGGACCCTGGAGGACCCGCGCCTGAGCCCCGCGCGGATCGCCGCCCTGGACCGCTCCGATACCCGGGTCAAGCCCCTGGCGGACCTGCTGGACCTGTGGTCTCAGATGCAGGGCCTGGTCAGTCCCCTGGTCGCCCGGCTCGTCGACACCCTGGCCCAGCTCGACTCCAACGGCGCCAGGACCCGTTCCCGTATCGCCCTGGCCCGTCTGCACGCCACCATCACCTCGCTGTTCACCGTTGAGCTCATCGACGGTGCCGGCGATCCGCAGTACTCGGCAGAGGCTATCCCCGACCTCATCGAGTCCCTTGACGACGGCGTTGCCGAGATGGAGCGCCAGGTCCGGGCCTACAGCGCGCTCGCGACCCAGGTCATCGCGTACATCGGTGAGGTCAGCCGGATGATGACGATTCCCAACCAGCTCCTCATGCTGTGGACCGGCTCCCCGGCCTCAACCGACCCCGCCCTGCCGGCAGAGGCCGCAGAGCTGTCCGCCGCCGCCCCCGGAGTGGTCGAGTCCGTCGGTCAGCGCCTGGCCGAGCTCGACGAGCTGGCCGCCCGGTGCCAGGCCATCAGTCAGGGCGTCGATGTCGCCGACGGCGCCGGGGATCTGCGGAGAGCTCTGAGCGCCTTCACGGCGGCGGCCGGCGTCGTGGCCCCGAACTGAGTCCTGCGGGGCGGAACCGCGCCAACGGAGGCAGACAGGTGCCGGTTGGGCGAACGCATGCATTCGCCCAACCGGCACCGCTGTGTTGATGGGGTTTAGGCCCCAGAGTGCGCAGACTCCGGATCCAGTGGGTCGAAGGGGGTCGTGTTGGAGCCGCCGATGAGCCCCTCCTCCTGTTCTGCTGACGGGGAGTGCCCGTACGGCTCGGGCTGCATCGGCCCGGTCGCGCTCGGCGCGGATTGACCGTCCTCGAACGATGTCCGTTCGCCGGACTCCGCCTTCACAGGGACGGGGGAAGCCCAGCGCAGCTCATTGCGGGGGATCTTGTAGCTCACGCCCGGATAACGGCCGAACTGCTCCTCACTGGGCACGCTCGTGGTGGTGGAGTCCAGCACCGAGAGCATCTGCTCCGGCGTCGGCCAGGAACCGGAGCGCTGGTATCCGGTGGGAGCCGAGGGCGGGAACCAAGCGGTCGACTCCGGTGGACGGATCATGATCCGTCCGGGGCGGCTGCGGTCGCGCAGGGCATGAGCGCGCCAGGTGTTGATGGGGTGACTGGAGAGCCAGTTGGTCATGTGGAGCCAGAACCCCTTCTCGCGTGTGGCGCGATCGGCCAGAGCATGGGTGTTGACCTCGGCTCCCAGGTACTTGCCCCCGGAGAGGACTCCCATGGCTCCGGGCACGCCCTGGGGTGCGTTGGCGTAGCCGTGGTTGTCCGCGGTGTACTCCTGGGCGCGCGAGAGCGCCTGTCCCAGGAAGGGAACATAGCCTGCCAGCTGGGAGAGGATGAGACGGAAGTAGGACACGTGACCGGCGGCGAGGTGACCGACCTCGTGACCGATGATGAAACGCAGCGCCTCGGGGTCGCGGGCCTGCCCACCGATCTCGAACAGGTCTGAGTAGACGGCCACGAAACGCCGGAAGCCGTGGCCGGAGGCGAAGGCGTTGATCTGGCCATTGCCCAGCACCACGTAGGCGTCGGGGACCCGCCGCAGGCCGAACTCCCGGGCCGCCTCCACGACCATCCGATACCCCTCCGGGAACTGGGTGGGAGACATCTGCACCGAGCTCGCCCGCAGCTGGGCGTACGTGAGGGCGCGGATGATCCATACCAGCAGGGGGATGAGGGGGATGGCCAGTATCGCCTCCGAGATAGTCCCGCCCCCCAGGATCTGTTCGCGAATCTCGGCGCTCAGCCCGGTCGGCTCGGGCACGGTGACCAGCCACGTCACTAGGCCGAACCAACCGATGTAGCCCAGTGCCGTAGTGACCACGGCGGCGATGAGCAGAGGAATCTCCGCAGGATGACGCAGGCCGCGGATCCCGGCGATGCCGTGAACGGTCGCACCGTTGAACATCCGGGGGCGGGAGAGGGCCCCGGCCGGAGGCGTACTGCCTGAAGCGCCGGGGACGGTAGACGGAACAGGTGGTTGCATGGTGGCAACTTAAACGACCTCTCCGGGGTTCCTCTCCTGCCTCAGGAGGATCTTGGCCGCGCTACTTATCCGCCTCATGGTGGGAAAAGGTCGCGTCCTCTCCTTCCAGGGGGCCGCGCCGTTCGGGCGGCTCCCCGGGTGCCTGCGTCGGATCCTGACGCGGCCGGGGCCGAGCCCGTAGGCTCCTACCCGTGCCTCAGTCCTTCTCATCTCCTTCGCCATCCTCCTTCTCGCTGCAGCCGCCCTCCCTGTCCGGGCACCCGGACCACGCGGTTCCCTGGGGTATGCAGATCGCCGTGCGCTATGACAAGGTCCACCCGCCACGGCGGATCGATGTCGCCGAGGCCGCCGCCCGCGCCGTTGTCGCCCTCCTGGCCGCACCCGCCTCCGCCCCGGGCGGACCGTGGAACCAGGCCGTCGACTACTGGCGCGACGGGCGCATCCGCAAGCTCGTGCGCCGCGCCCGCGGCAAGCGCTGGGAAGAGGTTCAGGAGATCGACGGTGTCACCATCACCCAGGACGGCCCGTCGGGTTGGGGGCGGGCCGCGGCGCGCGCCTTCGTCCCCGGCCCGGTGCGCCCCCTGCCCGGAGCCTTGGCCAAGACCCAAGTGGAAGGAACCCACTTCCCGGCCGGCGACGAGCTGCCCTCACCGCCTGCCGCGATCACCGCGCGCGTTGCGAAGGACCCGGCCGCGGCCGATGAGATCGAGCTCGGGTCGGCGTCGGCCTCCGCCGGGGCACTCGTGACGATCGAGGTCACGCCCCTGCATGAGATGACCTCGGGCAAGCTCGCCGCCCAGTGCGGCCATGCCGCCCAGCTGGCCTGGGAGAGCCCCGCCATGGAGCCCGCCTTCCGGCGGGCCTGGGCCGACGACGGCTACCGGGTACGCGTGGTCGTGCCCAGCCGGGAGCAGTGGGAATCCACCACCCGGCCCGTGCGCATCACCGATGCCGGCTTCACTGAGCTCGACGGCCCCACCGAGACGACCCGCGCCTACTGGTGAGGGCGAGGAGCTGACCGACGGGGACGAGTCTTCAGACTCCGGTGGGGTAGTCCTCGAAGCGGTGGGTCTGTGCGGGCTCCGGGACTCCGCGGAACACCCACAGCCGAATGAACACGTAGAGGTAAATCCCCTCGCAGCAGGCCGAGATGACTCGAGCCAGCTCGGCATTGACCCCGAACCAGTGCAGCAGCGAGGACAACCCGAGAATGAAGATGACGTACTGGCTGATGATGCCTACCGTGTAGCCCGCCCCCTGCTCGATGACATGTCCATGAGCTTGGAAGTTCAGCCAGCGGTTGAGCAGGAAGGAGTAGACGGCGGCGATGACATAGCCGACCGTGACCGCCACCGGATAGAACCAGTGAAAGTGGTTGTAGAACACCCACAGGCAGGTGATGTCCAGGAAGAAGGCCGAGCCGTTGATGATCGCGTAGCCGATGAAGGTCACCGGCAGCCGGCTGCGTACGAATCCGGGCAGCTCGGAGTGGATCGTCGTGATGAGGCGCAGGAAGATCTCGGGGGCGCGGCGGGCGTTGGAGGCGGGCGGTTGGAGGGAGGATGCCGCAGGCTCCGTTGCGGTGGTGGTTTCGGAGGCCTGGCCGTCTGCCGTCGCTCCTGCCATGGGGTGTCCTTTCCTGATTGTTGGTGTCAGGGGGAGTCTTCACCGCCTGCGCCGGTCAGGCAAGTTCCGAAAGGAGGAACGGTGGCCTGCCGGCTCATCCTCGTGGAGGAGAGGCGGCCTGCGTTAGGGCCTGGGCGACCTCGCGGCGCAGAAGCTCGCCACCGGCGTCGGCCGGGTGGTGGATCGTGCGCAAGCCCACCTCGCGGGCCGCGGCGATGTTGGTGGCGCTGTCATCGACGAACAGGGCCTGGTCCGCCTCCACCCCCGCCAGCTCCAGCAGGCGGCGGAAATAGGCGGCGTCCGGCTTGGCCACCCCCAGCGTGCACGAGTAGCCGTCGATGTCGCACAGGCCGTCATAGTCCAGCTGCTCGCGCATCCAGGCCCGACGCTCCCATTGCTGATTGGTGGCCAGGACCGTCGTGTAACCCGCCTCGCGCAGGTCACCTACCAATTGCCGGGCCAGAGGATCGGGCGTGGCCTGGTGCCACATCTCAAGCAGGTCCGACGCGCTCAGCTCCAGCCCCAGCTCCTTCACCACCCGCTCCAACAGCTCGGTGAGGGTCTCCCGGCCTGCCAGGGCATCGGTCTCACCATCGATCATGGCACGGGCGAAGGCGGGGCCGCCGCCGCGGGTCAGCGCCTCATCCCACGGGGTACCGATGAGCTGGAGGACGCCGTCGGCATCGAGCAGGACGGCGCGCACGGGAGTGGACGAGGCGGGCGGGATGACAGGCTGAGAGATGCTCACGCCCCGATCCTGCCCTATCCCCGCCCGACCGTGCGGCAGATGTCGTCCGGGACATGGCGCTCCAGTGGAAGACTGGGGCCATGACCGATGCCGCCAGCACACCCGTCAGTGCTTCACACAGCGATCCCTTCGGCGCCGCCACCGGCGAGGCACTGCGCGACGAGGACGCCTATACCGACTCGCTCATTGACTTCGTCACCGCCTCGCCCAGCTCTTACCACGCCGCCGCCGAGGCCGCTCGGCGCCTGGAGGCGGTCGGCTTCTCCGGCGTCGAGGAGACGGTCTCCTGGGAGGCCGACCTGCCGCGCCGCGGCTACGTCATCCGTGACGGCGCCATCGCCGCCTGGGCGCTGCCCAAGGCGCTCGCGCCAGGAGCGGGTCTTCGCATCGTCGGCGCCCACACCGACTCCCCGGCCCTCAAGCTCAAGCCCAACGCCGCTCTCGTCCGCTCCGGCTGGCAGCTCATCAACGCCGAGGTCTACGGCGGCCCCCTGCTCGCCTCCCTCCTCGACCGCGAGCTGGGCCTGGCTGGGCGGCTGACCACCCGCGACGGCGCCGTCCACCTCGTGCGCACCGGCCCCATCGCCCGCATCTGTCAGATCGCCCCGCACCTGGACCGCGGCGTCAACGACGCCCTCCACCTGGACCGCCAGACCCACCTGCTTCCCCTGTGGTCGTTGGCCGGGCCCGACGCCGCCCCCGACGCGGTCGAGACCCACCTGTGCGAGATCGCCGGTATCGACCCGGCCGAGCTCGCCGGCCACGACGTCCTGACCTACCCCACCCAGGCCCCCGCCCGCTTCGGCCGGGACGGAGAGTTCCTGGCCTCCTCCCGCCTGGACAACCTCTCCTCGGTCCACGCCGGACTGGTGGCCCTCGAGGCACTCGCGGCCGCGGGGGGCGAGCCCGCCGAGCCCGTCATCCTGATCGCCTTCGACCACGAGGAGGTCGGCTCGGCCACCCGATCCGGTGCGGACGGCCCCTTCCTCACGACCCTCCTGCGGCGCCTCGCCGGCGTTCTGGGGGTCAGCGGCGACGACGTCGAGGCCCTCCTGGCGCGCTCGTCCTGCGTGAGCGCCGACGCCGGGCACAGCGTCCACCCCGCCTACGCCCACCTGCACGACCCCGCCGTCCAGCCGCTCATCAACCACGGCCCCCTGCTCAAGATCAACGCCCAGCAGCGCTACGCCACCGACGCCGTGGGAGCCGCGATCTGGGCGCGGGCCTGCGCCGCCGCGGACGTGCCCAGCCAGGACTTCGTCTCCAACAACGCCGTGCCCTGCGGCTCCACCATCGGCCCCGTCACCGCCACCCGGCTCGGGATCACCACCGTCGACGTCGGCGTGCCCCTGCTGAGCATGCACTCGGCCCGCGAGATGGCCGGTGTCAAGGACGGCCCCTGGCTCGCCCGGGCCCTGCACGCCTACTGGCTGGGCGCCTGATCATGGCCAGTCGGCAGGCAGGCCGCTGGGAGCAGTCGGGCTCGCCGGTCCGTGCCGCGGGCGTGCGCGGCACCGACCCCTGCCCTTGCGGCACGGGGCGCGCCTACGCCCAGTGCTGCGAACCCTTTCACGACGGCGCTCCGGCACCGACCGCCGAGGCCCTCATGCGCTCGCGCTACACGGCCTTCGTCGTCGGTGACGAGGACTATCTCTTCCGCACCTGGCACCCGCGCACCCGGCCCGAGGGCCCCTACTGCCACCCCGGCACGCAGTGGACGGGCCTGAGCGTCGACGAGACCGTGGATGGCGGGGTGCAGGACGAGACCGGCGTCGTGGAATTCACCGCCTCCTACCGCACCGGCGACGGTCGCGGGGCAGTGGTGGCCGACACCCTGCACGAGCGCTCCCGCTTCACCCGCCGCGCCGGCCGCTGGCTCTACCTCGACGCCGTCGAATAGCTTCGGAGCCCCGGATGGCCGGGCGACAACGTCGGGTCCCCGCTCAGCGCCAGGTGCCGCGCCAGTACTGGATGGGCCAGGGGGCCTGATCCCAGGAACGCACCCCCAGGTCCGCCGCCCAGCGCAGCGGCAGGTAGGGATCGCGCAGGGCGGCCCGGCCTACGGCGACGGCGTCGACCTGACCGGACACCAGCGCCTGCTCGGCCTGTGCCGCCTCCTCAATGAGACCCACGCCCACGACCGGGACACCGGTGCCGGCAACAGCCCGCCTGACCCGCTGGGCCAGCGGCAGCTGGTAGCCGGGCCCCACCGGGACCGGAGCAGGTGTGTTGCCGCCGCTGGAGATGTGCAGGACATCGACGCCGGCCTCCACCAGCTCGCGGCTGAAGACTGCGGTCTCCTCACCGGTCACCCCGCCGTCTTCCCAGTCCGAGGCCGACAGGCGGATGTCGAGGACTGTGTCCGGAGCGATGGACTCGCGCACCGCCCGCACCACCTGCAGCGCGAAGCGCTGACGGTTCTCGGCGCTGCCGCCGTAGGAGTCGGTGCGCTGGTTGGACAGGGGCGAGCGGAACTCGTGGATGAGGTAGCCGTGGGCACCGTGGATCTCGATGACGTCATACCCGGCCTCGACGGCGCGGCGGGCGGCCGCCGCGAAGGCCTCTACCAGCCGGCCGATCCCGGCCTCGTCCAGCTCGGTGGGCGTCGCGTGCCCGGGGTAGGGGATCGCGCTGGGGGCCAGCAGCTCCCAGCCTTCCAGGGTTCCGGTGCGGGCACCGGCGACGTTGGGCCGCCACGGGGCGGTCCCTGACTTGCGGCCGCCGTGCCCGATCTGGATGCCAGCCACCGCCCCGCCGGCGTGGATTGCCTCGACCAGGCGGCGCTGGCCGGCGATCTGCTCATCGGACCACAGGCCCAGGTCATAGGGGGACAGGCGCCCCTCGGGCGTGACCGCCGTGGCCTCCACGATGATCGTGCCGAAGCCGCCCACCGCGCGGCTCGCGTAGTGGGTCACGTGCCAGTCGGTGACGGCGCCGTCCTGCGCCTCGACCGAGTACATGCACATGGGCGGCAGCCAGAGGCGGTTGCGGGCGGTGATCCCGCCGAAGGTCATCGGCTCAAGAATGCGCGGCGTGCTCGAGGTGCTCATGACCTCACGCTACTCTCCCGACCGCCGGCAGACATGGGGTGGGAATCACCCGTGCGATCACACCATGGAACCCATAGGCTCCCAGGCGTGAGCCCACGCCCCGTCCCCGACCCTGTACAACGGCTTGTCCCCGTCACCGACCCCAGCCACCGGCCCGCCCCCATCACCCACGGTCCTGACGACGTCGCCCTCGTCTTCGAAAGCGGCGGCATGCGCGGGGCCTACACGGCCGGCCTCGTGCGCGTCATGCTGGAGGCCGGGCTCTCCTTCCCCTGGGTCGGTGGCATCTCGGCGGGCTGCACGAACACCTGCAACTTCGTCTCCCGGGACACCTGGCGCACCCGCGAGGCCTACCTGGGCCTGACCACTGACCCCAAGGCCGGCGGCTGGGGAAGCTTCGTGGCCGGCAAGGGCTACTTCAACTCCGAGCACATCTACCTGCACACCTCCGCGCCGGACGAGTCCATCCCCTTCGACTGGGACACCTTTGCCGCCTCGCCCACCACGGTGCGACTGGGCGCCTTCCGCTGCGACACCGGCGAGGAGGTCTACTGGGGCCTGGAAGACATGCCCACCATGGGCGACCTGCTGGTGCGGGCCCGGGCGTCGTCGTCGATGCCGGTGCTCATGCCCATGGTCGAGGTCGACGGCGCCCCCTACGTGGATGGCGCCGTCGGGCCCACCGGCGGATTCGCCATCGACGCCGCCCGCGCTGACGGATACGACAAGCTCCTCGTGGTCATGACCCGTCCCGAGGGCTACCGCAAACCGCCCATGCGGCGCCACGAGATCGAGGTCCTCCAGCGCCTCTACTCCCGCTACCCGGCCCTCGTCCAGGCCGTCATCGACCGGCCCGAGAACTACAACCGCACCGTCGAGGAGCTTGAGGACCTGCGCGGCCAGGGACGCGCCTATCTTTTCCGGCCCGAGCACATGCCCATTGCCAACGGCGAGCTGCGTTACGACCGCATCGTCACCGCCTTCGAGGCCGGACTGGCCCAGGCCCGACGCGAGCTGCCCGCCATCGAGGCCTTCCTCGCCAGCTGAGCTCAGTGCGGCAGGGCGACGCCGTAGCGGGCGATATCCTGGCCGGTCTCGAAGCCGAAGGTGGTGATCGGGGGTACTGGCAGGCCGCCGGCGAGGGCGGCGGCCAGGAGGGTCAGGACGCGGCGCTCGTGGGGCGGGACCGCCTCGGGCAGGTCGTTCAGCGAGAACCAGCGCAAGCCCGCGTTCTTGGCCGGCTCGCGCACGGTCGGCGTGCCCTCCCAGGTGCGCAGCGTGAAGAACAAGTCGATGCGCTGCTCCAGGGCGCCGCCGCCGAGGTCATTGGTGCGGTGCATCGCCGTCAGCGGGCTCAGGTCGGCCGTCGCCGCGCGGACGCCCAGTTCCTCGCGGGTCTCGCGCAGGGCCGTCTCGACGACACTCTCGGCGGCCTCGACGTGGCCCGAGGCTCCGCAGGCCCAGTGACCGTCCATATACCCGGTGCCCTGCCGCAGCTGGAGGAGCACCTGCGTCTCAGCGCTCTCCGATCTGCTCGTCGCCCCGGCCCGGTCGGCGGCGGAGTCGGGAGCGGGGCGCAGGAGGTAGACGTAGGCGGCGGGGACGAGGGTGAAGGAGTGGACGGCCATGGCGGCCACCGTAGACCAGACGCGGGCAGGGGCGCGGCCCCGGGAAGAAGTAGCCGGGATACCGAGTGTCAAGTTTCATGAAACCATCAGGAACTTAGGCAATGCTCCCACACAGTCAGTCATCAATGGCCGTCCGTGGAAACTTCCGCAGCGCACCCGTCGCTGGATCGCTGCGATTCGCCTTCCGCGGTAACGCTGCCGGCTCGACGTCGGACAACTAGGCTTCTACCTGGGGTGGCGGGAGACCGCAGGCCCAGCTCTGGAGCTGCACCACCGCCGATAGTCAGCCGTCGACGCGATCAATGATGACCGATGCCGACTTGAGCATGATCGAGACCCCTTGAAGACGCCGCCTGAGGAGGACCAGATGCAGACCAGCCTTACTCGGCTCACGGCCGACGACGGAACGCGTCTGGTTGTGCACATCTGGCTCCCCGAGTGGCTCATCGACGGTTCCCTGCTGGTGGCCGATGCCCCAGACGCCGCCGGGCTCAGCACCATGGTGACGCCGCACCCGAAGGTGGCCGGTGCCGCCCGCCCCCGGGGCATCATCGTCATCTCCCACGGGATGGCCGAGCACGCCTCGCGCTACGCCCGCTTCGCCGCCTCGGCGGTGGAGGAGGGTTACGCGGTCCTGGCCGGGGACCACCGCGGGCACGGGGCCACCGCCGCCCCAGGCGGCTTCGGGTTCGTCGCTGAGCAGGACGGCTGGGACACGGTCGTGGCCGATATGAGCACCGTCATGGACGCGGCCCGACGGGCTTGGCCCGATGTTCCGGTCTTCCTCATGGGCCACTCCTGGGGCTCCTTCCTGGCCCGCGACCTGGCGGCGCGCCGAGGTGGCGATCTGGCCGGCCTCATCCTGCTGGGGACCGGTTCGGGCGTCGGAGCGCTGACAAGACCCGCGACGGCGATCTGCGCCGGGGAATCCAGGTTGCGCGGCCCGCGCCACCCCTCCCGGCTGCTCAATGCCCTCGCTTTCGGTCCCTACCAGCGCCACTTCGCCCCCAACCGCACCGAGGCCGACTGGATCAGCCGGGACGCCAAGGAGGTCGACCGCTACGTCGCCGATCCCTGGTGCGGATTCGTATGCACCTCCAGCTTCTTCCGCGATCTCGTGGCCGGGCAGGGTGTCGTCAACACGGCCTCCCACGCCGCGGCAGTGCCCGCGGAGCTGCCCATGCTCCTGGCCTCCGGGGACCGGGATCCGGTCGGCGCCATGGGACGGGGCGTCCAGCGGGCCGCCACCCTCTACCGCCGTGCAGGCGTACGGGAGGTCTCCGTCCTCCTCTACCCGGGCGGGCGCCACGAGCTCCTCAACGAGACGAATCGGGACCAGGTCACCGGTGACATCCTCACTTGGATCGACGGACACGTGCAAGAACTGTGAAAACCACCGATTGACTGCCGCCTCTGACCCGCCGAGCCCCTCGTTCATTGTAGGTATCCCACAAATGGTGGCGTGGTGCTTCAGTGAGATTCGGTCGTTCGCGGTGCCGCCGGTGCCCGTAGGGTTGAGGCATGGTCACGAATCACTCCACCCCGGCCGCCGGTTCCGCGGCCCACTCGGTGTCCGTCGATAGCGCCGCCAACCCCGCTCTCGCCCGTCTCCGGGAGGTGGGCCTGGTCCTGGCCGGCACCGCCGCCCTGACTCTTATCGGCCAGATCTCCATCCCTCTGCCCTTCACCCCCGTGCCGATCACTCTGGGCACCTTCGCCGCCCTGGGCGTCGGGGCCGTTCTCGGCTCGCGCCGCGGCGCCCTCTCTGCGCTGCTGTTCGGAGCCCTGGCCGCCGTCGGCGCCCCGGTCCTAGCCGGCTGGAGCAGTGGCGTCGTGGCCACCTTCGGCTACGTCATCGGCTACATCCTCATCGCCGCCATCGCCGGACGTGCCGCCACCGTGTGGTCGGGCCACTCCGGCTCGGGAATCCGCCGGGTCGCCACCGCCGTCGGACTCATGCTGCTCGCCTCCGCATCGGTGTACGTGCCCGGCGTCGTCTGGCTGAAGATCGCCACCGGCGCCAGCTGGGGCGCCGCCCTGAGCATGGGTCTGGTCCCCTTCATCGTGGGCGATGTCATCAAGTCGTTGGCCGCAACCGGACTGCTGCCCGCGCGCGGCCGGCTGCACTGACGGCCCCGTACCGGTCTCCACCCGGCAGCCGCTGTCACGGTCTGCCGCTCGTGTGCCCCGCCGAGTCGCCGATCGGCGGGGCACACGGGTCCAAAGGCTCGGATCGGGGCAGGTTGGCCCGGGTTAGAGTGCCCGTATGAGTCAGCCCGAAAGGCGGGCCGCACCCGTACTGTCCGTCATGGACATGGTCCCCGTCAGCGCCGGTCGCAGCCGCACCGACGCCCTCAACGACATGATCGCCCTCGCTCGGGCCGCCGATGCCGCCGGCTACGAGCGCTACTGGCTTGCCGAGCACCACGGCTCGGACACCTACCTGTCCTCGGCGACCATCGTCCTCATGACTCAGGTCCTGGCCTCCACCGACCGCCTGGGCGTCGCCTCCGGCGGCATCATGTTGCCTAACCACGCCCCGTTCGTCGTCGCCGAGCAGATCGGCACCCTGGCCACCCTCTACCCCGGCAGGGTCGATCTGGGGCTGGGACGCGCTCCGGGAACGGACCGGCTCACGGCCGCCGCACTGCGCCGAGGGGCCTCCGATCCGGGCCGTTTCGCCGAGGAGATCCTGGAGATCCTCGGCTACCTCGACGACGGGCCGGCACAGGAGCCCCATGTGCCCGGCTCCCTTCTCCTGGGTGCTCCCGGAGCTCCCGACGACGCTGTCCAGGGCGTCACTGCCGACGGCCCTCGGGTGAGAGCCATTCCGGGCGAGGGCACCCGGCCCGACATCTGGGTGCTGGGCTCCTCGGTCAACGGGGCGCGCGTCGCCGGCAGTCTCGGACTGCCCTTCGCCGTCGCATCCCACTTCGCCCCGGTTCAGGCCGAGGCGGCGATCGCCACCTACCGCTCCGTCTTCAAGACCCCGGGCGACGAGCGCCCGCAGGCCGGCCCCCGGGTGGCGGCCGCCGTCAATGTCATGGTGGCCCCCAGTGACGACGAGGCCCGCCTCCTGTTCAGCACCGCCATGGCCGCCGCGGCCCGCATCGTCGGCAACCGC
>NZ_JH470355.1:73310-96901 GCF_000239715.1 Actinomyces sp. oral taxon 849 str. F0330 | reverse complement strand
TGTGTGCCTTGCCTATCCCCTGTTGCGTGTCTCAGACCACCGACCCGCAGGCCTGGCGCGCCCACGCACCGGGCGAGGAGGCCGCCGTCGAGTCCGCCATGTCCCTGTCCTTCGTCGGAACGGCCGACGACGTCGCCGCCCGCCTGCGCGGGCAGGCTGACCGCTGGGACCTCGACGAGATCCTCGTAGTCACGCACGCCCACGATCCGGCTGCGCGGTGCCGTTCCTACGAGCTGCTCGCCGAGGCCTGGCGCGCCTGAGCGGGCCCGGGCGGGCCTCTTCTCCCACGTTCTCCGGTGTGTGACCTACGTGTCGATTCTGTTTCCTTGCTGGACGTAAGATGACCGCTTATGGGCGGCGCCTGATCGCGCTCGCACCCTTGAATCCCAATATCCCTGTGACATCGCAGTCAGTTCCATGCCCCATGGAGGTCGCATGAACAACGCCCTGACAGTGTCGCGCCGTGGCTTCGGGCTCGGCGTGGCAACCATAGGCCTGCTCCTGGCTTCAGGCTGCTCGCGCGGATCGAGCTCCGGTGGAGACGGTCTGGGCAGCGGCAGCGGCAAGCTGACCCTGGCCTACAACTCCGACGGCCCCCACAAGACCTGGGCCGAGGCCGTGTGCCACTCGGTGTCCAACGTCCTGGGCATTACCATGGAGCCCCTTCCGGTGGCCCAATTCTCCGAAATGCGCTCCGCCATCACTAAGCACACCCTCCTGGGTGCTTTCCGCAACGGCTGGTCGGCCGACTACCCCTCGCTCGAGAACTTCCTCAGCGCCACCTTCCAGACCGGTGCCGGCGCGAACGACTCCCAGTACTCTTCGAAGACGTTCGACGACTTCCTGGCCCAGGCGGCTGCAGCCACCGACCCCGAAACCGCTTACGGCTACTTCCGTCAGGCCCAGACCCAGCTCTTCGCCGACCTGCCCGGCATCCCGCTGTGGTACCAGAACGGGTTCGGCGGCTACTCCCGCAACGCTTCCAACGTCGACTTCAACTGGACCGGTGTCCCGTTCTACGAGGAGGCTCGCTCCAGCGCCAATGGCGGCGTCGTCCTATCCAACCTCTCCGAGCCCCAGAACTCCTTGCTGCCCACCAACACCAATGAGTCCAACGGCGGGCGGATCCTCGACCTGGTGTTCGCTGGTCTGGTCCGCTACGACAAGGACGGCAACGTCATCAACGAGGTGGCCTCCTCTATCGAGACCGAGGATAACCAGCACTACACGATCACCCTCAAGCAGGGGTGGACCTTCTCCGACGGCAGCCCGGTGACCGCTGACTCCTTCATCAAGGCCTGGAAGTTCGGAGCCCTGCTGTCCAACGCCCAGCTCGGCTCTTCCTTCTTCGAGCGGATCAAGGGCTTCTCCTACGATGAGGACTCTGAGCTGACGGGGCTGACCAAGGTGGATGACTACACCTTCACCGTGGAGCTGAACGCCCCGGCGTCGGACTTCAAAATCAGCCTGGGCCACTACGCCTACTACCCGATGCCCGAGTCGGCCTTCGCCGACACCAAGGCCTACGGCGCCAAGCCCGTGGGAAACGGCCCTTACCGGCTCATCTCTTGGGACCACGACAGCCGGATCGTCCTGGAGCCCAACCCCGCCTATACCGGCGGGCGCACCGTGGCGAACAAGGGCATCACCTTCAAGCTGTACACGAGCTACGACTCGGTCTACAACGACCTGCTGGCAGGCGCCCTCGACATCGCCGACTCCATCCCCGACGCCTTCCTGCCGACTTTCCGCGAACAGCTCCAGGGACGCGCCATCAACAAGCCCGCCGCCTACTTCCAGGGACTCGCCATCGACGTCACCCATGAGCACTGGAAGATGGACGAGGAGGGGCGCGCCCGGCGCGCCGCCATCTGCCGGGCCATCGACCGCAAGCTCATCTGCGAGAAGCTCTACTACGGCACCCGTACACCGGCCAAGGACTTCACCGCCCCCACCGTCGAGGGATGGACCGCCGAGGTGCCGGGCAACGAGGTCCTCACCTACGACCCGGACGAGGCCAGGCGCCTGTGGGCGCAGGCCGAGGCCATCTCCAAGTTCTGATCGGGAGGAAGTGGACATGCTTCGTTACGTCGCACGCAGGCTGCTGCAGATGGTCCCGGTGTTCTTCGGGGCCACACTACTCATCTACGCCATGGTCTTCGCCCTGCCGGGCGACCCGGTCGCAGCGCTCGGAGGCCAGCGCTCCCTGAGCCCCGAGGTGATCGACCAAATCAAGGCGAGCTACCACCTCGACAAGCCCTTCATCGTGCAGTACCTGCTCTACCTCAAGGGACTGCTCACCCTGGATTTGGGCCAGTCGCTGCGAGGAACCGAGTCCGTCCTCGATGTGCTGGTACGGGCCTACCCGATCACCATCAAGCTCTCCCTCATGGCCCTGACCTTCGAGGCCGTCGCGGGCATCGGCTTCGGCCTCATCGCCGGGGTGAGGAAGGGTGGCTGGTTCGACGCCACCGTTCTGGTGCTCTCCCTGGTGGTCATCGCCGTGCCCACCTTCGTCATCGGCTTCGTCCTGCAGTTCATCATCGGGGTCCGCCTGGGATGGCTGCCCGTGACCGCCGGAGAGAGCCCCGGCTTCACCGAGCTCCTCATGCCGTCCATGGTGCTGGGAGCCGTCTCCTTCGCCTACGTGCTGCGCCTGACCCGCACCGAGGTCGCCGAGAACCTCACCGCCGACCACGTGCGCACTGCCCGGGCCAAGGGTCTGAGCGGGGCCCGCGTCATGATCGTCCACGTCCTGCGCAACTCTCTGGTCCCGGTCGTCACCTTCCTAGGCGCGGACCTGGGGGCCCTTATGGGAGGCGCCATCGTCACCGAGGGCATCTTCAACATCAAGGGCGTGGGAGGCACCCTCTACTCCGCCATCATCCGCGGCGACGGCCCCATGGTCGTGTCCTTCACGACCGTGCTCGTGCTCGTCTTCATCATCTCCAACCTCCTGGTGGACTTGCTCTACGCCGCCCTGGACCCGAGGATCCGCTATGCCTGAGAACATCACGTCCCCCACTACGCGCCCGGGCCAGGAGCGCTTCGTCAGCCAGGACGACGAGATCGGCCTGGGCGCCGTCGACGCCGTCGCAGACGAGTCCGCCCCCGCCTCGGTCTGGCTCGACGCCTGGAGGCAGCTGCGCCGTCGCCCCATCTTCTGGGCGGCCTCGGTGCTCATCGCCATCGCCGTGCTCTTCTCGCTGGTCCCCGGGCTCATCGCCCCGCGCGACCCCGGGTATTGCACACTGGTCAACTCCTACCAGGGACCCTCCTGGGCCCACCCCTTCGGCTTCGACATCCAGGGCTGCGACATCTTCGCCCGCACCGTCCACGGGGCCCGGGCCTCGGTGAGCGTGGGCATCTTCACCACCCTCATCGTGGTCCTCGTCGGCTCGGCCGTCGGGGCCTTGGCGGGGTTCTTCGGGGGCTTCTTCGACGCGCTGCTCTCACGCGTCACCGATATCTTTTTCGCCGTGCCCTTCGTCCTGGCCGCCATCGTCGTCATGCAGATGTTCCGCAACGACCGCTCGATCCTCACTGTCATCCTGGTCCTGGCCCTGTTCGGCTGGCCCCAGATCGCCCGCATCACGCGGGGGTCGGTCATGAGCGTCAAGAACGAGGACTACGTGACCGCCTCACGCGCCCTGGGCTCGGGGCGCATGGCCATGCTGCTGCGCCACGTCATGCCCAACGCGGCCGCCCCCATCATCGTGACCGCCACTGTCGAGCTGGGCGTGTTCATCGTCTCGGAGGCCACCTTGAGCTTCCTGGGCATCGGACTGCCCTCCTCGGTCGTCTCCTGGGGCGCGGACATCGCGGCCGCCAAGGACGCCCTCAACAGCCACCCGAGCGTCCTGCTCTTCCCCTCCGGAGCGCTGGCCCTGACCGTGCTCGGCTTCATCATGCTCGGCGACGTCGTCCGCGACGCCCTGGACCCGAAGGCCCGCAAGTGACACCCACCAACGCACCCGCATCGACCACCACCACGACAGCTGCCTCAACCGCCGGCAAGGCGAGCAGTACCAGCAGCTCCGACAAGACCTTCGCCCCCGCGGCCTCCTGGAACGCTGGGAGTGACCCCCTCCTGGAGATCAACGACCTGGAGGTCGCCTTCCGATCCTCGACCGGGCTCGTCCCGGCCGTGCGCAAGGCGCGGCTGACCCTCTACCCCGGCCAGTCCGTCGCCATTGTGGGGGAGTCCGGCTCCGGCAAGTCCACCATGGCCCACGCCATCATCGGACTGCTGCCCGGAACCGGTCGGGTCACCGGCGGCACGATCCGCTTCCAAGGACGCGATATCACCCACCTGGGCCCCCAGGAGCTCACCGCTCTGCGCGGCTCCTCCATCGGCCTAGTGCCCCAGGACCCCATGTCCAACCTCAACCCGGTGTGGTCCATCGGCTTCCAGGTCAAGGAGGCGCTGCGGGCCAACGGCCTGGCCGGCGTCGCCGACGACCGCCTCGCCCACCTCATCGCCGAGCGCACCGACGACGCCGAGAAGCCGGTTCCGTCCACCGGTGGGAGCATCGACGTCAACGAGCAGGTGGCCCTCCTACTGGAGCAGGCCGGGCTTCCTGAGGCCTCCCGGCGGGCCAAGCAGTACCCCCACGAGTTCTCCGGCGGCATGCGCCAGCGCGCCCTCATCGCCATCGGTCTGGCCGCCCGCCCCGACCTGCTCATCGCCGACGAGCCCACCAGCGCCCTGGACGTCACCGTCCAGCGGCGCATCCTCGACCATCTCCAGACCCTCGTGCGCGAGCTGGGCACCGCGATGCTCTTCATCACCCACGACCTGGGCCTGGCCGCCGAGCGCGCCGAGCACATCGTCGTCATGCACCGCGGCCGCGTGGTGGAGTCCGGGCCCAGCCTCGAGGTCCTCCAGGACCCCCGCCACCCCTACACCCAGCGCCTGGTCAAGGCCGCCCCCTCCCTGGCGTCGCGCCGTATCGAGTCCGCCCACGCCCGCGGCATCCAGGTCGCCGATGACGAGCTCCTGGGGGCGAGCCTCGGGGCGAGCTCCACCGAGGAGATCCTGCGCGTGGAGCACCTCACCAAGGTCTTCGAGGTGCGCGGCGCCAAGGGGAAGGACAAGACCCTCACCGCCGTCGACGACGTCAGCTTCGGCATCCGCAAGGGCACGACGACGGCGCTCGTGGGCGAGTCCGGTTCGGGCAAGTCCACGGTCGCCAACATCATCCTCAACCTCATCGACCCCACCTCCGGCAAGGTGTTCCACGACGGAGTGGACCTGTCCACCCTGGGGCCCAAGGAGCTCTTCGCCCTGCGGCGCATCATGCAGCCGGTCTTCCAGAACCCCTATGGCTCCCTGGATCCGATGTACTCGATCTTCCGAGTCGTGGAGGAGCCGCTGCGGGTACACGGCATCGGCACCGCAAAGGAGCGCGAGGAGCGCGTCGCAGAGCTGCTCGACATGGTCTCCCTGCCGCGCTCGGTCATGCGCCGCTACCCCCATGAGCTCTCCGGTGGTCAGCGACAGCGCGTCGCCATCGCCCGCGCCCTGGCCCTCAAACCGGAGATCGTCGTTCTCGACGAGGCGGTCTCCGCCCTGGATGTGCTGGTCCAGGCCCAGATCCTGCGCCTGCTGTCCGATCTGCAGTCCGAGCTGGAGCTGACCTACCTGTTCATCACCCACGACCTGGCCGTCGTGCGTCAGATCGCCGACGACGTCGTGGTCATGGAGCACGGGCGGATCGTGGAGTCCGGGGCGGCCGACGAGCTCTTCGCAGCACCGAGCCAGGACTACACCCGCGAGCTCATCCGGGCCGTACCCGGGGCGGGCATCGACCTCTACGGTGAGGAGACAACGGATAAGACGGCGGACAAGGCAGCGGACAAAGCTGCGGACAAGGCGGCGGAGGCGTGAGCATCGGGCATGATGCGCCCGTGCCCGAAGTCGTGCCTACCGTCGTTATCCGCTCCCTGCCGGCCCGTCTGGGCACCGTGCTCATCGGCCTCGTCGCGTCCGCGATGGCGCTGACGATCGGGCTCGTCGACGGCCCCGGGCGCGGTCTGCGCGCCCTGACCTGGGCCGGGTTGCTCGCCTTCCTCACCTGGCTGCTGTGGTGGGCGCCGCAGATCACCTTGAGCCCTCAGGCCCTCGTCATCCGCAACGCCTGGCGCACCCACGTGCTGGGCTGGGACGAGGTCGAGATGTGCCGCACCCGCTGGGGACTTTCCGTCATCACGTCCGATGACGTGGAGGTCAGAGCCTCGGCCGCACCCCGCCGCGGTGGGATGGCCGAGGCCTTCCGGCACCGCCAGATGCTGCGCGAGCAGCAGGAGCGACACGACGGGCTTCGGGACTCCGAGACGGTTCCGGCCGCAGTGGTGCGCCCGGAGTACCTGACGGGGGAGGGGAACCACCGCACCAACCTCGACGCCGGCGACGCCGGGGCCCTCATCACCGCCTACGCCGAGCAGGTGCGCAGCCGCCACGGTGAGTCCAATGGCGACGCCGGGCGCCGTGTCGGCCGCGGTGTTACCAGCAGTCTTAACCGGCCGGTCGCCGTTGCCGCCGGAGCTCTCGTCGTCGTGATCGCCGCGGTCACTGCCCTACTTTGATGGCTCCTGTGACGTGATCGTGAGTGGGGGCACAGGCAAGGTGTTGGCCCAGACATGGCAGGCCAGGACCGGCGTCCTCTAGTCTTTCTCCGTCTCCTGCCCCTGTGACCGATGCCGTGAGCGGTATCCGGCCCACGGCGTCCCCCACCGGAAGAAGTAGCCCCTATGAGCGTGCGCCAAGACCTGCGTAACGTCGCCATCGTCGCCCACGTCGACCACGGCAAGACCACCCTCGTCGATGCCATGCTCTGGGAAGCGGGCGCCTTCGGAGCCCGGGCCACCGAGGAGACCACCGGCGAGCGCGTCATGGATTCCGGCGAGCTGGAGCGCGAGAAGGGCATCACGATCCTCGCCAAGAACACCGCGGTCCACTACTCCGGGCCCGCCGCCGCGGACGCCGGCTGCCCCGAGGGCATCACCATCAACGTCATCGACACCCCCGGGCACGCCGACTTCGGCGGCGAGGTCGAGCGAGGGCTGTCCATGGTCGACGGCGTCGTCCTCCTCGTCGACGCCTCCGAGGGGCCCCTGCCCCAGACCCGCTTCGTGCTGCGCAAGGCCCTGGCCGCGAACCTGCCAGTCATCCTCGTGGTCAACAAGGTGGACCGCCCCGACTCCCGACTCGACGAAGTCGTCGCCGAGTCCACCGACCTGCTGCTGTCCCTGGCCAGCGACCTGGCCGACGAGCACCCGGACATCGACCTCGACGCCGTCCTGGACGTCCCCGTCATCTACGCCTCCGCCAAGGCCCGCCGCGCCGACACCGAGGCCCCCGCCGACGGCGAGCTGCCGGCCAGTGAGAACCTCGAGCCGCTCTTCCGCACCATTATTGAGCGGATCCCTGGCCCCTCCTACGAGGAGGGCGCGCCCCTGCAGGCCCACGTCACCAACCTGGACGCCTCGCCCTTCCTGGGGCGCCTGGCGCTGCTGCGCATTCACAACGGCACCCTGCGCAAGGGGCAGACGGTGGCCTGGGCCCGCCACGACGGCTCACTGGCCTCGGCCCGCGTCTCCGAGCTCCTCGTCACCGAGGGCCTGGACCGCAAGCCGGCCGAGGAGGCCCATGCCGGCGACATCGTCGCCGTCGCCGGCATCGAGGACATCACCATCGGCGAGTCGCTCGTAGACCCCGAGGACCCGCGCCCGCTGCCGCTCATCACCGTGGACGACCCGGCCATCGCCATGACCATCGGCATCAACACCTCTCCGATGGCCGGGCGCACCAAGGGCGCCAAGGTCACCGCCCGCCAGGTCAAGGACCGCCTGGACCGCGAGCTCATCGGCAACGTGTCCCTGCGGGTCCTGCCCACCTCACGACCCGACGCCTGGGAGGTCCAGGGGCGCGGGGAGCTGGCGCTGGCGATCCTCGTGGAGCAGATGCGCCGCGAGGGCTTCGAACTCACCGTCGGCAAGCCCCAGGTGGTCACCCGCACCATCGACGGCAAGCGCCACGAACCCATCGAGCGCATGACCATCGACGTCCCCGAGGAGTACCTGGGCGCCGTCACCCAGCTCATGGCCGCCCGCAAGGGCCAGATGGAGACGATGACCAACCACGGCACCGGCTGGATCCGCATGGAGTTCCTCGTGCCGGCCCGCGGCCTCATCGGTTTCCGCACCCAGTTCCTCACCGACACCCGCGGCACCGGCATCGCCTCCTCCATCGCCGAGGGCTACGCCCCCTGGGCCGGGCAGATCGTCTCGCGCACCACCGGCTCCCTGGTCTCCGACCGCGCCGGCGCCGTGACCGCCTACGCCCTCATCCGCCTGCAGGACCGCGGCAGCTTCTTCGTCGAGCCCACCCAGGAAACCTACGAGGGGCAGGTCGTGGGGGAGAACCCCCGTGGCGAGGACATGGACGTCAATGTGGTCCGCGAGAAGCAGCAGACCAACATGCGTTCCTCGACCGCCGACACCTTCGAGGCCCTCGTGCCGCCGCGCCGCCTCACCCTGGAGGAGGCCCTCGAGTTCGCCGCCGACGACGAGTGCGTCGAGGTCACCCCGGAGGCCGTGCGCATCCGCAAAGTCATCCTGAACTCCCAGGAGCGCTTCCGGGACAACGCCCGTCGTCGTCGCGCCGAGGCCTGAGAGGAACCAGTACCCATGAGCCAGTCCGTCAACCACGGGGAGAAGTCTGTCTCCTCGACCGGAGACACCGTCGAGCCCGTCGAGGCTATTGGGCCCTCTCAGCCGACCAGCGCCGAGCCGGCTGAGGAGCGGACCGAGCAGCAGACCGGTGCTGCAGCCTCTCCCGCTGAGGCCGGGAACCCCGACGAGACCCCGACCGTCGACCTCAATGACAGTAGCGACGACGAGGAAGAAACGGCTCAGGAACCCGACGACGAGGCCCAGGACGCGCAGCATCCCGATAAGGAGCCTCAGAACACTTCCGAGGCCGCAGCGGACAACGAGCCCGCCGAGTCCCACCAGGCCGAGCCGGTGACCGCCGAACCGGTGGCGACGCCGGCAACGGTGCGTGTCCTCGATGAGGGCACCACACCGGCCGAGGTTCTCTCCCCCTACGATTCTCCCCGCGATCTGACCGAAGCGGATGCGGCTGCTCGGCCCTCGGAGGCTGCCGAGCCCGCTGGGCGCACGGCATGGAGGCCCGACTCCGGCACCATGCCGCCATCGATCGCACCGAAGCACCCCGCCGGCGCGCCATCCCCCTCCGAGCCTCGGAAAGATGCCACCGAGGTTGCTGCACCCGCCGAGGTCGCGGCCGAAGCGAATGCGCCCTACTCGCCTGAGCGGGCCGGCGTCTCCGCCGAGCCTGTGGGAGCGGCATCCCTCCCGACCACGCGCCCCGAGCCCGCCGCGAAGGCCCGGAAGGCCGAGAAGACTGACAATGCTGTGAAGAATGTCGGCAAGGCGGCCGGTGGACAGGCCGATGAGAAGCCCTCCTCGCGTCGTCGGCGCCTCATCCCGGCCGCCTGCGCCGCCGGGCTCGCGGTCCTACTACTCGCCTGGGGCGGCATCGCCTGGTGGACCACCCAGCACATCGCCTCGGGAACCAGCGTCTCCGGCGTCGACATCTCCGGTCTGAGTCCCAAGGAGGCCCGCGACCGCATCGGCAAGGAGGTCGGTGATCGGCTCGCCCAGCCGGTCACCCTCACCGTGGGGCAGGGCCACTCCGAGCTCGTGCCCTCAAGCTCGGGCGTCTCGGTGGACGCCGACGCCTCGGTCAAGCGGCTCACCGGCTTCACCCTCAACCCCCTCACCCTGGGGCACCGCCTGAGCGGCCAGCGCACCGACGCCGTCATCCGGGTCGATGCCGCCACGCTGCGCGGCGCCCTGGAGGACCGGGTGAGCTCGATGGCCAACGGCGCGGTCTCCGCCACCGTGACCCTGGAGGGCACCAAGCCGGTCACCACGCCCGCGAGCAACGGCGTCGGCCTCGACGTCGACGCCTCCCTCAAACAGCTCACCGGCTCCTGGCCCCTGGGCAAGCAGACCATCGCCATGCCCGAGGGCACCGCGATCCCCGCCATCACCGACGAGGAGGCCACGAAGTTCGTTGACGGCACGCTCAAGCCGCTGCTCTCCAGCGGGTTGACCGTCGACGGCGCGGGAACGACCCCACCCGGGCAGGCCGGCGGGGCGACGGCCGCGGCCTTCTCTCCCCAGGACATCGCCGGTCTACTGCGGATCTCCTCCGAGGGCGGCACCCTGAGCGCCGCCTTCGACCCGACCGCGCTGCACGACGCCGTCGTCGCCAGGATCGGCCAGGTCGAGACCCCCGCCCAGAACGCCACCTGGAAGATCGACGGCTCGGCTGCCGGGGCGCCCGGAGCCCGCCCGCAGTACGTCCCCTCCGCTCAGGGCAACGTCATCGACACCGCGGCCCTGTCCGCGAACCTGATCAAGGCGGGCACCTCCGCCACCGACGTCGCCGGGCGGACCGTGAGCCTGCCGATGGTCGTCGCCGAACCGACGGTGACCACACCGCAGAACGAATGGGGCATCACCGAGCCGATCGGCGAGTACGCCACCCCCTACAACAGCGGGGACGCGCCGCGCACCCAGAACCTCACTCGCGGTGCCGAGCTCGTCAACGGCACCGTTGTCAAGCCCGGCGAGGTGTTCTCCCTGGAGCAGACCCTCGGCGAGGTCGACTACGATCACGGGTTCGCCGACGCCGGCGTCATCTCCAACGGCCAGCACGTTGACTCCCTGGGCGGCGGTCTGAGTCAGGTGGCCACCACCGTCTTCAACGCCGGTTTCGAGGCCGGCATGGACGACACCGAGCACCACGCCCACCAGTACTACTTCGACCGCTACCCGGCCGGGCGCGAGGCCACCCTGTGGACCGGCAAGCTCGACGTGAAGTTCACGAACTCCACCTCCAACTCGGTGCTGGTTCAGGCCTGGCTGGACGGCGAGCAGATCCACGTGCGGATGTGGTCCACCAAGTACTACGACGTGTCGATTACCTCCTCAGAGCGCTTCAACTTCCGCCCGGTGTCCACCGAGCGCAAGTCGGGCCCCGGCTGCGAGCCTTACTCGGGCGGCAATCCCGGCTTCGATATCACCGTCACCCGCACCCGCAAGCACGACGGCAAGGCCGTGCCCGACGACGTCATCACCACCCAGTACGCCGCGGACAACGACATCGTCTGCTCCTGACGCGGCCTCAGGGCGCCTCGGTATCCGGAGCCGTTGTTACCTACGACATTCGCGCCGCGGCAGTGACGTAATCGCGGCGTGACGACCCCGAGTTTTCCGCGTGCTGACGGCCACTCTTCCGCCTCTTGGGCCGATGGGCCCTGGAGGACGATACTTGCCTCGACCCGCCCATCCGCGCGGGAGGTTCCCCAGAGGAGAAAGGACACTGCTGCTATGACGTACGTCATCGCCCAGCCCTGCGTCGACGTCAAGGACCGTGCTTGCGTCGACGAGTGTCCCGTCGATTGCATCTATGAGGGCGAACGCAGCCTCTACATCAACGCCGACGAGTGCGTTGACTGCGGGGCCTGCGAGCCCGTGTGCCCCACTGAGGCGATCTTCTACGAGGACGATGTTCCCGAGGAGTGGGAGGACTACACCCGCGCCAACATCGACTTCTTCGAGCTTAAGGGGCTGGGTTCGCCCGGCGGTGCCCAGAGGATCGGCCCTCAGGACTACGACGACCCCATGATCGCCGCTCTGCCCCCTCAGAACGAGGAGTGGAGAGAGGCCAACGGCTACTGAGACGACGGGAGGGGCGGTACGGGGCTGGAGATGCGCCCGGCGCGTGAGGAAGAATCGGTGCCTGTGAGCACCAGCACGACATCCGAGACGTATCCGAGCCCCCACCTGCCCCGCCGCCTCGCCCTGCCCGACTTCCCCTGGGACTCGCTGCGGCCCTACCGGGAGCGCGCCGCCGAGCATCCGGACGGCGTCGTCGATCTCGCAGTGGGCACGCCCGTCGATCCCACCCCCGAGATCGCGCGGACCGCCCTGTCCGCGGCCGCCAACGCCCCCGGCTACCCGACGACGGTCGGTGCCCCCGTGGTGCGCGCCGCCATCATCGAGTGGATGGAGCGCCGTCGAGGAGTGGCCGGCCTGAACGACGCCGAGGTCATCCCCACGATCGGTTCCAAGGAGTCCGTGGCCCTCCTCCCGCTCCACCTGGGCGTGGGCTCCGGCGACCTCGTCCTGCACCCGCGGGCCGCCTATCCCACCTACGACGTCGGCGCCCGCCTCGTGGGCGCCACCCCGGTTCCCGTGGACACCGACGCAGACCCCGCCACCTGGGGCGTCGCCGACGACGCGCGCGTGGCCGTCGTCTGGCTCAACAGTCCCGGCAACCCCGACGGGCACGTCCTGGATGCCGAGCAGATGGCCCGGATCGTCGCCTGGGCTAGGAGGCGCGGCGCGATCGTCATCTCAGACGAGTGCTACGCCGAGCTCGCCTGGGAGGCGCCGTGGGACGCCGAGCCGATCCCGAGCCTCTTGGATCCCAGGGTCGGAGGAGAGGCGGGCCGGAGCGGCCTGCTCGCCCTGTACTCCCTGTCCAAGCAGTCCAACCTGGCCGGCTACCGGGCGGCCTTCCTCGCCGGGGACGCCGACCTGGTCGGCGCGGTCACCGAGGTGCGCAAGCACACCGGGATGCTCGTGCCGACTCCGGTCCAGGCCGCCCTCGTGGCTGCCCTCGGGGACGAGGCCCACATGGAGGTGCAGAAGGAGGTCTACCGGGAGCGCCGCGAGATACTCGTGGAGGCGACTACCGCCGCCGGGCTCGTTAACGACCCGGCCTCCGTGGCCGGCCTGTACCTGTGGCTCAAGGGACCCGAGTCGATGAGCGCCTACGACCTCGTGGGAGCCTTCGCCGAGCTGGGGATCGTCGTGGCCCCCGGCGACTTCTACGGCGATGCCGGGGCCGGGCGGGTGCGCATGAGCCTGACCGACACCGACGAGCGCGTGCAGGCCGCCGCGCAGCGCCTGCGCTCGCCCGAGGCCGCCGCCCTCTTCGCCGGCTGAGCCGGGCTAGTCCACCGCGGGCCAGTCGGAGGTGAGATAGGCCCCGACGGCGCGGTGCTGGAAACGGTAGGGCCTGCCGCGCCGGATGATCCTGCGGGTCAGGTCGAGTCGCTGCGCGGTAGGGCCTGCCTCGGTGGCCCTCTTGTGGCCGAGCCGCTTCGCGATGTTCGTCAGAGAACGTTCCTCAGGCGCGAGTTCGGCCATCGCCTCGATGAACTCCCGCTCGCGCGGTGGGAGCCGGTCCAGGATGCGTTGCACGTGCGCCTCCGCCTCGTGGACCGCCTGCCTGCTCCATCCGGTACGAACATGCTCGGCCGTGATGATGCTGTCGGTGCCGGCGTGCCAGGCGCTCTGTCCGGCGAGCTGGAAGAGGAACGGCTCCCCACAGGAGAGCTCGACGATGGTGCGTTGAGCGGCGGGTTCCATGAAAATCCGGTCTGGGCCGCCGTTGGCCCTGGTGATGGGCCAGCCCCAGGTGACGAAGGGATGGAGGGCGACCAGGAGCTCATCGTCATCGATAGTGTTCAGAGTGGTGGTCTGGAAGCGACGTGCGAAGGTGGCACCAGATAGGGCTCCGGCCATGTCCGCGAACTCGGGCAGCCCGGTCAGGTAGACGGCGATAGGAAGCGCCGCGCCAACGCTCAGACCGCCGGGAAGGGTCGTGGGCTCCTCGTGAGTGAGGGCGTCGCCGAGAGCGATGAGCAGCTGAGAACGCGCGTGCTCATCGGTGATGTTCTGGACCTCGTCGATGTGAATCATCACCATGATGTGGCGTTTCGTCGCTGCACGGCCGATCTCGATGAGGAGATCGGTCAGGGCGGTGTAAGGCTCGGGGCCATCTTGGGCGCGCATGGACAGTGAGATGCCCGAGGCGGCCACGGACTCAACGCGGCGCAGCAGGTCGCCGATGCGCTGCTCCCTGGCGGCAGGGAGACCTGCCGTGTCGGCGAGGGTCAGCAGAGCTGAGGCGACCCGCTTGATGGGGTCGCTGCCCGACGGGATGCGCAGCTGCGGCGTGACCCAGTCGCCGGACTCCGAGGCCTCACTTGCGATCCGGCGCACCAGTGAGGATTTACCGGACCCGGCTTCTCCCAGGATCGTACGGCCGCGCTCGTGGATGCCGGCGGTGCGGCGCGGGCGAAGAATGTCCCGCCAGTCGCTGAGGTGCTCGGTACGGCCCGCCCACACCAGGGGCACGGTGTCCGATCCTGGGCTGAACGGCGAGTCAAGAGGTGTCCTCATGATGATAAGTTTATCAACGATCGGCTAACTTGATAAATTTATCAAGAGGCGACGGGAGCCCGGTTGGCGTCCACGGTGGGGGCAACGTGACGGGCCAATGAGACGACGGCGTGACAGCACACCCCGTACAGTGTGCGCTGGGTCCGCCGGACACCCAGTGGGCCCAGGCCTCGCCGTCGCGATGCGCGCGGCCCCGAGCCCCAGGAGACATGATGACGAGCACCCCCACCCCCGCCGCCTCGACGGAGCAGCCGGAGCAGAACCGGCCCGGCGTCGTCGATGGCCCCGGTCTGCTGACCCTGGATGGTCACAACCTCGAGCTGCCGCGCACCCGGGCGACCGATGGCGCCGACGGCTTGGGCGTGTCCAAGCTGCTGGGCTCCACCGGTGTGGTGACGCTCGACCCAGGCTTCACCAATACGGCGTCGTGCACCTCGCAGATCACCTATATCGACGGTGCGGCTGGGATCCTGCGCTACCGCGGCTACCCGATCGAGGAGCTGGCCAAGTCCTCGACCTTCCTGGAGGTCGCCTACCTCCTCATCTATGGCGAGCTGCCCGATCGCGAGTCCTTCGAGCGCATGGAGCGGCGCATCTCGCGCCACCGCCTCCTGCACGAGGACTTCCGCGGGTTCTTCACCTCCTTCCCCTCCTCGGGACACCCGATGGCGATCCTCCAGGCGGGGATCGCGGGCCTGGCCACCTACTACGAGGACACCCTCAATCCGCACGACCCCTACGAGCGCGAGCTCGCCACGGTGCTGCTGCTGGCCAAGCTGCCGACGATGATCAGCTACATCGCCCGGCGCGCCATCGGCCTGCCGCTGCTCTACCCCGACCCCCAGCGTTCCTATGTCGAGGACTTCATCCGCCTGACCTTCGGGATGCCTTACCAGTCCTACGAGATCGACCCGGCCGTGGTGCGGGCCCTGGACATGCTCCTCATTCTGCATGCCGACCACGAGCAGAACTGCTCGACCTCCACCGTGCGCCTCGTGGGCTCCTCCGACGCCAACATGTACGCCTCCGTGGCCGCGGGCGTGGGCGCGCTGTCCGGCCCCCTGCACGGCGGTGCGAACGAGGCGGTCCTGCGGATGCTGGATACGATCCAGAGCTCGGGGATGAGCACGGCCGAGTTCGTCCGCAAGGTCAAGGACAAGGAGGACGGCGTCCGGCTCATGGGCTTCGGCCATCGGGTCTACAAGAACTACGACCCACGGGCCGCGATCGTCAAGGAGACCGCCCACGACGTCCTGACCCGCCTGGGCTCCGACGACGGCGACCGCAAGCTCGAGATCGCCATGGAGCTGGAGGAGACGGCGCTGCGCGACGACTACTTCGTCTCCCGCAGCCTCTACCCGAACGTCGACTTCTACACCGGCCTCATCTACCAGGCGATGGGTTTCCCCACGAAGATGTTCACGCCCCTGTTCGCCCTCGGGCGCCTGCCCGGCTGGATCGCCCAGTACCGCGAGATGATCGCCGACCCGGCAAAGCGCATCGGGCGCCCCCGCCAGGTCTACGACGGCTCCACCGAGCGCCACTACGTGGCCATGCACCGCCGCAAGCACGACGACGGCCAGTACCCGGACACCCGCGCCGGCGTCCCCAGCCTCGACCGCATCACCAGGGTCTGAATCACGAGGGTCTGAGGCTTACGGCTCACGCCGGTCGCTCAAGGCCGCGGCGGTCCAGACTGGGGACGTACTTTCCCCACGAGGACTGCGTTCTCCCCCAAACCACTGAGGTCCGCCCTCAGTGGTTTGGGGGAGAAGTACGTCCCCGACGCAGAAGTACGTCGTCGATCAGAGCGTTGGGCTGTTCGGCGCATGGAGGAGCGGCTGATGACCGCCGAGAGCTCCTGTGGCCGTTTGAGGGAAGCGCCCGGGCTACCTGAGGTAGTCATCCAGGGTGGCCAGTATCGTCGGGGTGGCGCGTTCGGCCTTCTCGTTGAGAATCAGATGGTGACCGGCGGGCAACTCGATCAGCCGCTTCTGGGGCGCCACTAGTCGCTCGTAGACCAAGCGGCTGTAACCGAGGGTGAACAGGGGGTCGCCCGTCGACACGAACGCCACCACCGGACAGGCGATGCTGCCGTCGACGAGGACCGACATATCGGTCGCGAACAGGCTGGATAGGAAGCTCACTGGGTAAGCAGTGCGTCCCAGGGGATCCCGGTAGAACTCGTCGCGCCACTCCCGCTCCGAGAAGACCTTGCTGACGTCGAGGTAGCAACTCATCGGTACCTGAAGCCCGGGCAGCACTCGACCGGCGACGGCGATGACCCTCCGGATCACCGGGTACGCCACGCCGAGCGCGTTGGGGAAGCGTGTGACCGACAGGGACTCTCGCAAGGGTGTGAACAGAACGTTGTGCGGAAAGGCGGCCCGGATGCGGTGCTCGCCGCCGACTGCCAGCAGGGTGAGGATTCCACCCTGGCTCGAACCCATCAGCCCGACGGCGCCGGGGAAACGGGCGCAGGCATAGCCCACCGCGTCCCGGACGTTTCCGATCATGTCGTCGAGGGTGAACCGGTGGATAATCCGGGGGCTGCGCCCATGGGACAGCGGGTGGACGCCGACTACGTGGTAGCCGTGCCGGCTGACCGCGTCTAGGAAGGGGCTATAGAACAGGGGATGGGTCATGGTGCCCGGGACGAACACGACTGTCGGGGCCGAGTCCTGCTCCGCCTCCCAGATGGACAGTGTGATGGGGGCTCGGCCCGATTCGATCGAGACCTCCGAGTAACTGGCCAGGCCGATCGAGTGCTCGTTCAGCAGCGTTGCGATGTCCATGCCAGCTACGCCCTCTCAAGGTTGTCAGCGTTTCCGGCCGGTCAGCCTGTGGACGCTCACGCGACGAATGCGCGTACGGCTGAGCGGATGATCTCGGCCCGCTGGTCGGCCGCAGCCACCAGGCTATCGCCTCAACGGCGTGCTGAGGCCGGTGGGCTACAGCCGGGTCAGGTCGATCTTGCCCATCTGCAGGATCTTCTCGCGCGTGGCGGCGTCAGCCATGAGCTCGTCGATGTTGTGGGGGACGACCTGCCAGGACACGCCCCAGCGGTCGACGCACCAGCCGCAGCGCTCGGCCTCGGGCACGGCCGACAGTCCCGTCCAGTAGCGGTCGATCTCCTCCTGGTCCCGGCAGGAGACGATCATGGAGACCCCGGGCGTGAAGGTAAAGTCGTGGAAGGCCCCCGAGTCCATGGCCGCCATCCAGGTGCCGCGCAGCGTGAAGTCGGTGAACATGACGGTCCCCGCCTCCATCGGCCCACCCTCCTCGTAGCGGCGCAGAGCCCCGCGGTGGGCGTCGTCGAACAGGGCGATCCAGGCCTCAGTGGCCTCCTCTGCGTTGGCGTGGTTGGTTCCGCCAAACATGAAGGAGGGCAGGATGAAGGGACGCGGCTCGCCGGCCGGGTCGGTGAGCATGAGTTGCCAGGTCATGCCGAAGCGGTCGCGGACCCAGGCGTAGCGCGGCGAGAAGGGGTACTCGCCCAGCTCCATGAGCACACCGCCGGCGGAGAGCCGCTCGTAGAGCTCATCGAGGTAGGTCCGGGCCTGGTCCTCGTCGCCGAACAGGAGCGGGTCGAAGTTCAGGATGCAGCTGATCGACGGGTTCGGGGCGTACTGGCCGCCGCCGTTGATGAGCGAGAGCTGAAAGCCGTGGATGCTGACCATGGCCGCGAGCCCGGGCACCTGCTCGACGACGGAGCCCTCACGGAAGGCGTCGGCGTAGAACCGGGCCGCCTCATCGGTGTTGCCGTTGCACTGGATAGCGGGAGTGATGAGCTGATCCATACGGACACCGTACCGCGACCGCACGTGCGACGGGGTGCCGCTCCCTTCCAGCCAAGAGCGGCACCCCGACAAGGTGACAGAAGCGAGGGATCAGTGGGTCAGTGCCTGGTGACGGCGCCGATCATGAGATGGTCCTGCGCCGGTAGTGGAGCACTGCTGCGCCGGTGAGCATCCCGATGACCGCCAGGGTCGTCAGCCTGCCCGTTCGAGGTCCCGTATTGGACAAGGACCTGCGTGAGGCGGTGGTGGTCGGAGCGGCAGTGGGCGCTTTGGTGGGCTCGGGGACAACAGCCGGTGTAGGTGCCGATCCGTTACTTGGATCTGGGGTGGGTTGAACGCTAGGAGTACCGCCGTCGGGCGGGCAATTCTCGCCGACGACGCAGACACCGGGCTTGTCCTCAGTGGGGAAGCCGGGGTCGGGGTCGCATTCATCGCCGACGCCGTCATTATCGAAGTCGGACTGACCCCAGTTGTAGACATCGGGGCAGTTGTCCTGATCTCGTGGCGTGCTGTCGCCGTCGTCGGTGATGTCGACCTGCGTGGTGGCGACGGCGGCCTGGCCGTCGGACTGAGTGACGCGCAGGCCGATGACGCCGCTGAATTCCTCTGTGAAGGTATGGGTGATACGCGGCGAGTTGGTGGTCTCGTCGTAGACGCCATCGCCGTTGAAGTCCCAATCGTAGGAGGTCAGGGACCCCGAGACCGCGTGGGAGGCCGCGGCATCGATGTCGACGGAATCTCCCACCTTGGCGACGTAGGGACCCTGGATCCAGGCGAAGGGCTTGTTGAGCTCGCTGTTGATGGCGTTGTTGACGAGGTCGCTGACCTGATCGGGGGAGGAGGCGTTGGCGGTGGTGCCGGAGCTGGAGGTGACCAGGGTTCGGAACTCGGTGGAGCTGAGATGCCCGGTGTCGATGCCGTAGACGCTGACCGGATCCACTTCGTAGGCAGCCTTGGCCACGGAAGCGGCGGTATAGCCGGTTCCTGGTTCCGGGTCTCGAGGTGGTGCGTCGCCGATGACGACAACGATCTTCTTGACCCCGTTACGCCATTTCATATTGACGGCCTGCATGACACCGCTGTAAACGCTGGCGTTGGTATTACCAAAATTTCCTCCTTCGTACGTTAACGAATCTAGTCCTTTTTCTAGGGTAGGACCATCGCTGGTAAAGTCAACATCTGTCCGGGCTAAATAGTTGTTGGCGTTGAAATCAGGGTGATCCTTATAGTCAACGAGCGCAAAACGATATGAAGAAGCGCCTTGCTGTGTTTGTTTGATGATCGTGCTGACTCTCGCCCTGAGGGCGCCAACGTTGTTCTTCATGGAGCCGGTGGAGTCGATAGCGAAGACTATGTCAATGTCGCCCTTTACTCCCAGCATCGGGTTGTCGAAACTGGGGATACCGACCTTCTTAGCGATGAGTTTTGCGATCTCGTCATGTCCGACGAGGTTCGGGTGGTAGAATTCATTTGTGTCCCAACTGCTTTTAGACTGTATGTTACCGTTCTCATCTGTTTGTCCTTCGGTCTCGAAAAATTCGTTGATCCATCGATGTGGGTTGCGATCTTTCGTTGAGGGGTCTGGTTCATGGCCGTCAAATGTATCGATGACTCCGTCGATGTAAGTGACCTTAAGGTTAGGGTGTGAATTATTCCATTCCTGGACGAGAGTCGATTGTATTTGCATGGAGGAGTCACTAAGTGATCGCACTCCGGCCCCTGCATTGTACTCGACACCGTCATCCTTCAGGATGTACTCTCTGTTGGAAGCGAGACGCGGATACCCTACAATGATAACTTGAGCGTCGTTAGTTAGTTTATCGTCGATTTGTTGAAGTATGGTTAAAGTGTTGGTCTTAACGTTCTCAAGCTGCGTGTTGGCATTTGTGACTTTCTCCTTGCATGTTTTGGCGTCTCGCATTCCGAGAGCGAAGCACTGTTGCACTATGTCGGAGAAATTGACGTCATTGCCGCCGATGGTGAACATCACCAGATTTGTGTCTGCAGACATTTTGTCAATTTGGTTCGTCTTCCCATCCGCATGTAGGACGTCCGACGTAACACTACCGCTGTAGGCGAGATTTTCAAGGGTAGTGGGGGCTCCTTGGTCATTGAGCCAACGCGTGTATTTGTGTGCCCAGTTATTGTGGCTGCGATAGGATTCTTTGGGGCCATAATAGTCGCCCGCTCCATTTCCGGCAGAATATGAATCGCCGAGCAGTGTCGCGCGAATGAGGTTGTTGGTTTTGACTTCAGCGGAAGCAGGCGGGCTGAGTGGCAGGCTGGTTGCGATGCTAATTAGTGAAAGAAGCGTGATGATGGAGCAGAGTCGAAGTAGTGTTGAAAAGAAAGAATTGGAGATGCTAGAGGATTTGATCCTGTACATGACTGCAGCGTCTTCCGTGTTGGGTGGTGCTGAGAATACTCGATGCGGGTCGAAACGGTGAAACGGCGGATTGACTTATTGAAGAAGATCCTGGATCAGTGCGTTTGTCGGTTTTGCGATCTTGCGGATAACATTAGGCATGCTCATGAAAAATCTAAAGAAACTGCTACAGTATTCAGTCGTTCCTTTGGAATGTTCGAATCATTCTCTGTGTTGGCGGTCAGTGTCAGTCGCATGTAATCATCTCCAGCTCGGTTGCGGTGTCGAGCCAGCCATACATTAGATGACGATATGTCGGTCTCTTCGACCCATCCGTTTTTTTCCGCATATCTAATGAATGATTTGTGAAGAGACGCTATGTCACCATTTTCTCCTTGAAACCATCGAGTTAAGGAAATATGTGGATCTTCGATCGAGAACCATTCGGTGGGCTTGGTCTCCTCTGTTTCGATAGCCTTATGATCAAGGATCGTTTCGGCGCCCATGGGGTCGTTCCGCAGTGCTCGCAGTAACTTTCCATCTTCTGTGAGGGGTCCTCCGGGGCGAAAAGACCATAATCCGCCGGCGAGGAGGAGTCCTCCGGTAAGGCTAAGGCATCCGACTCTTATCAGAACTCGTCGTCGAGATGGGCGCGAAGGCGGGCCAGTGGATTCTGAAGAGGAGTTGGAGGTACGAGGGGAGCCGTGAGATCGCGGGGCTGGTGGAGCCATGTCATAATTGTATAAAAACTAACATCGAAGTGGCGAGTATCTTACATGCTGAAGTTCGTCAGTGCTAGTGTTTGTCTGATGTCTGGTCTCTCCATTTCCCAGGGCGTGTTCCCTGTATGTCTCACATGTCTGCAGCAGTCGCAGTGGCCTGCATTATTTTGCACGATTTCATGCTGACGGTGTTGTTCTCACGTCATTTCACCGATCTTAGTTTACGTAAAGGTGATTTCTAACTGTATTGTGAAGCGCGAAGATGTTGCTGTACGTTTCTGTGCCTCCGTGTCGGCCGATCCAAGGGTCGGTTGCGGATGGTTTGGGATCTTTCGCCCACCTGTGGCTCCCCGCATGGTCGATGAAGAGTGCCATGAGTTCCTCGGGTGATCTGCTTGCGTAAGGGGGCAGGTCCTGTTTTCGAGAACGTGGGACAGGGCCGGGGTGACAGGGCGGCCGTGGTGGAAGATGGCGTCGGCGGCGTGACCTCGTTGGTGACGGGATTGAGCAGACGACTTCATCGTCACTTTGCGGGTTGTGCCGCACCAGCATCAACATGCCAGACCCACTAAAGAACAGACGACCACCTATCCACTTTGCCGCCCCCTGCCTGCCGCACCCTCAAACACAAGGAGCCCCTTATCTTCCATGAGCGGGGCGAAGCCGGTACCGGCTTCGTTGACGTATATCGGCGATTGTTGTCCACCTTCGATGACGGAGGATGGCCGCTTCAGCGTGTCTTCCATTTTACTGATTGACCTCCTCTCCGAGGTCGCTTGGGCGGATCATCAGTGCGCTGGCGGTACTCAGTAGGAATGCTGTGATACCGATAGCAGTGAAGTTGCCGGTGAGAGTGAGCAACGGGCCACCGATAAGCCCGGCCACCGTCGTGCCGAGGTACATCACCGCACTAGTGAGGGTGGAGATGGTGCCTCGCGCTGTGTTGTCGAGTTGCTGCAGGTGGAGCATGCGGACGCTGAGCATCGCGCCCTCACAGGCGAAGAGAGGTAAGAACACCAAGCCCACGGCGAGCGGAGGCGGAGAGACGGCGAGTGTCAGGTAGGCGATGCCCATCACCACAGCACTCAGGTAGATGGCTCGGACAGGGGTCATACGGCCGGTCAGCCGGACGCCGAAGAGACTGCCGATCGTGTTACCGATCCCGCCAGCCAGGACGATGTGCGCCACTGTGACCTTCGAGGTGCCCAGGCCGTCCTCCAACCACGTCGGTGCGTAGGTGAACACGGTGAAGAACGCCAGGGTGTATGCGAGGTAGGACAGGAATCGTGTGAACGCTTGTGGTGCGTGGAGCAGGGTCAGGTACGGCACCTTCTTAGTTGCCGCGGTGGGGCGGATATCAGGGATCTGGTACCAGAGTGTGACTGTTAGCCCCAACGAGCAGACCCCGATGATGGGGAAGACAATGCGCCGGTCGATGATCGCGAGAAGGCTCCCGAGAGGAACGCCGACGACCTGAGCGATTGACAGTCCGGCGGTCGCATATCCCATGACGCGCAGGACATGTTTCTGATCCGGGCCGACGAGTGCGGGAATCAGTGCCCACACTTGTGGTGCAGCGATGGCTGCCGCACCGCCAGTGATAAAACGGAAGGTGAACATCGTCCAGAAACCAGCGGAAACTGCACAGGCTGCTGTTGCCAACGTGAAGACGACCGTCCCAAGCGTAAGGATGATCCGGCGTTACCTCGGTCCGAGATCGGCCCGGACACCAGTCCGGTGAGCGCGTAGGGGCTGCTGACGCCTACGCGCCGTGACAATGGCTATCGTGACTACGGCATTGAAGAGGTTCTAGCCGCCCGCCAGATCGTTACGCATGTCTCATGCCGGATTCCCGCTCTCACTTATCAGGACGGTGCTGCCCTGTGCCACGGAAAGCGGTGCGCTGAGAGCCTGCCCCTCCGTTGCACCCGAGCTGCGTCGTCGGCTCCGCGACGTCGAAGAACAGATTGACACGCTCGCGAGTGGTGCCGAGGTCATCAGGAGCTTCCTCGACAACCTCCAAGACGTTGCATCTGCCTAGCCCACCCTATAGTCGCGGTAGTGGTGTCGTACTCAATGGGTACCTGCCGAACTTGGCTGCCGCGCCGACGCTCACCCCCTGAGCGTCTGGGCCTTCCAGGTGCCTTGCTGGCGTCATCGAGTCATCGACGTCGGACTCTGCCCGCCGTGGAACTACTATGGTTAGGCTGACCTCATGAGTGAGAAGCCCGCAGACTCCACCACCTCCGCCGACCTGCCGCTGCCCTACGCCGACCGTCCCGTCGCCTCCGCGCCCGGCCACTGGGTCCTGGCCCGCGCCGGCAAGCGCGTCCTGCGTCCGGGCGGCGCCGCCCTGTCTACGGCCATGCTCGGCCACGCTGGCCTGGCGGGCGCCGACGTCGTCGAACTCGC
>NZ_JH470355.1:60948-72756 GCF_000239715.1 Actinomyces sp. oral taxon 849 str. F0330 | reverse complement strand
CCGAGATCATCAAGGACCGCCCCGCCTCCTACACGGCCATCGACCGCGACCCCGACGCCGCCCGGCGCGTGGCCGCCGTCGTCGGGGACCTCGGCACCGTCCGCCAGGGTGAGGCCGCCGACACCGGCCTGGACGACGCCAGTGCCGACGTCGTCGTCGGCGAGGCCATGCTCACCATGCAGGGGGACAAGGGCAAGGCCGCCATCGTCGCCGAGGCCGCCCGCGTCCTGCGCCCGGGCGGGCGCTACGCCATCCACGAGCTCGGCGTCATCCCCGACGACATCGACGAGGAGTACTACACCGAGCTGCGCCGCGACCTGGCCCGCTCCATCCACGTCAACGCCCGCCCTATGACGGCCGCCGCCTGGAAGGAGCTCATGGAGGACGCCGGGCTCGTCGTCGACTGGGTCGACACCGCCCCCATGGCCCTGCTCAAGGTCGGGCGCAACATCCGTGACGAGGGGCTGGGCGGCTTCCTGCGGATCGCGCGCAACGTCGCCGCGGACAAGGAGCTGCGCGGGCGCGTTCAGGAGATGGCCCGCACCTTCAAGCGCTACGAGAAGGACATGGTCGGCATCGCCCTCGTCGCCCACAAGCCCGAGTCCTGATCCCCGCTCTTCCTGCGAGCTCCGGGAGCCGGTCGTCGGCCCTGGTGGCATGGGTGGCGTCAGTCGTCGCGGGTGGCGCCGCGCAGACCGGCGCGCAGCACCTCCCGGTTGAGCAACGCGATCGCCTCGATCGGGATCCCCGCCGGGCACGCCGGCACGCACTCGCCGTACTCCGAGCACGGCCCGAAGAGCTCATCGAGCTCCCGAGTCATTGCCCGGGCTCGGCGTCCCCGCTCGATGCGCCCGGCCGGCATGAGCGACAGGTGCGCCAGCTTCGCCCCTGCGAAGAGCGCCGCCGCCCCGTTCGGGCATGCCGCCACGCAGGCCCCGCAGCCGATGCAGGCGGCGAAGTCCAGCGCCCGCTCGGCCTGCAGATGCCCCTGGGCGACGTCGTCGGCGTCCGGGGCGGTCCCCGCGGCCACGTCCACGGTTCCGCCCACCCGGATGAGCTCGTCGAGCGCCGTGCGATCCACCGCCAGGTCCCGGATGACCGGGAAGGCCGCCGACCTCCACGGCTCCAACCGGAAGTGCGTCACCCCCGGGAAGGCCCGCAGGTGCTGACGGCAGGCCGGCGTCGTGTCCATCGGCCCGTGCGGCACCCCGTTGACGAGGAAGCCGCAGGCCCCGCACACCCCCTCCCGGCAGTCCGACTCGAAGACCACCGGCTCGCCACCGGCCTCGATGATCTGGTCGTTGAGGCGGTCGAGCAGCTCGAGCAGACTCATCTGCGGCTCGGCGTCCTCCACCACGTGGCTCTCGAAGAAGCCCCGCGCCCGCGGCCCGTCCTGCCGCCAGATCTCCAGCTCGATCCTCATCGGTAGTCCCTCACTTGCATGGGTACCAGCGAGAAGCTCAGTGGCTCCGTGCGGCGCGTGTGCCCGCCGTCGGGCCCCGTCTGCCAGGCCGAGACGGAGCACCAGGTCTCGTCATTGCGCTGGGTCTCGCCGCCCTGGGTCGCGTACTCCTCGCGGAAGTGGGCGCCGGCGGACTCGCGCCGGTCCAGGGCGTCGAGGATCATGACCTCCGCCAGCTCCAGGAAGTCGGCGACCCGTAGCGCCTTCTCCAGCTCCTGGTTGAGGCGCGCCTGGCCGCCGACCACCTTGACATCGGCCCAGAACTCCTCGCGCAGGGCGCGCACCTCCTCCAGGGCGCGCAGCAGCCCCGCCTCGGAGCGGCTGACCCCGCAGCCGGCGTAGAGGACCTCACCCAGACGGCGGTGGAACCACACGGGGCGGTGGGTCCCGCCCACCGCCATGAGCGCCTCAATGCGCTTGCGGGTGTCGGTCACGGCCTGAAGCGCCTCCGGCGCGTCGGGGCTCAGGGGCTTGCTGCCCACCAGCCCGGCCAGGTAGTTCGGCACCGCCAGCGGAAGCACGAACCATCCGTCCACGCTGGCGCTCAGCAGCGAGTTCGCTCCCAGGCGGTTGGCGCCGTGGTAGTTGTTCGAGGCCTCCCCGCCCACGAACAGCCCCGGGATGGTGGACATCTGGTCGAAGTCCACCCACAGCCCGCCCATGGTGAAGTGGGCGCCCGGGGCGATGCGCATGGGAACCTCGTAGGGGTCCTCCCCGGTGGCGTCGAGGTACATCTCGAACAGGTTGCCGTAGCGCGAGGCGATGGTCTCCTTGCCCAGTCGCTCCAGGGCGTCGCGGAAGTCGAGGTAGACCGAGTTGCGCAGCGGCCCGACGCCGCGGCCGGACTCGATCTGCTCGCGGGCGTTGCGCGAGGCGACGTCGCGCGGGGTGAGGTTGCCGAAGGCCGGGTACTTGCGCTCCAAGTAGTAGTCGCGCTCGTCCTCGGGGATGTCGTTCGGGGGCCGCTCATCCCCGGGGCGCACGGGCACCCAGATGCGCCCGTCGTTGCGCAGGGACTCGCTCATGAGCGTGGTCTTGGACTGCCAGTGGGAGCTCACGGGCAGGGCCGTGGGGTGGAACTGCACCATGCAGGCGGAGGCGAAGGCCGCCCCGCGCCGGTGGGCGCGCCAGGTGGCGGTGGCGTTGGAGGCCATGGCCAGGGTCGAGTAGTGGTAGACGCTGCCGTAGCCGCCGGTGGCCAGCACGACGGCGTGAGCGGTGTGGGCCCGCACCTCGCCGGAGAGCAGGTCCCGGGCGACGATGCCCTTAGCACGGGAGTCGGCCACGATGAGGTCGAGCATCTCGGTGCGGGTGTGCATGTGGACGCTCCCGGCGGCGATCTGCTCCTGGAGCGCCTGGGCACAGGCGATCTCCAACTGCTGACCGGTCTGTCCGCGCGTGTAGTAGGTGCGCGAGACCTGCACCCCGCCGAAGGAGCGGGTGGCGAGCTGGCCGCCGTACTCACGGGCGAAGGGCGCACCGATCGCCTCCATGTGGTCGATGACCCGGCCGGACTCCAGCCCCAGGCGCACGACGTCGGCCTCCCGCCCCCGGTAGTCCCCGCCCTTGACGGTGTCCTTGACGAAGCGCGTCAGCGAGTCGCCGTCGACCTTGCGGGCCCGGGCGGCGTTGATCCCGCCCTGCGCGGCCACCGAGTGGGCGCGGCGCGGGGCGTCGTGCAGGCTGAAGCACTCCACCCGGTAGCCCAGGCGCCCCAAGGCTGCGGCTGCCCCGGCACCGGCCAGGCCGGCGCCCACCACGATGACGGTCAGCTTGCGGCGGTTGGCGGGATTGACCAGGCGGTACTCGTCGCGCCGACGCTCCCAGGCCTGCTCGGGCGGGCAGTCCGGCAGATGCGCATCAAGATCCTCGCCGATGTCGTACAGGCCACCGACGGCCCGCGGTGCGCTCGTGCTCATCCGATCACCCCCGTGCAGATGAGGACGGGCAACAGGCCGTTGACGACCGCGATGGTCAGGGCCACGGCCAGGGCGACGGCGCGACACACCTTTCGCAGCCTGGGGCCGGTGCCGCCCAGGTCGATGACCACGTTCCACAGGCCCTGCGCCAGATGGAGGGAGAGCGCCAGCATGACCAGGCTGTAGAAGACCGCCATGCCGGGGCGCGACAGGCTCGCCACGAGGTTGTGGTAGGCGCTGACCTGCAGCTCGCCGTTCGACGTCGTCGGTGCCTGGAAGCTCTCAGGGGCGATGAGACAGCCGATGGTCAGGTCGAGAATGTGGATGAGGACGAAGACCCCGATGAGGGCGCCGGTCACCAGCATGGAGCGGGCGCCGATGGTGCGGGCGGGCAGGGCCCGGCGCCGGAAGGCTCCGCGAGCGCCCCTCGCACGTCGCCACAGCGCGATCCCCGCCGCGATGTGCGCCGCGATGCAGGCCCCCAGGGCCAAGCGCATCGCCCACAGGAGTCCCTCGTGCGGCAGGAGCGGGTAGGCGACCTGCCGCAGCCAGGCGGCGTAGCCGTTGAACGCCTCTGGTCCTGCGAGAACTTTGAGATTGCCGACCATATGGACCACGACGAACAGGGCCATGATCGTGCCGGTGATCGCCATCGTCGCCTTGAGGACGCGCTGCGATGCCCACACAGGGACGCGGCGCCTGCGCCGGGGCGGCAGTGCGTCACCAACGGGCTGAGCAGCCTCGGGGGTGCGGACGGCCGTGGACGTTGCAGCCATCTGGTCTCCCCTCCTTTGCGCAGAACAACCCATGACTATGATAACGAACACCTTGATACTGGCATAGAGTGTGAACACTATGTTTCATAGGGTCGGCCCGAAGACGGGCCTGTCGCGCTCGCGGCGCTCCCGCGGGCGCGGCGGCCCCCGCCTCCGTTATCAAGGCGAACCGGCCGCGCGATAACCTCGCCCAGGAAGTATGAGCTCCATGGACGAAAGGACCAGCCGTGCCCGTTGAGGTCTCACCGGTCTTACCGGGCGCGCCGGTCTCACTGGTCTCGCCAGTCTCGCCGCGCACCTCCGGCCCCTCCCGCCGTCAGGTCCTGACTGGAGGCGCCACAGGTGCCCTCGCCGTCCTCCTGGCCGCCTCCGGCTGCTCCAGAAAAGCCGACGGTCCGCGCCTGCTGACAATCCCGCGAGAGGACACGGGCACCTTCATCCGCAACTTCAACCCCTTCACCACCAACAGCGCCCCCATGACCGGGCAGGCCATCTACGAGCCCCTCCTCATCGTCAACCCCCTCAGCGGCGAGGTCACCCCCTGGCTCGCCGACTCCTGGGCGATGTCCGACGGCGCCACCGCCCTCACCTTCTACCTGCGCCCCGGCGTCACCTGGTCCGACGGCAGACCGCTGGTGGCCAAGGACGTGGTCACCACCTTCGCCGTCCACCGCGCCGTCACCGGCGGCTACGACTACCTCGATTCCGTGACCGTCAACAACGCCACCGCAGTCACCCTCACCTTCACCCGCCCCTACTCCGTCGCCCTGCAGGAGCTCGGCAGCCAGCTCATCGCCCCCGACCACGTGTGGTCCGCCATCTCCGAACCGGCCGAGTACCCCAACCCCGAACCCATCGCCACCGGCCCCTTCACCCGGGTCGCCAACTTCCAGGCCCAGTCCTTCGACCTCATGCCCAACCCCACCTACTGGGGCAACAACCGCCAGGACGACGCCGGCGCCTCCAGCACCGGCCGCACCGCCGACCAAGACTCGCTCCCCGGCATCCGCATGCTGGCCTTCGCCGGCAACGACAGCGCCAATCTGGCCGCCGTCAGCGGCGACGTCGACTGGGCGCCGCAGTATATGGCCGACATCCAGACCGCCTACATCGACAAGGACCCCGCCCACCGCCATTACTGGTTCCCCGGAGCCGACTCCACCATCCAGTGGACCCTCAACACCACCAAGGCCCCCTACAACGACCCCGCTTTCCGTAAGGCCCTCAGCCAGGCCATCGACCGCAAGACCATCTGCGCCACCGGCATGTCCGGCTACGCCCAGCCCGCCGACCCCACCGGTTTGAGCGAGAGCTTCCAGACATGGAAGGACCCGGCCGTGGCCGCCGCGCCCCTGTGCACCTACGACAAGGCCGCTGCCACCGCTGCCCTTGACGCCGCCGGCTACGTCCTCGGGGCGGACTCCAAGCGCCTGGGCCTGGACGGCAAGCCGCTCACCCTGACGATCCAGGTGGGCTCGACGTCGTCGGACTGGCTCAGCGTCGCCCGGATCATCGTCCAGAACCTCGCCGACATCGGCATCAGCGCCACCGTCGACTCACCTGACTGGACCGAGGTCACCGCCGCACTGGAGACCGGAACCTTCGAGACCGCCGTGTGCTGGTCCTCCCTGGGCGCCACCCCGTACACCTACTACGAGGCGACCATGAGCACCCAGAAGGTCAAGCCCATCGGCACCCACGCCCTGGAGAATTACCACCGCTTCGGCGACGAGCAGGCCACCGCCCTGCTCAGCCGGTTCGCCGCCGCCACCGATCAGGCCGGCCAGATCGAGATCTGCCGCCAGATCCAGCAGCGCTACGCCGACCAGCTGCCCGTCATCCCCCTGTTCCCCGGTCCCGTCTGGGGCGCCTACACCGACGAGAACTTCACCGGCTGGCCCAACCGGGACAACCCCTACGCCTCACTGAGCACCCGCGCCGCCACCACCGTCCTGGTCCTCAACGCCCTCAGGCCCCGCGGCTGAGCCGCCCCGCCGGCGGCCGCCCCACGCCGTGGGGCTCGCGAGGCTACCGGCCACCCGGCCGGAACGGGGACACTATCCCGGGCGGCGGATCGAGTCGCCCACAGCAGCTTGCCGCTCGATGCTCGGGAAGGAGGCGCGCGCCGGTGGCCTACATCCTCAAGCGCCTGGGCTACTACCTCCTGGCCTTCTGGGCCTCGGTCACCCTCAACTTCCTCCTGCCCCGGCTCATGCCCGGCGACCCCGTCTCACGCATGTTCGCCCGCTCCGGCGCCCGCCTCACCGAGACGCAGGCCCTCCAGCTGCGCCGGCTGTTTGGGCTCGATGACGCACCCCTGTGGCAGCAGTACCTCCGCTACCTCAAGTCCATCCTCACCGGGGACCTGGGCGTATCCATCTCCCGCTTCCCGGCACCGGTCAGCGAGGTGATCGGCAGCCAGATCGGCTGGACCGTCCTGCTGGGCGGTGTCGCCCTGGTCATCGCGGCCGGCGTCGGCAGCCTGTTGGGAATCCTGGCTGCATGGCGGCGCGGGGGAGTGGTCGACTCGATCTTCGTGCCCCTCCTGGTCTTCCTCGGCTCCTTCCCCTACTTCTGGCTGGCCATGGGCTCCCTCTACCTTCTCGGGATGGGCCTGGGCTGGTTCCCGCTGCGCCACGCCTACACCGCCGGGACCGTCGTGGACTGGTCCAGCCCCGCCTTCCTGGCCGACGTCGCACAGCACCTCGCACTGCCGGCCCTCACCATCGTGGCGGTCTCCCTGGGCGGCTGGGCCCTGGGGATGCGCAACACGATGATCGCCACAGCCTCCCAGGACTACATCCTCCTGGCCGAGGCCAAGGGGCTCACGCGCCCGCGGATCATGCTGCGCTACGCCGCCCGCAACGCCATGCTGCCCACGGTGACCAGCATCGGCATGTCGCTGGGCTTCATCGTCGGCGGCTCGATACTCACCGAGGTCGTCTTCGCCTACCCCGGCATCGGCTACCAGCTCTTCAGCGCCGTGGGCGCCCTGGACTACCCGCTCATGCAGGGAATCTTCCTGACCATCACCGCCGCCGTCCTGGCCGCGAACCTCCTGGTGGACCTCGTCTACGTCCGCCTCGATCCCCGCGTGCGCGCCGGCGGGCAGGGGGAGTCATGAGCCCGGCCCGCCGGTACCTCCAGCAGCGCACCCGACGGCGCGCTCAACGGTGCGGCAGCCCCTTGACCGGCCTGCTCGCCTCCCTGACCCGCTCCCGCCGGGCCCGGACTGGGGTGGTGGTTCTGGCCCCGCTCATCATCGCCGCGCTCCTGGCGCCCGTCATCAGCCCCGGCGATCCCGCCCGCATCACGGGTGCCCCGGCCGCTGCCCCGAGCCCGGCCCACTGGTTCGGCGTGACGCCGAAGGGTCAGGACGTGCTCGCCATGACCCTGTGGGGCGCCCGTTCCTCGCTGGCCGTGGGCCTGGGTGCCGGCGTGCTGGCGACGCTCGTGGCCCTCGTCGTCGCCCTGGCCTCCGCCCACCTGGGAAGAACGGTCGACGGCCTGCTGTCCGTGGCCACCAACGTCTTCCTCCTGCTGCCGGGTCTACCGCTGCTCGTCGTCCTGGCCGCCTACATGCCGCCGGGGTGGGGCAGTACCCTCATCGTCCTCGTCGTCACCGGCTGGGCCGGGGCCGCCCGCGTCCTGCGCTCCCAGGCCATGAGCCTGCGCGGCACGGACTTCGTGGAGGCCGCCGTCGTCAGCGGGGAACGGCCGGTGCGAATCATGGCGGGCGAGATGCTGCCCAACATGGCCTCGGTCGTCATGTCCACGCTGCTGGGCTGCGTCAACTCCGCCATCGGTGCCCAGGCCGGGCTCGAGTTCCTGGGACTCGGCCGTTCCGACTCCGTGTCCTGGGGCACCAACCTCTACTGGGCCGCCACCGACGGCGCGCTCATGACCGGCCGCTGGTGGACCTTCGTGCCCTCGGGCCTCGCCATCGCGCTGGTCGCCTACGCCCTGGCCCTCATCAACGCCGGCGTCGACGAGGCCACCAATCCCGGCCTGCGCCGCGCGGCCTCTGGGGCGCCTGGTAGGCAGCGGCCCCCAACTCCAGCTGCCGAGCCGGACAGTGGTAACCGGGCCGTCCCTGAACCTGTCCTACGTATCGAGGACCTGAGCGTCGAGTACGACGCCGGTGATCGTCCCGGCGGAGGTGGCCGCGTCATCGGCGTCGACCGGTTCAGCCTCGCCGTCGGACGGGATGAGGTGATGGGCCTGGCCGGTTCCTCCGGCTGCGGCAAGACCACGGTCGCGGCCGCGATCATGCGACTGCTGGGCCCCGCGGCGCGTATCACCTCCGGCCGTGTCCTGGTGGGCGGGCGCAATGTCCTGGCCCTGGAGGCGGGCGAGCTGCGCCGCCTGCGCTGGCGGGAGATCGCCATCGTCCCCCAGGCCGCTATGAACGCCCTCAACCCCGTCATGACGATCGGCGAGCAGATCGCCGACGTCCTGACCACCCACGATGGCCTACGACGGCGCACCGCCCGCGAGCGCGCCGCCGAGCTGCTGGAGTCCGTCGGCATCTCGTCCGACCGCCTGCGCGCCTATCCCCATCAGCTCTCTGGTGGGCAGCGCCAGCGCGTCGTCATCGCCATGGCCCTGGCCCTCAGGCCCCGCCTGCTCGTCCTGGATGAGCCGACCACGGCCCTCGACGTCGTCGTCCAGCGGGAGATCATGGAACTGGTGCTTGATCTCAAGGCCCGCCTGAGCTTCTCCGTCCTGCTCATCACTCACGACCTGTTCCTCATGGCCGGGGTGTGTGACCGCATCGGAGTCATGGAGGCGGGCCGCCTCGTGGAGGAGGGGCCGGCTCGCCGCATCCTCACCTCACCCGCCCACCCGGCCACGCAGGCTCTTGTGTCGGGGCTGCCGCTCCGTCCCGGCCGCAGGAAGAAGACGCTGGCTGAGCCGATTCTTGAGGTCGAGGGACTGCGCAAAGACTTTCCCGTCGGCGGGCTGCTCTCGCGGCGCACTATCCGTGCCCTGGACGGCGTCGACCTGACCCTGCACCGCGGAGAGATCCTGGCCCTGGTGGGGCGGACCGGCTCGGGCAAGTCGACCCTCGCCCGCGTCATCGCGCGTCTGGAGACCCCCACCGCCGGGCGCCTCCTCCTGGAGGGGCGCGACGTCCTGGCCGAGGAACCGCGCCGCGCCTCCCGCAGCTACCGCAGACGGGTCCAAATGGTCTTCCAGGACCCCTTTGCCTCCCTCAACCCGGCCCACACCGTCGGGCATGCGCTGGGGCGGGCCCTCGCCGTGCACCGGGGCGCCGTTGATCGGGCCGACATCGCAGCCGAGGCGGCCGAGCTGCTGGACGCCGTCGGCCTGGAGCCTGAGCTCCTGGGGGCGCGTCCCCACGAGCTCTCCGGTGGACAGCGCCAGCGCGTGGCCATCGCCAGGGCCCTGGCCTGCGAGCCTGAGGTGCTAGTAGCCGATGAACCCACCTCGATGCTGGACGCCCCGCTGCGCGCCGGCGTCCTCGACCTGCTACTACGGCTGCGCCGGGAGCGGGGCCTGTCCATCCTCTACATCACCCATGACCTGGCCTCGGCCCGCTACCTTGCCGACACCACGGTGGTGCTCCAGGCCGGCCGCCTCGTGGAGACCGGCCCCACGGCCGAGCTCATGGAGCACCCCGTCCACCCCTGCACCCGGCTCCTCCTGAGCGCGATTCCGGTCTGGAGTGCATCGCGGTGTCATCCTGATGATTAAGTGGAGGGAGTCGCCAGGAGCAGCGTCGACCAGAAGCAGGAGGGGGACCGGCTCAGTGGCTCACTGGTTGGCTTGCAGCGGCGAGGTCAGCTCGATGCCCTTGCCGCCGCGGGCCAGCGCCTCGACGGCACCGGACTGGGAGTTGCGGCGGAACAGGACGTTGGAGGCGCCGGCCAATTCGCGAGCCGAGACCACGCGCGGCTCCTTGAACAGACCGTGGCTGCCGGGCACCACGCCGCCCTGCGGCATGAGGGAGACTTTCGTCCCGGCCGTCAGGTACAGCCCAGCCTCGACGACGCAATCGTCACCCAGCGGGATCCCCAGCCCCGAGTTCGCGCCCAGCAGGCAGCGCTCGCCCAGGGCCACGCGCTGGCGGCCGCCGCCCGAGAGCATGCCCATGGTGGAGGCGCCGCCGCCGACGTCGGAGCCGTCACCGATGATGACGCCCTGGGAGATGCGGCCCTCGACCATGGAGCGGCCCAGCGTCCCGGCGTTGTAGTTGACGAAGCCGGCGTGCATGACCGTGGTGCCCTCGGACAGGTAGGCGCCCAGGCGCACGTTCGAGGCATTGCCGATGCGCACGCCCGAGGGCAGGACGTAGTCGGTCATGCGGGGGAACTTGTCCACCGAGTGGACCTGCACCGGGCGCCCCAGAGCGGCGCGCAGGCGGGTGCGGGTGGTCTCGAAGTCCTCGGCGCGGCAGGGGCCAGCGGAGGTCCACACCACGTTGGGCAGGCGGGAAAAGATCCCATCCAGGTTGACGGTGTTGGGCTTGGCCAGGCGGTGGGACAGAGCGTGCAGGCGCAGGTAGGCGCCGGCCACCGTCTGGGGGGCGTCGTCGAGATCGGCCCAGGTGCGCACCACTGTGGTGTGCACGCCGCGGGCCTCGTCGCGGCGCTCCATGGCGCTCAGGGTCGACAGGAGGTTGGCATGGCCGTCCTCGGGCTCATCGCCGAGAACCGGGCGGGGGTACCACACGTCAAGGGTGTTGCCGTCGTCGGTTACGGTCGCCAGACCGAGACCCCAGGCACTGCGAGTCGTCATGGGGAACACCCTACGGGACCCGGTGGCTGACCGAGGTGGACGGGCGTGCGAGAATCACCGCATGGCGCGCACGACGATCCACCTCATGCGGCACGGCGAGGTGCACAACCCCGAGGGCATCCTCTACGGCCGCCTGCCCGGCTACCACCTGTCGACCCTGGGCCACCAGATGACCCAACAGGTCGCCGATGTCCTGTCCGCCTCCGGGCACGACATCACCCGGGTCATCACCTCGCCCCTGGAGCGGGCCCGCGAGTCCGGAGCGCCCACGGCCGCGGCCTTCGGCCTGACGCCGACGACGGACGCCCGGCTCATCGAGGCGGGCAACAGCTTCGAGGGCGTGGCCGTCAACCGCAACCGTTGGATCCTGGCCCACCCCGCCAACTGGAGCAGCTACGTCAACCCGCTGCGCCCCTCCTGGGGCGAGCCCTACCGCGAGATCGTCGAACGCATGCGCGGCGCCGTCGTCTCCGCGCTGGGCATCGCCGAGGGCCACGAGGCTCTTCTCGTCTCCCATCAGCTGCCCGTCTGGTCGCTGCGCCTCTTCCTGGAAGGACGCTCCCTGGCCCATGACCCGCGCCGGCGCCAGTGCGCCCTGGCCTCCCTGACCTCGCTGACCTTCGAGGACCGCACCCTGGTGGGGCTGGCCTACTGGGAGCCGGCCGGAGACCTGCTGCGCCAGGCCCGCGATATGGTGCCCGGCACCTCCGCCGCCCGGGCCGCCACCGGCCGGCCCCTCCACACCGACAGCGACAACAGCGACAACAGTGCCAACAGCACCGAGGCGGCGCGGTGACCCAGCAGCCGCCCTCGCGCCCTGTCGGCGGCCAGGTCGTGCGCACCGGCAACCGGTCTGCCGCATCCGGCGAGGTGACGCGCACCGGGGCCC
>NZ_JH470355.1:59572-60928 GCF_000239715.1 Actinomyces sp. oral taxon 849 str. F0330 | reverse complement strand
CGCGGCGCCCCTGGACCGGGCAGGACTTCGTGTCGGTGGCACACCGCCGCCGTCCTGACCGCCACCCGACAGGGCCGGCAACCCAACCCGGTCTCACCGGCCATCGACCCCGTGCGCCCGGCCCTGGGATCCGGTGAGGTCATGCTGGCCACCTGCGACGCCGAGCTGCTCATGTGGCGGCGCGGGGACGCCGCCTACAACCCCTCCCGCGGCTTCTTCCTGGCCGGCGGCCCCGTTGGCCTGGCCCTGACAGCCGCCTTCTTCGGCGGACAGGCCTACCTCAACCACCGGCGCCGTCGCGCCGCCGAGGCCGATGCCGTTGAGAAGTGGCGCCACATGGCCGCCGCCCGCCTGACCATCTCCACCCACGGCATCTACCTGGGTACGGGGGAGGGCGTCATGCCCATCTCCTACGCCGACATCCAGGAGGTCCGGCTCACCGCCACCGGGGAGATCGTCATCGCCGCCGCCAACGCCTCCGGCTCGGTGCGCCTGAAGATCCGGGCCCAGTGGGCCGAGCTTGTCCTCATCCTGTGGTCGGTGCGCTACATGCCCGAGCACCCTCAGATCGTGGGGCGCGCTTGGATGCCGGACGACTGGCTCATCCACGCCGCCGCCCACGGCTACGACGTCGACACGGGTTCCTGGCCCAAAGCGCAGAAGGCCCTTCCTTGAGATCGTCTGAGACCCGACGCCCCAGTCCCGGTCTTCCCCCGGTTTCTCAGCGCTGATCGGTGTCGGGCCGGTTGGTGCCGCCAGCATCTCCGGCATCGGACTGCCCAGTATCCTTCCCGGTATCGTCCCCGATCCCCGCATCGCCATCGCCGCCGTCGACGGACTTCTCCGGGTGGTGCTTACGACGACGGATGTCTTGCTCCAGGTCCCGCAGGAACTCGGGGTCGTCGTCGGGAGCCATGGGCCGGGCCCGCTCCGGGCGACGGAAGGTCGTGCCCTCCCTGGAGGACCATACGGTGGGCTCCACATAGCCGCCGCGCTCCTCGGCGGCCTTGACCCGTGAGACGATGATCCAGGCGATCGGCCCGACGGCTGGGAACACGACGATGAGCATGATCCACAGGAACTTCGGCATCCGCGCCGGCAGGCTCTCCTCCGGCGTGCGCGCGCAGTCCAGCAGGGCATACAGCGTCAGGGCGAACGCCAGGACGGTGGGGAGGACGATACGCATGCGCCAACCCTAACCGAGCCGCACGGTCCCGCAGGCCCCTGTATCTGCGTATACCCCTCCCTCCGAAGGCGTGGCACGATCGTTCCGTGCCCGCCCCGCCCGCCTTCCGCCTCACTGACCGGTGGAACCGCCCCCGACCGATGTCGACGCCCTGCGCGCCGTCCTCGCCG